>CAZFHZ010000092.1:0-13015 GCA_964519015.1 uncultured Gemmatimonadota bacterium | reverse complement strand
TGCTGAGCCAGGAGCTGATGTCCGTAACAGAGTCCGAGGATAGGTACCGGCTGGGCGAACAGTTCACTGGTGAAAGGGGGCTGGGCGGGATCGTAGACGCTGCTGGGCCCGCCGGAGAGGATGATCCCGACCGCGTCCTCCAGGGCCTCGGATTCGACGTCGGGCGGGAAGATCTCCGAATAGACTCCGAGGCGCCGGATCCGGTTGGCGATCAGGTGCGCATACTGCCCGCCGAAATCGAGCACCGCTACGAAGGGGCGGTTGGGAACCCGGACGGAAACGGTCATGGCGTGACCGCCGCCCAGTCGAGCCGCACGTAGGTGTCAATGCCGTCCCACGAGGGATCAGGCCGGGGGAAATCGGTCAGGTAATGCAGACCGCGGCTCTCGGGCCGGGCCAGGGCGGAGTCGACGATGAGCAGGGCCACCTGGGAGAGGTTGCGGAGCTCCAGGAGTTCCGCCGTGATCCGGGTGCGCTTGTAGAACTCCTCCACCTCCCGGGCGATCAGGGTGAGCCGGCGTTCCGCTCGTTTCAGACGCAGGGTGGAACGGACCAGCCCGACGTAGTCCCACATCAGGTCGCGGATCTCGACCTGGTCGTGGCTGAGCACCACCCACTCCTCCTCGCCGCGGATCCCGGAGACGTCCCACGGAGGCGGGACCGGCACCGTCCGGGGAAGGTCTTCCAGCAGCCGGGTACTCCGGCGGGCGGCGGTAGCGGCGAAATAGAGCCCTTCCAGCAGCGAGTTACTGGCCAGCCGGTTGGCCCCGTGCACCCCCGTGAAGGCGCATTCCCCCACGGCGAGCAGACCCTCCAGCTCCGTCTGCCCCTCCAGGTCGGTCGGCACCCCCCCGCACATGTAGTGCGCCGAGGGGACGACCGGGAGCGGGTCGGTGGAGGGATCGAGCCCCATCTCCAGGCAGTTCTTCATGATGTGGGGGAAGCGGGCCTCGATCTCGCTCCGCGACCGGTGGGTGAGGTCGAGGTAGACGTACGGAGCACCGGATGCCTTGAGCTGACGGTCGATCGCCCGGGCGACGATGTCCCGCGGCGCCAAGTCCTTGAGCGGGTGCTCCCGCTCCATGAACGCCTCACCCGCCTGGTTGCGCAGCACCGCGCCGAAGCCGCGGACCGCCTCGCTGATCAGGAACGCGGGATCCCCCGTCCCGTAGAGCGAGGTGGGGTGGAACTGCATGAAGGCGAGGTTGCCCAGTCGGCAGCCGGCCCGGGCGGCCATGGCCAGCCCGTCCCCGGTGGCGATGTCGGGGTTGGTCGTGTGCCGGTAGACCTGACCGCAGCCGCCGGTGGCCAGCAGGGTGATCCGGGCCGGGAAGGCCACCACCTCACCGCGGTGACGGTCGTAGACATAGGCTCCATGCACGGTCGGTCGCCCGCCGGGTCCCAGCCCGAGGTGGAGGAAGTGCTCGGTGACCAGGTCGACGGCCACGTGCTCCTCGAACACGTCGATATCGGGATGGGCGGCCACCGCAGCGATGAGCGCCTGCTCGATCTCCCGCCCGGTCAGGTCGCGGGCATGGACGATCCGGTGTCGGGAGTGCCCCCCCTCCCGGCCCAGGTCGAGCGGCGCCCCTCCGGCCGGGGAGGGTCCCGCCCCATCCCGGGCCGGGCCGTCCGGACGTCGGCTGAAGGCCACCCCCAGCTCCATCAGTTCACCGATGAGCCGGGGCGCTTCCCGCACCATGCGTTCGACCGCCTCACGATGGCAGAGCCCCGCGCCGGCGGTGAGGGTATCCCGGATATGAGCCTCGAAGTCGTCGAGCGGGTCGAGGACGGCGGCGATCCCCCCCTGGGCGTAGTTGGTCGCCGAGGCCTGGTCCTCCTTCTTGGTCACCACCGCCACCCGGCCCAGTCCGGCCACCTTCAGGGCATAGCTCAAGCCGGCGATCCCGCTGCCGATGACCAGGATATCGTAGGGCTCTCTGGCGTGGGTGTTGCTCATGGCTCTTCCTGAATATCCCGCCGGGTCAGCGCTTCCACAAGCAACTCCACCGTGCGCGGCTCGAAGGCGTACTCCGCTACCCAGAGTGCCTCGCTCCGTCCCAACCCGGCCGGTACGAGCTTGACCTCGTCCTTGGCGGTAGTGAGGATCCACTCTGCCCCGCTCCGGGCCGACTCCCCCCGCACCTTGGCCACATCGTCCGGTCCGTACCGGTGGTGATCGTCGAAGGCGAGGTGGGCCAGCACGCGCGCTCCCCGCTGCCGTACTTCGGCCTCGAAGGGCGCGGGGTCGGCCAGTCCCGAGACCAGCACCACTCCCCGGTCGACCAGCTCACCGATCGACCGGTGCTCGTCGCCTCCCCCCTTGCGGAGTCCGCTCATCCTCAGCACCCCGTCGAGGGTGACGGCCCCGGGGCGGAGGGCCTGCAGCAGTCCCTTGAGGCGTGGGGGTATGGGGCGCACCCCGGTCACTCCGCGGTGAACGAAGAGGAAGAGATCGGCGTCCCCCAGGGCGGAGAGGGGCTCCCGCAGGCGGCCGGCCGGGAGCGTCCAGCCGTTGCCGAACGGGTCGCGGGCATCCAGGAGCACGATGTCGGCGTCACGGGCCAGCGGGAGATGCTGGAATCCGTCGTCCAGGACCACCACCTCCGCGCCGTAACGCTCCCGGGCCAGGCGCGCCCCCAGGCGGCGGTCCCGGCTGACCAGCACCACCGCGGGAACCGCCCGGGCGATCACCACCGCCTCGTCGCCGGCCGCCTCGGTGCCCACCAGGGGACCCGCCCCGTCGGAGACCAGCAGCGGACCGACACCCCGCCCCACTGCCCCGTAACCGCGGGATACCACCGCCGTGCGGATCTCCCGTTCCAGCAGTGCCCGGGTCAGACCGACCACCAGCGGGGTCTTCCCCGTCCCCCCCACCGTCAGGTTTCCGATCGAAACCACGGTGAGTCCGGCCACCCGCCGGCGTCGGACCAGACCGAGCCGGTAGACCTCCCGCCGGGCCCAGACCAGGCTCGACCAGACCACCGCCAACGGGATCAGCAAGAGGTAGAGCAGACGCCCCGCCACCCCAAGTGGTTCCGACCGGTGTCCCGACCAGATCCGGCGCAGGAGTCGTTCCAGCTCGCTCCTCACGCGCCCGTCTCCTCGAGACCGGGTCGGTCTTCCTCCCGGACACCCCGGCTCCCCCGGTCGGTGCGGTGTGGCCGGTGGACGGGCGGCTCCAGTCCCATCAGGCGCCGATAGTGCCCGAGCACCCGCTCCAAGGCTCCGCGGCCGCCGGCTACCGCCCGCTGCGCGGCTTCCCCGGCCGCCGCCTGCCGCCCCGGATCGGCCAGTAATTCGTCGGCCACCCGGGCCAGTCCGGCGGCATCCGGGACCCGGAAGCCACCCCCTTCCGCCAGCAGGATCTGGTCGGCCCCGCCCGTCTCTCCGGTATGGGGGCCGAAGAGCACCGGGACTCCGTAGAGCGCGGGTTCGAGCAGGTTATGCCCCCCCACCGGCACCAGGGAGCCACCCACGAAGGCGACCGAGGCGGCGGCGTAGAAGCGTTCGAGCTCCCCGATGGTATCCACCACCAGCACCACATCCTCCGGCCCCGGGACGGCCTCGGTGCGCAACCGGGCCGGCCAGCCTCCCATCCGCACCTCCTCCACCACGCTCCGGGCGCGGTGAGGGTGGCGCGGGGCGATCACCAGCCGCAGATCGGGCCGTCGGGCCCGCAACACCTCGAAGGCCGCCAGGATGATCGGCTCTTCCCCTTCCCGAGTACTTCCCGCCACCAGCAAGGGTCCTTCGGGGGAGAGACCGAGGGCGGTCCGGCGTTCGGCCAGGGGGGCGGCGGCCACTCCCGGCAGCGGTTCCGATTTGAGATCGCCGGTGACATGCACCCGTTCGGACCGCGCCCCCAGACCGATGAACCGCCCGGCGTCCGCACCGGTCTTGACGCAGAGCAGGTCGACCCGTCCCAGCACGTCCGCCACCCCCTGGCGGACCAGCCGGTAACGCCGGTGCGCGCGCTCACTGAGGCGCCCGTTGACGATGACCAGCGCACAGCCGTAGCGGGAGGCTTCCCGGAGGAGATTGGGCCAGAGTTCGGTCTCGGCGATCACCAGGGTCTGAGGATGGAGGGACCGGAGGGTGCGCCGGACCGGTCCCACGGCGTCGAGCGGAAGGAAGATGCGGTGCCCTTCCCCCCTCATGAGCTGGGCTGCGCGGGCCCGTCCGGTGGCCGTGACCGTGCTCACCACCACCGGGAGCTCGGGCGTAAGGGCGGCCAGGCCGGGGAAGACCCGGGCGAGTACGCCGACCTCTCCGACCGAGGCGGCATGGAACCAGAGCGATCCGGACGGATCGGCCGCAGCCACCGTCCGGGCGGGCAGGAAGCCATAACGCTCGGCCGTCCCTCCCCGCCAGCCGCCGTCGCGGGCCAGCCACCAGGGGAGGGTGAACACCGAGGCGAGAGCCGAGCCCACCCGCCAGGTCAGGATCGTGGCGCTCCCCCGCAGCCCGGTCCCCGGCCGGGGGTTCACCGCTGCTCCTCCAGCAATCCGAGTGCGAGTCGGGCGGTGCGCTCGGCCGCTCCCGGCCGGCCGAGCCGATGCCGTACTCCGGCCAGGGCGGTCCTCACCTGTTCCCGTTCGATGCCCTCGTCCAGGAGCGGTCCCAGGGCATCCGCCAGGCTCCGCGGGGTGACAGCGTCCTGCAGTAGCTCCGGGACGATCCGCTCACCGGCTACCAGGTTGACCAGACCGATATGGGGGACGCGAACCCGAGACCGGCCGATCCGCCAGGAGATCGGGTTGAGACGGTAGGCAATGACCATCGGTGTCCCGAACAGGCCGGTCTCCAGGGTGGCCGTGCCGGAGGCCACCAGCGCTCCCCGGGCCGCCCCCATCACATCGTAGGTCCGCCCCCCCACCACCACGATCCCCTCCCGGGGATTCCGTTCGGTCCCGGCGGGGAGAGCGGGAGCGATACCGATCCCGGCGCGGCCGAGGATGGACGCGTAGGTCTCCCGGGGGACTCCCGGAGCGGCGCAGAGCACCGGGAAGAGGTCGGGCCGGCGGGCCCGCAGAAGGGCGACCGCCCCGGCCATGGCCGGCAGGAGCTGTCCGATCTCCTGGCGCCGGCTCCCGGGCAGCAGGGCGAGGATCTCAGCCCCCAAGGGGATGAGCAGTTCCTGTCGCAACGCTTCGGGGTCCCCGGCGACGGCCACGTCCAGCAGCGGGTGGCCCACGTATCGGACTTCGGGGGCCTCGCCGTAGACCGACCTCATCCGTTCGTAGAAGTCGGGTTCGAAAGGGAGCACACAGGCCAGCAGGTCGGTCGAGCGGGCCAGGGCCACGACCCGCTGCTCGTGCCAGGCCCAGACCTGGGGGGAGATGTAATAGAGCACACGGCATCCGGCTGCCCGGGCATGCGGGGCCAGACGCAGGTTGAAGCCGGGATAATCCACCAGGACGACCAGGTCGGGCCGCTCCCGGTCCAGGAAACGCCGGACCTCACCCATGACCCGCAGCAGGTGTGGGAGGTGGCGCAGCACCTCGGTGAAGCCCATGAAGGCCAGGGTGTCGGTGTGATAGAGCAGGTCCACCCCGGCGTCCTGGAGATGACGGCCTCCGATCCCGGTGAAGCGGATCCCGGGACGCAGGCGCCGCAGGGCGGTGACCAGCCCGGCGGCGTGCAGGTCACCGGAAGGTTCCCCGGCGACCAGGAAGACATGCCGGAGGTCCCCGTTCACGGGGAGGAGACCGCCGCCGCGATCGACTCGGCCAGAGCCAGGGCTGCGGCCGCCTGCTCTCCACTCACTCCCCTCGGCAGGTCCTCTTCCCTTCCCTCCCGCCGGGCGGTGACCGCGCGCAGGAAAGCGTCGATCTCGACCGCCAGTGCATCGCGGCTCCCCTGGAAGGTGTTGAGCGTCACCTGCCGGTCGGCCATCTGCATGACGGTGCGCTCCCCCTCCCCCCACGCTCCCGTCCCGTCGCGCAGACGCACGATCTCGCGACGGCCCGCCTGGAGGTCGAGCGAGAGGTAGGCGTCCTTCTGGAAGATGCGCAGTTTGCGCATCGGGCTGAGCGAGACCCGGCTGGCCGTGAGGTTGGCGACGCAACCACCGGGAAAACGCAACCGGACGTTGGCGATGTCCACCGTGGGACCGATCACGGCCACTCCGGCGGCCTGCATGTCGGCGGGTCGCTCTCCCACCAGGTGCAGGACCAGGTCGAGGTCGTGCACCATCAGGTCGTGCACCACCGAGACGTCCCGGCCGCGCGGGTTGTACGTGGCCAGCCGGTGGGCCTCGATGAACCCGGGCCTCACTCCTTCCGCTTCGAGCCCCTGCAGGGCCGGGTTGAACCGCTCCACATGGCCGACCTGCAGGAGGGCCCCCGCCCGGCGTGCGGCCGTGACCAGTTCGTCGGCCTGGGCGGCGGTCGAGGCGATCGGTTTCTCGACCAGGACATGACAGCCCGCTGCAAGAGCCTGGAGCACTACCTCGTGATGACCGGAGGTGGGGACGGCCACCGAAACGGCCTCACACTCCGCGAGCACCTCCGCCGCATCGTCGACCACGCGGACCGGGCGTCCCCCGACCGGGCCGGCCTCCGCCCTCTGCCGGGCCCGTTCGCGATCGATGTCGTGGACGAGGATGGTGGCGACCAGGGGATGGTCGCGGTACTTGTTCAGGTGGTAGGTACCCAGATGTCCCACGCCGATCAGCCCGACCTTCAGCGGCTGTGGCGGTCGCATCGTCCCACTCACCCCGCCAGCCCCCGCTCCGAGGATTCGATGAAGGTGAGCAGGTTGACGATCTCGGGAATGTCGGGCAGTTCCTCTCGGATGCGGGCCACCGCCTGGCTGAGGTTGAGGCCGGAACGGTAGAGCAGCCGGTAGGCCTTCTTGAGGGTCGACAGGGTCCCGGCGGTGAAGCCCCGCCGTCGCAGTCCGATAGAGTTGAGTCCGTAAGGCCGGAGCGGCTCCCCGGCGGCGAGCATATAAGGAGGCACGTCCTGTACCACCCGGTACCCCCCTCCCACCATGGCATGGTCGCCGATCCGGCAGAACTGGTGGACGGGGGTGCTGCCGCCGATGATCACCCACTCCCCCAGGACCACATGCCCCCCCAGCTGGACCACGTTGGCCAGGATGCAGTGGTCGCCCACGATGCAGTCATGGGCGGTGTGCACGTAGGCCATCAGCAGGCAGTCGGCCCCGATGACCGTCCGGCCGCGGTGGTGGGTGCCGCGGTTGAGGTCGCAGAACTCACGCACCACCGTGCGGGGGCCGATCTCGAGCGTAGTCACTTCCCCGGCGAACTTCAGGTCCTGGGGGATCGAGCCGACGACCGCCCCGCTGAAGACCTTGACCTCCTCAGCCAGCCGGGCCCCGGAGGCGATGTGGACGTGCGGCCCGAGCCGCACGCCGTCCCCCAGCTCGGTATCCCCTTCGACGATGGTGTACGCTCCGATCTCCACCCCGGTGCCGAGCCGGGCACCCGGGTCCACGATCGCGGTGGGATGGATACGCACCCCGGGACCGCTCAAGCCGCCCCCTCCGGGCCGCGGGCCCGCTCCTGGATCGAAGCCATGAACTCTCCTTCGGCCACCAGCTGACCGTCCACATAGGCCCGGCCGAGGAGCTTGCAGGTCTTCCCCTTCAGTCTCAACATCTCCGCTTCGAGGCGTAGCTGGTCACCCGGAACCACCGGCTTGCGGAAGCGGACCCCGTCGATAGCCATGAAGAAGACCAGGACATCCTCCGGGTTCTCGAGCGTGTTGAGCAGCAGGATACCCCCCACCTGGGCCATGGCCTCGACGATGAGCACCCCGGGCATGACCGGCTGGCCCGGGAAGTGACCCTGGAAGAACTCCTCGTTCATGGTGACGTTCTTGATGCCCACCACCCGTTCCCGCGGGACCAGATCGATGACCCGGTCCACCAGCAGGAAGGGGTAACGGTGAGGCATGATGCGCTTGATGGCCTGGATGTCGAGGACACCCTTGGTCGCCTTCCCCACCTGGTACTTCGACTCGATCTCCTTCCGCTCCTGATACTTGCGGAGCTTCCGGACCACCTCCACGTTGGCGGCATGCCCGCTGCGCGCGGCGAGCACGTGGGCCTTGAGGGGCATGCCGAGCAGGGCGAAGTCGCCGATCAGGTCGAGGGTCTTGTGCCGGACCGGCTCGTTGGGCCACCGGTACCCACCCCCCACGATGACCTCCCCCGGCTGGCGCGGGGCATCGGCGGGGAGTCCGAAGCGCTCCTGCAGTTCCCGGAACTTCTCGTCGGTGACGGCGTGGTCGATGATCACGACTGCGTTCTCGATCCGCCCCCCCTTGATAAGCCCCCGTTCCATCAGGTCCTCCACCTCGCTCAGAAAGCAGAAGGTGCGGGCATTGGCGAACTCACTGACGAACTCTTCCTCCAGCCCGTACATGCTCGTGTACTGGGTGCCCAGCGCCGGGTTCTTGTAATCGACCATGAAGGTGATGCGGAAGCGGTCGGAGGGGAGGATGACCAGGTCCACCCCCCGCTCCGGTTCGCTGTAGGTGATGGTCTCTTCCACGACCAGGAAACGACGGGGGGCTTCCTGCTCCTTCCGACCCACCTCCTGGAGCACCTCCACGAAGGGCATGGCCGACCCGTCCCCCACCGGGGGTTCGGGACCATCCAGCTCCACGTAGACGTTGTCGATGCCCAGTCCGGTGAGCGCTGCCAGCACGTGTTCGACCGTGTGGACCCGGGCGCCATCGGTCCCGATGGTGGTGCCCCGGTCGATGTCGATGACATGGTCGATGTCGGCTTTGATCTCGGGCTTGTTCTCCAGGTCGGACCGGATGAACACCACCCCGGTGTCGGGGGGGGCCGGGCGGAACGTGACGCTGCTCTGCTCCCCGGTATGCAGACCGATTCCCTTGTAGGTGATCGGTCGAGCGACGGTGGCCTGAAGGGCCTGCGATGTCATGCCGTTTCCCCTCTCTGCAGTTCACGCTCCAGCGCCTCGAGGCGCTCCTCCAGCTCCTTCACCCTCCGCCGCAGCTCCGGCAGACGGGCCAGACCCGCCATCGCCTCCAGCGTTTCCCGATGGGGCCGGGCCGGGAGGCCCCAGACATAGGCACCCGGCGCGACATCCCCGATGACCCCCGACTGGGCTCCCACCACCGCCCCGTCCCCGACCGTGAGGTGGCCGCCGAAGCCAGACTGTCCACCAATCTGCACCCCCTCGCCGACGACGGTGGAGCCGGCGAATCCCGCCTGGGCGGCGACCGCCGAATGCGGTCCGATCCGACAGTTATGAGCCACCATGATGAGGTTGTCCAGCTTGGTGCCGGCCAGGATGCGGGTCTCGCCCAGCGTGGCGCGGTCGATGGTCGTACCGGCCCCCACCAGCACGTCGTCTTCGAGGACCACCCGACCCACGTGAGGGAGTTTGTGGTAGACCCCCTCCTCCCGGCTGTGTCCGAAGCCGTCACTGCCGATGACCGCGTTGGCCAGGATCTCCACCCGTGCGCCGATCAGGGTACCGGCGTAGACCACCACCCCAGGGTGGACCCGGCACTCCCGGCCCAGCTCACTCTCCCGGCCGACGAAGACTCCGGCTCCGAGGACGCTCCCGGCGCCGATCCGGACCCCGGCTTCGATGACCGCAAGCGGACCGATCGAGACGCCCTCGTCCAGCCGGGCGTCGGGCGCCACGACCGCCGAGGGATGGATCCCCGGGGAGGTGGGTTCGACCGGATAGAAGAGTTCCAGGACACGGCGCAGTGCGGCGTAGGGGGAAGCCACCCGGATCACGGGGGTCCCGGCGGCCGCCTCTCGGGGGAGGTCCGTGGGGACGAGTACGACGCCCGCCCGGCACCCTTTGAGCTGTCCGGCCTGACGGGATTCCCTCAGGAAGGAGAGCTCTCCGGGACCGGCCTGCTCCAGCGGAGCGGCTCCGGTGAGTTCGAGGTCATCCCCTTCCAGGCTCCCGTCGAGGAGCCGGGCCAGATCGCTCGCGCGCATCGCTCGGCGGTCCCCCCGGCTACGGGTGCTGCTTCCCCAGGCGATCGATGATCATCGGGGTCAGGTCGTACTTGGGGTCGGCATAGACCAAGCTGCCCGAAGCGGCGTCCAGGATGAGGTCGTAGCCCTGTTCCTTGCCGACCACCTCGAGCAGTGCGTTCACGGTATCGATGATCGGCTGCATGAGTTCCTGGTTGCGCAGGTAGGCTTGGCCGTTCTGGCCCCACTTCTCCTGAAGGAAGTTCTGGTACTCCAGCGCCTTCTTCTGCAGATCCACCGTCAGCTGGGAGCGCCGTTCCTCGCTCATGGCCATGCTCTGGCGCTCGAGTTGCTGCTGGAGCGCGTTCACCTGCTGTTCCATGCTGGTCGCCTGGCGTTGCCACGCCTGGTTCTCAGCGTCGAAGGTGGCTCTGGCCTCGGCGGTGCCCGGGTAGGCGGCGATCACGGCCTGCGAATCGATGTATCCGAACTTGGGCCCCATCTGCTGCTGGGGCAGCAGGGCGGCTCCAGCGAGGGCCGCGAACAGGAAACCACCGAAGGCTCCGGCGGTCAGGGACTTGCGCATCGCCCTCCTCCTCCTTGATACGGGTGTACGCCCGCCGATGGCCCCCGGTCCACGGGAGCCTCCCTCGCGGACGGCGTACGGCCCGAGATTAACCTAGAAGAACTGCGTCCCAAACTGGAAATGAGGTACCCAGCGACCTCTCCGACGGCCGTTGTCAAAGTGGTCGAAACCGTAACCGAAGTCAAAGCCGATGAGCCCCAGCATAGGGGTGTACATCCGGACGCCGAAACCGATCGATCGGCGCAGGTTGAAGGGATCGGTATCGGCAAGGTTGAGCCAGGCGTTCCCGGCGTCCGCGAAGACCAGCCCGTAGAGCGACTGGGCCGGGGCCAGGGGGAAGAGATACTCGAGCGTGAAGATCAGCAGCGACTGCCCCCCCACCTCCAGGTTGTTGACGTCGAGGGGCCCGACCCGGCGGTTGTCATAGCCGCGGATCTGACCGTCGTACGAAGTCCCGCCCGGCAGGTACTTCTCGTTGAAGGGGACGAAACCCTCCCGTCCCCAGCCCGAGTACCCCTCGACCAGCCCGGCCCGCATCCGCAGGTTGAGGACCAGGCTCTTCCAGGTCGGGAAGAAAAACGACTGCGATAGGTCCCATCTCAGATACTGCTCATCCCCCCCCAGCGGGCCGCCCGCAACCTCTATCCGCAGGCTGTTGATCGAGCCGAGGGTCGAGAACTCGGGCCGGTCGCGTGAATCCCGTGTCAGCGACCAGGAGAAGGAGGAGTTACGCAGCGGCCAGTCGTACTGCCGCAGGTCGTAGGTGAAGCTCGGATTATAGTTCTGGGCGAAACTGAAGAAATAAATGTCCTCGAGCCGGTAGGAGACCGTGGTCCGGAAGTAGTCGTCCGGCCACCTCAGGCGCCGGCCGACGGTCAGGCTCGCGCCCCTCCGCTTCTGCTTGTAGAACGTCGTCCAGTAGTACTCGCTGTTGTAGACGTTGGCACCCACCAGCGTCGGGGTGTTGAAGAGCCAAGGTTCGGTGAAGCCGAACTGGATGGTGCGGCGGACCCTTCCGAAATCCCAGGTGAAGTCGAGCTGCTGGCCGTTCCCGAAGAGGTTGGGGAGGGAGAGACCGAGGTTGCCGATCAGCCCGTCCCGCTCGCTGTAGCCCGCGCCCATCATGGCCTGGCCGGTCGGCTTCTCGGTGACCTTGATACTCACGTCGAGGTCCCCGCTGTCCGTCGGCTGGGGGGGCGGGTCGAGCTCGACGTTGGCGAAGAAGTTGAGGGCCATGACCTCGCGCAGCGATCGCTCGAACCGGCTCCGGCTGAATCGTTCCCCCGGCTTGAGCAGGACCTCGCGCCGGATGACGTGGTCCTTGGTCTTCGAGTTTCCGGAGATGAAGATATGGGCGACGTTGGCCGGTTCCCCTTCGTAGACGCTCAGCACGACGTCCATCTCGCGCCCGTCGTAACTGGGCCTGGGAACGACGTTGGCGTAGACGTAACCTTCTTCATAGTAGAGGGACTGGAGCCCGGCCTGCGACTCCCCCACCCGGACCTCGTCATACCGCTCCCCGGTCTGGGCGACGATCACTTCGCGCACTTTCTCGTCGTCGAAGAGGGTGACCCCCTCCCAGGTCAGGCTGCGCAGGGTGTACGGCTCCCCTTCCTCCACCGTCACGAAGAGGGTGATGTTCTTCCGCTTCCGGTCGTAGGCGAGACTGTCGGAGACCACCCGGGCGTCCAGGAATCCCGCCTCGCGGTAGCGCTCGGCGATCCGTTCCCGGTCATCCAGCAGTTGCTGGCGGTCGTAATCTCCCCGGCTGAAGATCCAGAGACCGGTATCGGTCTCCATTGCCCGGCGCACCTGCCGGTCGCTCAGGGCCTGGTTCCCCACGATCCGGATCGACCGGATACCGACCTTGGCCCCCTCGGCCACCATTACGATCAGGTTGACCCGGCTCGAGTCATCCTCCATGGGCACGAGTTCCGGCTCCAGAGTGACCTGGAGGTAACCGTCCTTCTCGTACTCCTGACGGATGCGATCGACCGCCGTAGCCACCGTCGCGGCCCCGGCGGTGCCCCCTTCCCGCAGGCGGCTGGCGTCGAGGAGCTTTCTACGGCTGAATTTGTCGTTCCCCTTGAAGGTGATGGTGGCCAGGCGGGGAAGCTCGGTCACCTGGATGATGAGGTCGATCTCGAGGTCGCTGGGGGAATCCTGGATCCCCTCGATCTGCACATCGGAGAAGAGTCCAAGGTTCCAGAGCTGCTTCACGGCACGGGAGACATGGTCCTGGAACTCGGTCAGGGAGTAACTGTCCCCCTCCCGGAGCCCGCTCGACTGGCGCACCAGCGCCACATCGAACCGGTTGACGCCCTCCACCTGCACACTGGCGATGGTGACCCGCGGAATACTTCCCGTGCCCTGCCCGAAGGCCGGTGCCGGGCTGGAGGTAGCTACCAGCAAGAGCAGCAGGACGGCTATCCTGCCGCCCATACGCGGTGACCCGGAGGTCGTCCTATGCCGATCGGATCGATGCAT
>CAZFHZ010000091.1:0-13168 GCA_964519015.1 uncultured Gemmatimonadota bacterium | reverse complement strand
GCACCATCCAGAACGACATCCTCAAAGAGTTCATGGTGCGCAACACCTACATCTATCCCCCCGGTCCCAGCATGCGGATCGTGGGGGACATCCTGGCCTACACCAGCCGGAACATGCCGAAGTTCAACTCGATCTCCGTCTCCGGCTACCACATGCAGGAAGCGGGGGCCACCGCCGACCTGGAGATGGCCTACACCCTGGCCGACGGGGTGGAGTACGTGCGGGCCGGTCTGGCCGCCGGGCTGGATATCGACGCCTTCGCCCCCCGCATCTCCTTCTTCTGGGCGGTGGGGATGAACTTCTTCATGGAGGTGGCCAAGCTGCGGGCCGCCCGTATGGTCTGGGCCAAGCTCATCCGGCCGTTCGATCCCAAGAACCCCCGGAGCATGTCGCTGCGCACCCACTGCCAGACGAGCGGTTGGAGCCTGACCGCCCAGGACGTGTTCAGCAATGTCATCCGCACCTGCATCGAGGCCATGGCGGCCACCCAGGGGCACACCCAGAGCCTGCACACCAACGCCCTGGACGAGGCCCTCGCCCTGCCGACCGATTTCAGCGCCCGCATCGCCCGCAACACCCAACTCTTCCTGCAGCAGGAGACCGACACCTGCCGGGTGGTGGACGCCTGGGCGGGATCGTATTTCGTGGAGCGGCTCACCCACGACCTGGCCCAGAGAGCCTGGGAACATATCCGGGAGGTGGAGGAATACGGCGGGATGGCCCGGGCCATCGAGGCGGGCATCCCTAAGCTCCGGATCGAAGAGGCCGCCGCCCGCACCCAGGCCCGGATCGACTCCGGCCGGCAGACCGTGGTCGGGGTCAACCGCTGGCGCCTGGAAGAGGGGGAGGAAGGGGATCAGGTCCAGGTCCTTATGGTGGATAACACCGCCGTCCGTGAGGCCCAGATCCACCGGCTTCAGCAGTTGCGGGCCGGGCGGGACGCCCGGCAGGTCGTGACCACCCTGGCCGCCCTGACGGAAGCGGCCACGACCGGGGAGGGGAACCTGCTGGAGCTGGCCGTGGACGCCGCCCGCGCCCAGGCCACGGTGGGGGAGATCTCCGCGGCCCTGGAACAGGTCTGGGGACGCCACCAGGCGGACATCCGCTCGATCGTGGGCGTCTACGGCGGCGAGGTGACCGGCACCGGGGAGGCGGGTGAAGGAGTGGTGGAGCAGGTGCTCGAGGCCGCCCGCCGCTTCGAGGAGCGGGAGGGCCGCCGCCCCCGCATCCTGGTGGCCAAGATGGGGCAGGACGGGCACGACCGGGGTCAGAAGGTGATCGCCACCGCCTTCGCCGACCTGGGTTTCGACGTGGACATCGGACCCCTCTTCCAGACCCCCGGGGAGACCGCCCGGCAGGCGGTGGAGAACGACGTGCACATCGTCGGGGTCTCCTCGCTGGCCGCCGGGCACCTGACCCTGGTCCCCCAGCTGATCGCCGAACTCGCCGCGCTGGGCCGGGACGACATCATGATCGTGGTGGGAGGGGTGATCCCGCCCCAGGACCACGATCCCCTCTTCGAAGCCGGGGTGAGCGCCATCTTCGGCCCCGGCACGGTGGTCGGACGGGCCGCCGCCGATCTGCTGGCCCGGCTCCAGGAGCGGCTGGGTCTGGAGGGCGGGGCTGGGGCCTGAGGTCCGGATCCGGGCGGCTCCTTGGCAGTGGATGGCAGTGGATGAAGGTTGCTGCAGGTCTTACCGGCGGCGGAGGGGATACTTCGGGACAGTGGCGGACGGTCTTCGGCTGGGACCGTCCAGTGCTGCGGGAACTCTTCCAGGTCGAAGTGTTCCGGTTTCTGCGGGAGCGCGGGCTGCTCACAGTCGAGCGGATAGACCTGATCCGGTCCTGGCGGCACTCGGGGTTCGACGGACTGGGACGAGGTCAAACGGTACTTCTAGGACCTGGTAGCCGGCTGTTTCTAAGTCCTGACGACCGGCCATTGGCCGCCGAATGGAAGAGGCGCGAAATACGAGGAGGAGGTCGTTGAATCAGACCCGCCGGCGCACGCAGATCCGGACAATACTGCTGCTGGCGGGGATGTCGGTTTTAGTCAATCCCCCATCCGTATGCTGCCAGCCGGATATGGGATACGGCATCAAGCTGGGCCCGAGCATCGGTTGGCAGACATATGAATCGGAAATGTTCGGTGGATTGAAATTCATGGATCTTCCGCTGACCGGTTTCGATGCTGGGCTGTTCCTCAAGTTCTCACGTCCGCGTTTCTTCATCCAGGGTGAGCTGCATTTCGTGCAGAAGGGATCAGCCGATGAATATGAGGCCACCGATGCAGTCGGCAATGTCATCGGTACGAATCGTCTTAAATACCGAATCGACTATCTCTCTCTGTCGATATCCGCCGGGAAAGTGATCAGGAGAGGAATGCCTGCCCTCTATGTTTTTGCCGGTCCCCGCCTGGATATCTGGACCGGTTCCGGTTCAGAGTGGTTTAAGAGTTCCTTCGAGGCATCGAAACGATTCATCCTTGGATCCGATATTGGAACCGGTGTCCATTGTCCCCTCGGGACGAACCTCGCGGTGCTACTGGAGATCCGATACGCCCACGATTGGACCTACGTCTATGAAGAGGGTCCTGTCACCCTGCGTAACAAAGCCCTGCAAATAGTAATGGGCCTGGAATTGAACTGATACCACCGCCGGGACTCCAGGATCGCGGAGGCCGGATCGAGGCGGCGCGATCATAGTCCGGCGCTTCCTTGTCGGGTATGGTATGAGCGCACCACCGGCTGGTTGAAGCCTGGGCCTCATGCTACTGACCTGCCCCCAGTGATTGGTACAACCCCGGAGCTACGATGCCGCTGCCAGTGATGCCAGTTCGATCAGGTGGCGGCGGGCATGATACACGCGGCTCGCCACCGTACCCACAGGGATACCGAGGATCTGTGCGATATCGGCGTAGCTCCGCTCCTGAATATCTTTCAGAATCACAACTTCCCGTTCGCGTGCCGGCAGCAGCGCCAGAGCTTCGCCGAGCAATCGCCGGCAGTCCTCTTTCTCTATCCCGGCGTCGGGAGCAGGTCCGGGATCAGTCAGGATGTTCTCACCCACCGCGGGCTCGATCGAGCGCGGGGTCCTGCGGGAACGCCGCCGGTTGTCCCGCAGCAGGTTCCGGGCAATCGCGAAGATCCAGTTCACGAGAGGGCGGTTCGGGTCGAACCGGGACAGCATCCGCCAGACCCGGATGAAGGTGTCCTGGGTGAGATCACGGGAGCGTTCGACGTCCGAGGTCAGCGCATAGAGGAATCCGAATAAAGGCTGTTCGTACCTTTTCACCAGAGGCTCGAAGGCTGACGTGTTACCTGCCAGGCAGAGCTCGACGGCCTCACTGTCCGAGAGATCAACAGCCCTGCCTTCCATATGGTCAACGGCTTTGCCCTCTATAAGGTCAACAGCGTCACCATCCAGCAGGTACTGATCGGTCGCGCTCATCCCGCCGCTCCTTACGCCTCAAGCTCTTTCTCGGTTCGGCGATGTCCCAGATATGCGAAGAGCGCGTACACCAGCACGAAGGCTGCGCAGATGATCACGATGATGATCGACTTCTGCAGTGTAAAAGCCCAGGAGAAGGGTTCATCGAGGATGACGAAGTACTTGATCGCCGTGAAGCACATACCGATTGCCACGAAACCAAGATAAAGGAGCAGCAGGATCAGCGGGCGGAAGCGGCGAAAGGAGAATCCGCCGAAGAAAAATACAGCCCCGAGAAAGAAGACAGCGTTGAAAACCATGAGCAGGGCGAGATCAGTGAACTCCTGGGTGGACTGATGGAGTACGAACTGCCGGTGGAGCAGGATGGCTGCGAGCGCGATCACGTTGATGAGGTACATGACGTAGCCGACCGCACGGATGGTAGAGAGATTGCGCTCATCCAGAATGAACTTGGATTCAGGCATCGGAATCCTCCCAGAAGAGTTGGTCCAAGGTTTTATCCAGTGCTTTCGCGATCCGGAGGCAGAGATTCAGGGAAGGATTGTACGTGCCCTTCTCAATGAGCCCGATCGTCTGCCGTGTGACCCCAACGAGGTCGGCCAGCTCCTGTTGGGAAAGGTCCCGCTCGATGCGGGCCATTTTCATACGGAGGTCCATTGTTCTGATCCCGGTACGGGTGCCACATATTTCTTGCATATAGTATGATATAAATTGCTATTTGTCAATTATATATTGCATCAATGATGAGAAATTCTATTCCCAGGATTCCCCCAGAACCAGCTCGACCACTTTCCGCGGGATCCCCTGGATCGGTGCGTTCCCCATATTTACGGTGAAGACGAAGAGGGTCTCATCATCGGGGAAGACGAAAAGCACCGCCATCACTGGCAGCGGCATCGTAGCTCTGGGGTTGTACCAAGCACTGGGGGCAGGTCACCTCGAGGCTATTGTATTGACGTAGTGTCTATAGTATATATATCATGGTACAGAAACGTCGTGATCGGGAGAGGGGTTTGGACCGGTACCGTAGTTCCGGGTCCAGCGAAGGAGTGATCAGATCGATGAGTCCCCGTGGGGATGGACAGGGCAGGGGTTGGGGTGGAGGACAGGGACGTGGAGGAGGTCGCAGGGGGCGGGTCATGGGTTTCCTGCGCCCCTGTCTGCTGGCCCTGCTAGCCCGGGAGAACACCCACGGTTACAGCCTGCTGCAGGGACTCGGTCCGTTCGGTTTCGAGCCGGATCGGCTCGATCCGAGTCTGGTCTACCGGGCGTTGCGGGAAATGGAATCCGACGGGCTGGTCCGATCGACCTGGGAAGATGAAAGTCTCGGGCCCCAGCGCAGGGTCTATGCCCTCACCGGCGACGGCCGGGATGCCTTAACCGTCTGGATCCAGGACCTGGAGAAGACCCGGGAGGAAATCCACCGCCTGTTGGTGGCACTGAAACAGAATGCCGGGTAGACAAGGGACGATCGCAGCCGCAGTGATCGTTCCTGCCCGGAGCCGAGGAAGAGGATGAGCCGATGAAGAAGGTCTGGATGACCTCCGCTGCGGTACTGCTGTTCGGTACCCTGGCCTGCGCCTACGCGCAGTCCCAGGAACCGCCGCAACAGCAGCAGCCGCCCGTCGTCTACGGGCGTGGCCGGGGCGGTATCCCCCTGGCCTGGAACGACCTGGACAAGGACGGGATCTGCGACCTGACCGGACAGCCGGTCGGTCAGCGCCCCATCGCCTACGGCCGGGGCCGTTGGGCCGTGCTCGGTCCGGTCACCGTGCAGGTTCCGGGCCAGGTGTCGACGCTCTATGGCCGGAGCCGGGGCGGGATACCGTACGCCTGGAACGATCTGAACAAGGATGGGATCTGCGATCTGACCGGCCGACCGGTCGGTCAGCGGCCGATCGCATTCGGAGGTGGACGGGGCCTGGGGGCCGGTCGTGCCCTGCGGGGCGGTCGGGGTGGTGGTCGTGGCTGGAGATGGCGCTAGACGCCTGACGGTCCCCGCCCGTTGTCCTGTATCCCCAGCTCACCCCACCGGGAGATATCCTCGTCATGTATCCCCTTCGCCGTGCTATCGTCCTTCTCGCCGTCCTGTCGTCGCTGCTGCTGGTGCCGGCCGCAGCCCGGGCCCAGACCACCGACCCCATCCCGGATGCCTGCACCAGCCTGCTGGTGACGAAAGGAGCTTCGACCGACGGGTCGGTGATGATCACCTACACCTGCGACGGTGAGTTCCTCAGCCACCTCGAGCGCACCCCGGCCGCCGACCATGAACCGGACAGCTTCGTCGAGGGCCTCGCCGGGGGACGGATCCGCCAGATCCCGCACACCTACGCGGTGGTGGGGTACATCAACGAGCATCAGGTGGCCATCGGGGAGACCACCTTTGGCGGACGCAGGGAACTGTCCAACCGGCAGGGCCTGCTCAGCTACCCCGACCTCATGCAGCTCGCGCTGGAGCGTTCACGGACCGCCCGCGAGGTGATCGCGGTCATGACCGGTCTGGTCGAAGAGTACGGCTACCGCTCCTCGGGGGAGTCCTTCTCCATCGGGGACACCGAGGAGGCCTGGATCCTGGAGATGATCGGACCGGGGCCCGGAGTCCTGGGCGCCCTCTGGGTGGCGGTCCGCATACCGGACGGCCATATCGCCGCCCACGCCAACAAAGCCCGGATCGGTACCTTCCCGCTGGATGACCCGGAGAACTGCCTGTACTCGGAGGACGTGGTCTCGTTCGCCGTGGAGAAGGGTTACTACGATCCGGACGAAGGCCGGCCTTTCAGCTTCTGTGAAGCGTATTGTCCGGCCGGGCCTGCCGACCTGCGGGTCACCGAAGCCCGGGTCTGGAGTCTCTTCCGCCGGGCCGCACCATCCCGGGAGCTTCCGCCCGACTACCACCGGGGGATATCCGGGGCCGAGCGTTACCCGTTGTCGATCCGGCCGGATGCGCCGCTCTCGGTGGGTGATGTCATGGCGCTGATGCGGGACCACTACGAAGGGACCCCCTTCGACATGACGATCGGGGTGGATGCCGGTCCCTACGGCTCCCCGCTGCGGATCCGGCCGCTGGGCTGGGAGGTGGACGGGGTCGCCTACAGCTGGGAACGGTCGATCTCGACCCAGCAGACCGCCTTCTCCTTCATCAGCCAGTCCCGTTCCCGGCTCCCCGACCCGGTGGGGGGGATCATGTGGTACAGCCCGGACGACACCAACTTCGCGTGCTATGTCCCCTTCTACTGCTGCATCGATGACCTGCCCCTCTCCTACACGGTCGGGTCGATCCGTGATTTCTCATGGGAGTCGGCCTGGTGGGTCTTCAACTTCGTCTCCAACTTCTCCCACCTGATGTATTCGGAAATGATTCAGGATGTGCGGGCAGTGCAGTCCGAGCTGGAGGCGGCGTTCCTGGACCGACAGGCGGCGGTGGAAGCGGCTGCAGTGACGCTGCTGGGGGCGGACCGGGAGCAGGCGGTACGGTTCCTGACCGACTACTCGGTGGGCGGAGCCGAGCGGGTGGTCACCCGCTGGCGTGAGCTGGGTGAGGCCCTCATCGCCGACTACAACGACGGGTATATCCGTGGGCGCAGTCTCGGCTACCCAGAGTCATGGCTGCGCCAGGTCCTGCACGTCCGGCCCCGGCAGTTCCTGCTGCCGCCGCTGCCGTGATCCGATCGGACAAGAGACTTCCGAACACGCACAGGTGGTTCGGGTGGCTGGTGGCCTTCGCGCTCGTTCTGCTGGTCCCGGACGAGGTAGGTGCCCAGGCCGGCCGCCGCCGCCGGCGCCTCACCGCTGCGGATACCTCACAGGCCATCGGATCGGAAGCTCGACCAGGCCCGGGGAGCATCACCCTGGAGGCGTTCTACACCGGAGAGGCCAGCTCCAACCTCAGCGGTGGGATCGAACGTGGTACGGCCTGGCGTGGGGTGGCCGACCTCATGCTCACGGTGGATCCAACCCCGCTCCTGGGCGGGAGCGGCACCCGTATCGGACTGGACGTCATCGGCATCCACGGCGATCCTCCGGGGGGGTTGACCGGCGACTACCAGGGAGTGAGCAACATCGCAGCCCCCCGGACCTTGAGGCTTTACGAACTTTGGCTGCAGCAAAGGATGTTCCAGGACCGGATCTCGGTGCTCCTGGGGATATACGATGTCAACTCGGTGTTCGATGTCCTCGAGACCGCCGCCCTCTTCATGAACAGTTCGAACGGGATGGGCCCCGAGTTCTCCTACAGCGGACGCAATGGTGCGCCGACCTATCCCTATCCGGCACTCTCCCTGATGGTCCGGACGAATCTCTCCGAGAACCTCGGATTGTCGGCCATAGTCGCCGACGGCGTACCCGGTGACCCCGGTGATTCGGAGCGTACCAGCTATCGGATCGGGAACGGTGAGGGTGTTCTAATCGGCACGGAACTCGGTTGGGTCTCGGGTCGTGAGGGACTCGGGCTGCTCGGCCCCCTCGCTCCCCGCTGGCAGGCCCGGCGGAGACGGGCCTACGGCTCTCACGGCCGGGGAGGTCTGACCGGCCCGGGAGGTCCAGCCGGTCGGGGAGGATCCGGGGGCCGGCCTCTGGCACCGGCGGTGAGATCTGGTGCCTCATCAACACGCTACGGCAAGGTCGCTCTGGGGCTCTGGCGTTACACCTCGACGTTCACCGTCCCGGCGGACGGTGGGGGGACGGGGGAGTCGCTCATCCGTCGAGGATCGTGGGGGGGGTACCTGCTGGCCGAGCGGAGTCTGGCTTTCGGCCGGGATGATGCTCAGAGAATGTTGAGCGGCCACCTGCGGCTCGGAGCGGCCGACAGCCGGGTGGAGGAAGTGGACCGTTACGCGGGTTGCGGGATCGTCGCCACCCGGTCACTCGGGAGTCCCGGCGACTGGCAGTTCGGGCTGGCCCTCTCGGCAGCCCGTCTCAGCGACACCTATGCGGAACTCATCGGAGGGGGAGAGAAGCGATGGGAGTTGGCCGTCGAGATCACCACCCGGATCCAGGTGACCAGGTGGTTCGCTCTCCAACCGGACCTCCAATACATCATCGGTCCGGGATTCGATCCCGGTCGGCCGGATGCCCTGGTGGCCGGGCTCCGCCTCGGGTTGAACGGTTGAACCCGGTGCGGGGATGCGGACTCCCGCCTCAGAACCCGGACACGTAGCGCAGCCAGATCTCGTCCCCGACCTCCCACAGACGGTCGACGACCGAGCGGGCGAAGCCCAGCCACATGACGTGTTCACGCTGCCCAAGATGCTTCGAGCCTACTTTCGGTTCGATCGTAGCCTGCTGAACGGGCTCTCCCGGGCGGCTTACGATGCGATCCTCACCTACCTGAGAGGGCTGATGGGTGAGGGCTACGCGCCGGGGATGATCATCGCCCGCCAGACCTTCGGCGAGGGGGCCCGCTTCCACCCTCATTTACACGCGATTCTTACCGGCGGCGGATGGGATGCTTCGGGGCAGTGGCGGACGGTCTTCGGCTGGGACCGTCCGGTGCTGCGGGAACTCTTCCAGATCGAGGTGTTCCGGTTTCTGCGGGAGCGGCAGGTGATCTACTACGGCGTATACGCGAACGCCTCTAAGCGGTTGCCTCGCCGCAGAGCAGAAGAGGGGCAGGGGGGTGAGGTGGGCTTCCTGATGCCTGTCGAGGACCCCACCCCATCGATGATTGATACCGCATCCCAGGTCGAGGTTCGCCCGATCGGGCGGCTGAATCTGTTTCAGTGGCTTGTATCAGGGCGCGAAGGGTGGATAATGAGCTGGAGCGGTCACACCACGACGCTGATGGGGAAACAGAACGATGCGTTGGAGGGGTCAGAAGGGGCCAGGCCCCCACTCTAGGCGGTTTGTCGGACAAGTCCCGAAATCGAATCTCCTACACCCCAAGCTGAAATCGAACTTCCTGTACGCAAGCGATTGCGGCAGAGGACCCGGTAGGACAAATCCTGCAGAGCCATGTTCCCCCAGGGGAGGGTGAATTCGATGTCCATCCGTAGGGTTGTATCCCCGCTTTTCTTGGGTCTGCTGACGGTCACGGCGGGTATCACGCCGATTCTCGGGGCCCGGCCGATGTCCCGCCTGGACGTGCCAAAGGTCGCTGATGGATCCGGCTACGATCCCAACCTGTTCAGCGTGCTGCGGTGGCGCAGCATCGGGCCGAATCGTGGCGGGCGTTCGATTGCGTGCGCGGGAAGCCTCAGTCGCCCCAGGGAATACTACTTCGGAGCGACTGGAGGTGGGCTTTGGAAGACCACGGACGGCGGGACCACCTGGAGACCTGTGACCGACGGTCAGATCAACAGCTCTTCGGTAGGCGCGGTTGCTGTTTCCGAGTCCAATCCCGATGTGGTCTACATCGGCATGGGTGAGGTCCAGTTGCGCAACGACATTCTGCAGGGAGATGGCGTGTATAAGTCCTCCGATGGCGGCAAGACCTGGATGCATATGGGGCTCGAGGAAACCCAGGTGATCTCTCGTGTGCGTGTTCATCCCCAGAATCCGGACATTGTCTACGCCGCGGCCTTCGGTCATCCCTATGGCCCGAACGAGGAGCGCGGAGTCCATCGATCGAAAGACGGCGGGAAATCATGGCAGAGAATTCTCTTCCGCGACGATTGTTCGGGGGCGGCCGATCTGGCGATGGATCGACAGAACCCCAACGTCCTTTTCGCGTCCATCTGGCAAGCTACGATCTCGCCGGGCGGTGCTGTATTGGGCCTCGCGGTTTCAAGCGGCGGCACAGGAAGCGGCCTCTTCAAATCGACCGACGGCGGCGACACATGGTCGGAGATCACCCGGAACCCGGGATTACCGAAAGGGACGATCGGGAAGATCGGCATCTCCATCTCCGGTGGAGATCCGAATCGCGTCTATGCCATCGTCGAAGCTGAAGATGGCGGTGTCTTTCGCTCCGACGACGGAGGAGCCACCTGGACGAAGATCAACGATGAGGGCGGACTCCGGCAGCGCCCCTCCTATTTCAACCGTATCTATGCAGATCCGAAAGACAAGGACACGGTCTACGTCCTCAATTTGAGCTTTTACAAATCAACCGACGGCGGGAAGACGTTCACGACCCTTCGAGTCCCTCACCTCGACAATCACGACCTGTGGATCGCACCGGACGATTCACGCCGCATGATCGAAAGCAATGACGGCGGTGCGAACGTGTCATTCAATGGCGGCGAGAGCTGGACCGGCCAAGAGTACCCGACGGCTCAGTTCTATCACGTGGCCACCACTAAGGACATTCCCTACCAGGTGTGCGGCGCCCAACAAGATGCCAACACGATCTGCGTTCCCAGCAATCCCCCGCCGTCGTCCACCAATCCTATTGTGGGCGAGAGCCTCATCGGGCCCTTCTATGCCGTTGGCGGCGGTGAGAGTGGCACGATTGCGCCCCATCCTCGCGATCCCGACTTGTTCTACGCCACCGGCCCGCAGGGCGTGATCACACGTTTCGATCGCCGCTCGGGTCTGGCGCAGGCGCGGGATATTCAAGTGAGCCCGCGCTGGGAGACCGGAGAGGACGCGGAACGTTTTGTGTGGACGATTCCCCTCGTATTCTCACATCACGATCCGTATGTGCTTTATGCCGCTTCACAGCACTTGTGGCGCACGGCGAACGGCGGAATGAAATGGGAGAAGATCAGCCCGGACCTTTCTCGTGCCGGCACCAATGATCAGGACCGCCGGAGCGTCGGCTCTATCTTCGCGATCGCGCCGTCCTACCACGATCCGAACACGATCTGGGCAGGTACGGACGACGGCTTGGTCCACATCACCCGTGATGAGGGCAAGAACTGGCAAGATGTCACGCCACCGGACCTGCCGGAATTCAGCCGGATCAGCCTTATCGAAACCTCGTCTCATGATCCCGGTACCGCGTACGTCGCGGCCAAGCGGTATGAACGCGACGACCGCGCTCCCTACATCTTCAAAAGCGATGACTACGGCAGGAGATGGAAGAAAATCGTCAACGGCATTCCGTCGAATGACTTCGTCCACGCCGTGCGCGAAGACCCGAAGCGGGCAGGGCTGCTGTATGCCGGGACCGAACATGGTGTGTACGTATCCTTCGATGACGGGGGCAACTGGCAATCGCTGTCGTTGAACCTTCCGGATACGCAGGTTCCGGATCTGGTCGTCGAGGAAAACGACCTGGTGATCGCCACGCACGGACGGTCCTTCTACATCCTGGACGATATCGGGCCGCTGAGGCAGTTCGCCCCGCAGACAACGACCGCTGCTCTGTATCTATTCAAACCTCGCGACACTATCCGGCGAATGAACCAGGCTGTGATCGACTACGTCCTGAGGGAATCCGCACAGAGAATCGTGATCGAGATTCTGGACGCTGACGGGAACGTCATCCGTACGTTCACCAGCACGGCGGAGGTAGATGTGAGAGGAGAGCGCCGACCGCAGGCGAGAGAAAGCATAGGCCAGCGACGGGGACCGAGGCCCTCCCACCACGCCGGACTGAATCGCTTCGCATGGGATCTGCGGTATGAGGGCGCGACGGTCTTCCCAGGAATGGTCATGTGGGTGGGCTCACCCGTCGGACCGATCGCGGCTCCCGGCGACTATCAGGTTCGGGTGACGGCCGACGGAGAAACACAAGCGCAGCCGCTGAAGGTTCTGCGCGATCCGCGTCTGACCGATATCACCGATGCCGATATCCAGGAGCAATTCTCATTGGCCATAAAGGTTCGCGACAGGATCAGCGAAGCAAACGAAGCGGTCAGCTTGATCCGCGACGTGAAGGGACAAGTCCGGGATCGCATCGAGAGGGCCAGGGACAACCAGATCACATCTGTGGGTGAGTTGCTGAACGAGAAGTTGAGCGAGGTGGAAGGAGAGATCTACCAAGTACGGCTCCGGAGCCAGCTGGATGCACTGAACTATCCGATCAGACTGAATAACCGTCTCGCCAATCTTATGCTCAGCATCGAAACCGGGGATGGACGGCCCACCGAGCAGGCCTATGCGGCCTTACAGGAACTCTCATCAGAGCTGGACGTGCAGCTCGGTAAGCTGAATGACGCGCTCAAGACCGAGGCCGTCCGATTCAACCAGCTTCTCGCCGATCGCAAGCTCGAACCGGTGAAGATCGCTCGCTAGCGGTCCTGGCCAAAGAACTCCCTCCACCGCGCCCAGCAGCCTCTTGTGAAAAGAAAGCCCCCCGAGGATTGCTCCCCGGGGAGCTTCGAGTTAATGCCGGCAGCGACCTACTCTCCCAGGGGAGTGAACCCCCAAGTACCATCGGCGCGGGAGGGCTTGACGACCTGTTGCTCTACCCGCATTGCCGGGGCGAGATGCGGATCCTCTCGTTCATCACTGATCCGCCCGTAGTAGACCGGATCCTGCGGCATGTGGGCTGGCGCCCCGGAGAGCCGGCGCCTGACCTCATCCGAGCGCCCTCTGAGATTCTGAAGGTAGCCGAATCCCCGCCTTCCTCCCGACGATGAACGGTCGGGGACCAGGATCGCAAGCATGAGGCGGAGCCGAATGCGAGTCAATAGGGGTTTGGAGAGCGCTCCCACCCCCACTCTAAGCGGTTTGTCGGACAAGTCCCGAAATCGAACCTCCTACACCCCAAGCTGAAAATCGAACTTCCTGTACGCAAGCGATTGCGGCAGAGAACCCGGTAGGACAAATCCTGCAGAGCCATGTTCCCCCAAGGGAGGGTGAATTCGATGTCCATCCGTGTTGAGTATTGATGCAC
>CAZFHZ010000090.1:0-13257 GCA_964519015.1 uncultured Gemmatimonadota bacterium | reverse complement strand
GGACGGTACGGCGCCGAGCCCTGGTACCTGGTCCTGGGGGAACTCCGGGCGCAGATCCTGGCCCCCATCGGCTCCTTCATGTACTACTTCTCGCTCATCGCCCTGGTCTCGCTCTGGGTCGTGCTCCTGCTCAGCATCGGGCAGATCCGCCGCAACCTGGTTCCCCTGGAGAGACTCCGGGAGGGTACCCGCCGGATCGCCGAGCGTGATTTCGACAGCCGGGTCCGGATCACGAGCGGCGACGAGTTCGAGGAACTGGGAACATCCTTCAACCAGATGGCGGTCCGGCTGGGTCAGCAGTTCCGGGTCCTCAACACCATCGCCGATATCGACCGGGCAGTGCTCTCCACCCTGGATGAGGAGCAGATCCTCGAAACCGTATTCAAGCGGACGCTCGGCATCGTGCCCGGGAAGGTGCTACTGGTCGCTCTCTTCGCCGACGAACCGGAGGGTGAGACCCGCATCTACGTCTCGGAAGGGCCGTCGGGCGGGTATCGGCTTGCGCGACAGGAGGCCCTCCCCCGGCGGCTATGGGATGGGCTGGCCGGTATGCCGGAAGTGTTCTGGATACGGGAAGGGAGGGAGAACTACCCCTTCCTGGCAATCCTGGACCGGCCGGACCTGGTGTCCTTCCTGCTGCTCCCTATCCGCCATCACGACCAACTGGCCGGGATCATGGCCATCGGTTGCGGGCCGGACGACGGGCTGTCGGAGGATGATGTCCGCCAGGCCCGCCAGCTGGCCGACCAGTACGCCGTGGCGCTCTCCAACGCCCGCCTGGTCCGCGACCTGGACAACCTGAGCTGGGGCACCCTGGTCGCGCTGGCCCGGGCCATCGACGCCAAGTCCCATTGGACGTCGGGTCACTCCGAACGGGTCACTGATCTGGCGCTGTACATCGCCGATGCGATGGGGCTGGATGCGGATCAACGGGATATCCTCCGCCGCGGCGGTCTGCTCCACGATCTGGGCAAGATCGGCATACCGGCCGAGATCCTCGACAAGGCGGGCCGTCTGACCGATGAGGAACGGAGCATCATGCAGCGGCATCCCCACCTCGGGGCGCGTATCCTGGAACCTATCCCCGTCTTCCGCCCCCTGCTGCCCATCGTCCTGCAGCATCACGAGCGCTTCGATGGCCAGGGTTATCCGGACGGTTTGCGCGGTGAGCAGATCGATCTCCTCGCCCGGATACTGATGGTCGCCGATTTCTATGACGCCCTGACCTCCGATCGGCCTTACCGACCGGCCTGGGAGCAGGGGCATGTGATCGAGATCATCCGGGGAGAAGCGGGGCGGCAGTTCGATCCGGAGGTCGTTCGGGTGTGCCTCGGTGTGATAGATGAGTGGCAGGCCCTGGACTCCGGGGCCTCGCTTGAGTTCGACCTGACAGGGGAGGTGTGAGATGACGGACCGATCGAGGGGTCGAAGTCGGGAGATCGCGCTTCTGACCGTACTCCTCCTCCTGTCGGGCTGCGGGCGGGGCCGGATCAAAGAAGTCCCTCCCGAACTCCTCGGGATCTGGTACACGGACGCGCCCGCTTACCGCGACCGGTATATGGAACTCCGCCCGACCGAGATCATCTTCGGGACCGGTCCGGGTTCTGCGGACATCCATACCATCAACGGCCTCCGTCGTCGGGCGGCCACCGGACATATCGACTTCACCATCTATTATAACAATGAGGAAGGTCAGGAGTACGACTTCTCCCTCATCTTCGAATACTCGGAGGGGGGACAGATCATCCTGCCGAACCAGCGGAACATGGTCTGGCGCCGGCGACCGGCGGGCGCCCGGCGCTGACCCGACCGGCCGCCCACGGTCCGACTCCACTCCCCATCCCTCTTATGTGATCGCAGGCGGGGATTGAAACGCCCCGGGAGGCTCTCCGATAATGCCCCTGTCCCCGCCTCGGGGACCGGACCGCACACCAGCCAGGGGAGCCCCATCATGAGCACCGGGATCGATCGCCGTGACTTCCTCAAGACCGCCGCCACCGCCGGGATCGGCCTCAGCCTCGGGGCCGAGCTGACCTCCTGCAGTACGGTCTCCACCCA
The DNA here is from genome assembly GCA_964519015.1 of uncultured Gemmatimonadota bacterium. Taxonomy (GTDB): domain Bacteria; phylum Blakebacterota; class Blakebacteria; order Blakebacterales; family CAYUVJ01; genus CAZFHZ01. The sequence continues at coordinate 11,199 of CAZFHZ010000090.1, read as the reverse complement.
GCCCTACGCCGGATTCGCCGCCCCCCCCATCGAGACGGTCCGGGTCGGTTTCGTCGGGGTGGGGCACCAGGGCTCCAGTCATGTGCAGAACTTCATGCGCATCCCCGGGGTGGAGATCGCGGCCGTCTGCGACCTGCTTGAAGAGCATGTGGAGCGGATCCAGGAACGGCTCGTCGCCGACGGGCGGCCCCGGGCCAAGGCGTACTTCGGCACTCACGAGGACTACATCCGGATGTGCGAGGAGGAGGACCTCGACCTGGTCTTCACAGCCACCCCTTGGGACTACCACCACCCGGTGCTCAAGAAGGCGATGGAGACCGGCAAGCACGCGGCCAGCGAGATCCCGATGGCCATCTCGCTCGAACAGTGCTGGGACCTGGTGGAGACCGCCGAGCGGACCCGGCGCCACTGCATCGCCATGGAGAACTGCTGCTACGACCGGGCCGAACTGATGATCCTGAACATGGTCCGGCAGGGACTGTTCGGGGATCTGCTCCACGCCGAGTGCGGCTATCTGCACGACCTGCGGGAACTCAAACTGAGCGACTTCTACGTGGAACGTTGGCGGATCAAGCACTCCGAGCGGCGCAACGCCGACCTCTACCCGACCCACGGCCTGGGGCCGGTCACCCAGTGGCTGGACATCAACCGGGGCAACCAGGCAGACTTCCTGGTTTCCATGGCCAGCCCCTCGCGCGGGCTCAACCTCTACGCCGCGGCCAAGTTCGGTCCCGAGAGCATCGAGGCCCAGAAGCGCTACGCGCTGGGGGATGTGGTCAACACGCTCATCCAGACCCGGCGGGGCGAGACCATCCTGATCACCCACAACACCGATTCGCCGCGCCCCTACAGCCGAAGGATCCTGCTGCAGGGGACCCGGGGTCTGGTCCGCAAGTACCCCGAGGAGTTGATCTACATCGAGGGGATCAACCGGTCGGACGCGTGGGATGACCTGGCCACCTGGTACGAGCAGTGGGAGCACCCCCTCTGGAAGACGATGCGGGAGCGCTCGGCCGGGGCCGGCCACGGCGGGATGGACTACATCGAAGACTACCGCCTGGTGGAGTGCCTGCGGCAGGGGGAGCCGACCGACATGGATGTCTACGACGGGGCGATGTGGGCGGCGGTGATCGAACTGAGCGAGCGCTCGATCGCCCGGCGCAGCCGCCCGGTGGACTTCCCCGACTTCACCCGGGGCGCCTGGCAGGGGCGGGCCCCGCTCGGGATCATCGAGGGGTGAGGCGGGCCGGCCGGCGGACTCAGAAGCTCAGCCGCAGGAGGGCATAACCGATCACCGGCAGGGGACCGAACTCGCTCCGGTCTCCTCCGGTGAAGGTCTGCACCCCCACGGCCAGGCGGGCGTTCTGGGCGAGGGACCAGTCGAGTCCGGGCACCAGAGCGGCCGAACCGTCGCCGGCGTTCAGCAGTACGGCCAGGCTGCCCGTCAGCAGGGGGGAAAGGGGGCGGCTGAGGGCGGCCACCGCATAGTCACGGCCGACCGCCAGCAGTCGGCCGGCCGCCACGGCAGAGAGATCGTACGCATCCGGGTCGACGGCTCCCCCCGTGTTGTGGAACCACTCCACCTGCAGGCTGGTCCCATCCCCGAACCCGTAGGCCGTGCCGGCCACTGCTTCCGACCAGTCCAGCCAGTGATCGATCGTCCCGGTCTCCACCAGGCTCTCCCCGCTCAGGTACGTATACCGGACCGGATGGTGGATACGGGCCGCTTCCAGGTGGACCCCAGCGCCACCGAGGTAGCCGGTCAAGTCGAGCCCCAGAGACCGCTCCCGCCGGTCGAAGGCGACCATCGCCACCAGATCCCAGCTGCCGATCCCGGTGCCGGCGCGCACCACGGTGGCCGAGCGGTCGGCGTATCCACCGGTGTACCCGGGGCGGGGGGCCACCGCGTGGGCCAGGGTCAGGGCGCCGACCGCGGCGAACTGCCAGTCCACCCGGAGCGCATCCACACCGGGGCGGTCCTCCGGATCGAGGGCCAGCGGCCCGTAGGGGTTGAACACGTCGGTGGGATTCCAGAAGGAGCCCGAGCCCCAGGCGATCCGCTGGCGACCCAGCACGACCGACCAGGCGCCGGCGTAACCTTCCACATTGAGCCGGTCGAGGAAGAGGTCGGCCCGCAGGTGGTCGCTCCGCTCCATATCCCAGCGGGCATCGACCAGGACGGGGAAGGCGGCGTTCTCGCCGGTCAGGTCGGCCGCGTTCACCTCCCCCGCCCAGGCGGCGAGTTCGACGGTGGCGTTGAGGTAGAGCCCCGGAAGGGTCTCGCTGCGGAGGCCGGCCCGCAGACGGGTGTAATCGAGCAGCCCGCCGTCGGGCAGGTTCCACCCGGGAAGGGTGGATGCAGCCGCTCCGAAGTAGAGGGGAAGGGTTTTCAGGTAGCCCCGGAGTTCGACGGGAGGACGGCCGTTCTGGGCGGCCACCGGGGCCGCAGCCGGTCCGGCGACCGCGAGCACCAGGAGCAGGAGCCGGACCCGCCGGGATCCGACGCCCCGGTTCATTGCTGCCGGTCCTCCTCGATGCGGCCGTCACGCAGGCGGATCAGCCGGTGGGCCCGCTGGATGACCATCGGGTCGTGGCTGCAGAAGAGGAAGGTGGTTGCCCGGTCACCGTTCATCTGTTCCAGGTAGTCGAGGAGACGGCTACCGTTCTCCGAATCGAGGTTGGCGGTCGGCTCGTCGAGCAGGATGATGGCCGGGTCGGCCGCTAGGGCGCGGGCCACGGCCACCCGCTGCTGCTGCCCGCCGCTCAGCTCGTTCGGCCGGCGGTCGGCGTACTCCGCCATGTCGAGTGCCCCGAGCACCTCCATGACCCGTTCATGGCGACGGGCGGGGGGGACCTTCTGGAGCAACAGCACGTACTCCACGTTCTCAGCAGCGCCTAAGACTGGGATCAGGTTGTAGGCCTGGAAGACGAAGCCGATACGGCGCAGGCGCAGCTCCGCCCGCTGGGTCCGGCTCAGGTTCCCCAGAAGGGTCCCTTCGATGGCCACGCTGCCCTCGGTGGGCAGGTCGAGTCCACCCAGCAGGTTGAGCAGGGTGGTCTTCCCCGAGCCGGAGGGACCGGCGATACAGGCGAAGTCCCCCGGGGCAATGTCCAGGTCCACCCCCCGCAGGGCCTGAACGGGGACGCCGTTGTCCTCGTAGGTGCGGACCAGGCCGCGTGCCTGGACGACGTTTTGCCGATTCGGATCAGACATGCCGGAGAGCCTCCACCGGTTCGAAACGCATCGCCCGCAGGGCGGGCAGGACCGCCGAGATGACGGCGAAGAGGAGGGCCAGGGCGCCCGAGATGAGGAAATCGAGTGGCGCCAGGATGATGTGGATGGTGCTCCCGGAGCCGAGCGAGGCCAGCGCCTGGGAGAAGACCGAGAAGTCGATGCCCGAGCGGGCGGTCAGCAGCATCAGCAGGAGGGTTGCTACTCCCCCCACCCCCACCCCGAGCAGACCGAGCAGCCCGGCCTCGTAGACCACCATCCGGAAGATCCGCCCGGGGAGGGTGCCCAGCGCCGAGAGCACCCCGAACTCCTGGATCCGTTCGAAGACCGCCATGGTCATGGTATTCATGATCCCGAAGACCATGGCGATGAAGACCAGGATGAAGAAAACATAGATGAAGAAGTCCCAGACCTCCATCGACTGCAGCATGGCCGGGACCACCTCTCCCCAGGCGAGCACTTCCAGGTCGCGACCCGCCAGGATCCGGGTGAGCACTTCGTCCAGCCGGGCCGCCGTGGTTTCGGCGGAAGTGCGGAGGGTCAGGGTGCTCACCCCCTCGCCCAGCCCGAGCACTCCGCGCAGATCGTCGATGCCGACGTAGACCATCGAGCGGTCGAAGTCGGGGGAGTTGGTCCGAAAGAGACCGGTGATCGGCCAGGCCGCGCTGACCAGTTCCCCGGAACGACCCTGGGCGAAGACCACCAGACGCTGCCCGATCTTAAGGCGGAGGCGGCGGGCCATCTCCTCTCCGACAAGTACGCCGCTACGGGTAGTCCCGGACAGATAGGCCCCCGCGGTGACGCGCCGGGAAAGGACGGTGACCTCCTGCTCCCGGGCCGGGTCGATACCCACGATCAGAGCTCCCTGGGAACCCCGTCCACTCTGGGCCATCCCCTGCAGCAACACCCTCGGGGCCCAGTGGGCGATACCAGGGGTGGTCTCCAGGATGCGCTCGACCGGGGCCGGGTCCTCCAGGGTCAGGCTGAGGACCGGATTGTCGTTGAAACCCATACGGGCCACCTGCACATCACCGAGGTGGGTCCCGGTCATCTCCAGGAGCATCTCCCGACTCAGCCCGTGCATCATGCCCAGACTGGCCAGCAGACCGAAGAGTCCGACCGCGACCGCCAGCAGGAAGAGGAGGGAGCGGCGCAGGTTGCGGCCGATGTTGCGCCAGGCCAGCCGCAGTTCCAGGGTCAGGTCGCGGGTCTCAGACATGGCGCAACGCTTCCACCGGCTCGTAGCGGGCCGCCCGCAGGGCGGGGTAGAGCGCGGCCGCAATGGTGATGCCCAGCACCAGGGCGTTGACCATGAGGAAGTTGGAGAGGTCGAGGTAGGTGGGCATGGTGTTGCCGAAGCCCATCTCCTGCATGGCCTGCCCCTCGGTCCCGCTCAGGATCATGGGGTGGATCCGGTAGTACCAGGCCAGCAGCCATCCGACCAGGTCTCCGGCCCCCAGGGCAATCAATCCCATCATCAACCCCTCGCTCATGATCAGACGGGCCACCTGGTAAGGTTTCATCCCGACCGCCATCACGACCCCGAACTGCTTGACCCGCTCCAGTACCCCCATCAGGACGGTGTTCAGGATGCCCAGGCCGACCACCATGAGCAGGATGACCAGGAACATCCAGCCCCCGATCGAATCGAACTCGATCATCTGGACGATCTCGGGCATCAGGTCCCGCCAGGAATAGGCCTGCAGGTCCTCCGGGAGGGAAGCCGTGAGTGCCGTCTTCACCCGGTCGGTCCGGCGGGGGTCGGAGAGTCCGATCAGGATCGAAGTGACCCGTCCCTCGGCGTCGAGCAACCGTTCGGCCGCCGCCAGGGTCAGGAAGAGGGTGCTGTCGTCCACCTCCGGCATCCCCGAGTCGAGCAGCCCGCCCACCCGGTAGAGCGCGGCGCCGATGGTACCGAACCAGGTCTGGGTGATGAGCACGATCTCGTCTCCCACCCCCAGCCCGATGTTGCGGGCCAGGGTCCGTCCGAGCACCACCAGGGAATCTGCACCCGGCTGCAGCCAGGCCCCCTCAACGATCTTCTCCTCCAGCAGGGTGATCCCGGACTCCTCGGCCGGGTCGAGGCCGCTCAGTCGTACCCCGCGTGTGTTCTCCCCGGCGCTGGCCAGACCCGCGGTCTCCAGCCGGGGGGAGACCGCCTGGATCCAGCGGGTGCCGCGCAGTCCGGCGAGCAGCCCCGGGTCCGGCTGGAAGGAATCGTCGAGCGAGCCTTCCTCGCGGTAGCCGGGGGTCTCGACACGCAGGTGAGCGGTGTTGACGGTGACCACCCGTTCGATGGTGGCGCGGTAGGTGCCGATCTGGAGCGAACGCATGAAGAGCCCGATCACCGCGGCGAAGAAGACGGCCGCCATGGTCAGGAGGGTGCGGCGGCGATTGCGCCACAGGTTGCGCCAGGCCAGGCGCCCGAGCATCAGCGGACCCTTCTCAGGTTCTGGAGGGAGAAGAAGGAATCGGCGATGGGCTCATCGAAGGTCGCTGCATCGATGTAGAGCACCGTGCGGTGCCCCTCTTTATCGCTCGGGACCATCACGTAGCGGGTCGGGATGCGTCGCCCCCCCAGCTCTTTGATCTGGTCGAGGGTCATCTCGCTCACCTGTTCCCCCGACTGATCGTAGAAGACCTCCCGGCGGATAATGTCCCCCTCCTGCTGGATCCAGACATCCACCCGTCCCCAGACCACGGTCGCCTCGGGCCGTGGTTCCAGCCGGAGGTGCCAGGTCGCGACCCCCTCGAGGGTCTCCGCACCGACCAGGTGCTGGGTGTAGTCGGTCAGGATACTGCTCTCCTTGACCAGGTCGTCGTTGGTGAAATCGGAGCCCATCCACGACTGCTGCATCATCGAGGGGGGGATCTTGACCGTCTTGGCGACCGATGGGAGGTAGCTCCAGACCTCCACTCCGATCTTCAGGAAGCCGGTCCCGCTCTCCTGGGCCGGCTCGTCGATCCGGATGAGCGAGCGGTCGGTCCCCTTGGTCCAGACGCGCATCTTCAGGGAGCGGGTCCAGCGGGGGGTGGTCACTTCCATCCGGTAGGTGCCTGTGTGGGTCACCCCGCGCAGCAGGCGGTCGGCGCGGCGGACGAGCTCGGTCGGATCGGGCTCCTGGGGCGGGGTGGAGAGCGCGGTCAAAAGGCCGGTTATGATGAGGAGGGTGCACACGGTGGATCGTCCTCGCTCGGATGCCAGATCACATCTTCTATACGCCAAGAAGGACTCGCACTATCGGGCCTGTCCAGTCGAATCCCCGGTGACCCTCGCCTGTTCGGGGGGTGGAGCCTATCGTCCGCTCTGGTCACCGGGAGGAGTATCACGGCTGGTCGGATCGAGCGGAAGGACGCTTGCCAGACCACTGCGCAGGACGACCCGACGCAGCCAGGGCCGGTACATGAAGGGGGATTTCAACCGCTTCAAGAAGACGTTGACCGACAGGGCGCGGCTCTCTCGCCGGTAGCGCGGAAGGAAGCCATCGATACCATCCTTGAGTGCCTTGGAGAGCGCCTGGGCGCTGCGGAAGGCGTAACTGAAGCCTTCGGCCGAACTGGGACTGATCCAGCCGGCCGCCTCCCCGACCAGCGCGATCCGGTCCCGGCCCAGCAGGATCTGCCCGGACCCTATCGGGCGCATGAGCGGGGCACCCTCCCGGAAGGTCCGCTCGCCCAGTTGGAAGCCGAAAGAGAGCAGGGTCTCCTTGAGACGCTCGAAGGCCACCCCTGCCTGCGGTCCGGGCCGGAAGGCGCCCCCCACCACCAGGGCGCCGTCCTTGGGAATGGTCCAGCAGTAGAAATCGGTCAGGCGCCGGTCGAACAGGGCCGAGAACCAGGGGGGGGGATCGGGACTGACGAAGCGTTCCTGAATGGCGATGTAGGGGGGCAGGGCATCGGGTCCGGGCCAGCCGACCTTGCGCACGGTCGAGCCCGCGCCGTCGGCTCCGACCAGCAGCCGGGCCCGGGTGGTCCCGGAGCGCCCGCCGACGCTCAGCTCCAGCCGCACACCCTCCGGGGTCTGGTTCCAGCCGCGCAGCACCGCCCCCGGGAGTCGCTCCACCGAGGAGGGGACCAGGGCGGCCAGCCAGCGGTCGAACCGTATCCGGTCCAGGTTCATGTAAAATCGCTGGTAGTAGCGTTCCTGGCGGGTCTCCAGGTCGATGGTGCGGACCAGGAAGATCTGGGGGTGGGCCAGGACGCTCCGCGGGACGGCCAGACCCATGGTCCCGAGCACCCGCTGGGCATCGGGGGCGAGCAGCCCGCCACAGGCCTTATTGCAGTCCCTGGCGGGACCCTCTTCCCAGAGCCGCCGGCGGTCGATGAGCAGGATCCGGTAGCGGCCGGCCAGGAGCCGGGCCAGGGTGGCGCCGGCCGGACCGGCCCCGACGATGGCGAGGTCGAACTCAGGCGTCATGGACGGTTCCGGCCGCGGTCCGGTGGATCAGGTTACCACCGATGAGGAGACCCATCACCTCCAGGAAGGCGGCCGCGCGGCGAAGGTTGGAAGAGGGAGCGGGTGGTCCGGTCATCGAGCGTAAACCTCCTGGGGCTGCCTCGAATGGTGGGTCGCTGCGGGACCAACATAGAGTGGATCGGCATCTCGCGTACAACATCAATTCCGGAGCTCGGGAAGAAGACAGCTTGCCCGGGAGTCGTTCCTGTGCATAGTGATGGCACCGGCAGGGTGACTCAGGAGAGGAGCATAGGATCCCATGGCCTTGACCGACTCGACGATGATGTTGCCGCTGGGGAGTCCGGCCCCTGATTTCCAGCTGCCCGACACCGAAGGGAAAGGAGTCGGTCTGGTCGATGTGATGGGGGAGCGGGGCCTGGTGGTGGCCTTCATCTGCAACCACTGCCCCTATGTGATCCATATCCAGCATCGGCTGGCCGAAGTGGCACGGGAGTACCTGGCCAAGGGTGTCGGTTTCGTCGGGATCAGCTCCAACGACGTGAAGGCCTATCCGGAGGATGGTCCGGAAGAGATGAAGAAGGAGAGGGCGCGGGTCGGTTACCCCTTCCCCTATCTCTACAATGAGACCCAGGAAGTGGCCAAAGCCTACCGGGCCGCCTGTACGCCCGAACTCTATGTCTTCGACGCGGACCTGAAGTTGGTCTACCGCGGGCAATTCGACAGCACCCGACCCGACCACGGCACCCCCACCGGGGAGGACCTGAAAGCGGCCCTGGACGCCCTGCTGGAGGGGCGGACCCTCCCCGCGGAGCGCCAGCGGCCGAGCGCCGGCTGCAACATCAAGTGGAAGCCGGGCAACGCGCCGGAGTACTTCGGCTGAGGTGGACTCGCTTCCTATCATTTCCACCCTTGACGTCGGGCGCTCGTGAGGGTATCAAGAGGCCCGGCGTCTGGACGGATCCCCGCCCGGACGCTCGACAAGAACGGAAGAGGACGATGAACCCGCTCCGTACCCACATCCGTCGCTGGTGGTGGCGCTCGCGACAGAGCAGTGGGAGGAGTGTGGAGTTCTCCGCCGTCTAGACCGCCACCGGCAGAAGAAAGTCCCCGCCCGCTGCAGCGATCTGCAGCGGGCTTTTTGTTTTCAGTCCCGGCGAGACCGGGTCAACAGTTACCAGGAGGACGGGTACGATGGATCAGACCAAGATATTCCTGAACGAGGGGGAACTCCCCCGGCAGTGGTACAACATCCAGGCGGACCTGCCGAAGCCGCTGCCGCCGGTCATCCACCCCGGTACCAAGCAGCCGATCGGGCCGGACGACCTGGCGCCGCTCTTCCCCATGGGCCTGATCGCCCAGGAAGTGAGCCAGGAGCGCTATATCGACATCCCCGACGAGGTGCGGGACGTCTACCGCATCTGGCGACCCACCCCCCTGGTCCGCGCCCGCCGCTGGGAACAGGCGCTCGGGACACCGGCCCGGATCTATTACAAGTGGGAGGGGGTCAGCCCGCCCGGGAGCCACAAGCCCAACACCGCGGTGGCCCAGGCCTTCTACAACAAGCAGGAAGGAGTCAAACGGATCACCACCGAGACCGGAGCGGGGCAGTGGGGGAGTGCGCTCGCCTTCGCCTGCAACCTGTTCGGGATCGAGTGCAAGGTCTACATGGTCCGGATCTCCTACGACCAGAAGCCCTACCGGCGGCTAATGATGGAGGCGTGGGGGGCGAAGTGCGTGCCCAGCCCGAGCCCGGACACGAACGCCGGGCGGACCATCCTGGCGGCCGATCCCGACAGCCCGGGGTCGCTGGGCATCGCCATCAGCGAGGCGGTCGAGGATGCCGCCACCCGCGAGGACACCAAGTACTCGCTCGGGAGCGTGCTCAACCACGTGTTGATGCACCAGACCGTGATCGGACTGGAGTCGCTCAAGCAGTTCGAGATCGCCGGGGATTACCCCGACGTGGTGGTCGGCTGCGTGGGGGGCGGGTCGAACTTCTCGGGCTTCGCCTTCCCCTTCGTGCGCGACAAGCTCGTGGACGGCAGGAAGACCCGGGTGGTGGCCGTGGAGCCGAAGGCCTGCCCCAGCCTGACCAAGGGTCTCTACCGTTACGACTTCGGCGATACCGCCTGCACCACACCGCTGCTCAAGATGTTCACGCTGGGGCACGACTTCATCCCGCCCCCCATACACGCCGGAGGTCTGCGCTACCACGGCATGGCGCCCAGTGTCTGCCACCTCTATGAACTGGGCCTGATCGAGGCAGTGGCGCACCACCAGATCGCCTGCTTCGACGCCGTGCTCAGTTTCGCGCGGGCGGAGGGGCACCTGATGGCTCCGGAGACCGCGCATGCCGTCAAGGAGGTGATGGACGAGGCACTGCGCTGTAAGGAGAGCGGGGAGTCGAAAGTCATCGCCTTCAACGCCAGCGGTCACGGGCACTTCGACATGTCCTCCTATGAGAAGTACTTCAACGGGCAGCTCGTGGACTACGAGTACCCGGAGGAGAAGGTGAAGGAGGCGCTGGCCAAGCTGCCGCCGATCGAGTGAGTTCGGTAGAGAACGGCCGGAACGACAGGACGCCCCGGTGCCGGTGGCACCGGGGCGTCGTCGTGTCCTTCCGCTGGAGAGTGTCGGCGCGGCTCATCCCCCGAAACGGTAGGAGAAGAGGAGACCCACCTCCAGCCAGGTGGTCTTCCAATCCAGCTTGCTCCCGTCGAACACCATCGTCATCCGGTGGAGTTGCGCGGTGGCATCGAGGGCGAAAGGACTCTGGATGACCATCACCCCGCCGCCAAAGGTCATACCGGTGGAGACGTCGGAATCCATGGTCACATCGTGGTCGGCGACGGTCTGGACGATCCGGATCTTGTTCTGGGAGACCCCGGCCAGCAGGTACGGCTTCGTCATGGCGATCGCGAGCGGGGAGAAGCGCACTCCGACGGTGGTCATCCGGAACTGCCACTGGGCGTCGTAGGTGAAGTAATCGGGGACTCCCAGCTGTTCTTTCACGGCGTCGGCGTCGACCGTGAAACGGGGCTGGTGGATCTCAGCGAAGAGCGCCAGCGGATCCGTGAACTGCAGGACTCCCCGGATCCGGAAGCCGTGACCGGAAAGCGCGAAGCCGGTGTTGGGCATGTTGGTGATGGTTCCGTTGGTGGCGGCGAAATCACCGGAGGGGATATCGTAGCTGTACCCTGCCTGGAGGTGGAAGCGGGGTACGGTCTGGGCGGCAGCATCCGGCGCACCGAGGGCGAGGAGGAGCACGGCGAGAGCGCTGCCGGAGCGGAGCACATGGAACATCATCGGTCTCCTGTCGGTGTGGGGGTATCCCGGCAGCGCGGCCGGTCATCACCTGGGGAGTGGTGCTGACGAGCCGGGTCGCATGGGTAGCCGTGGATCCTGGCTTCTGGTACGGACTTTCCAGGAAACAGGTTACGGGATACTGGTCGGGTGCTGACCCTTCCGGGAAATCTCTCGATTCCCTCCGGGCATGCTATACTACCGGTGAAGATCGCGCCGTACCGCCCGGCCCCTCTCCGGTGGCCGC
>CAZFHZ010000089.1:0-13393 GCA_964519015.1 uncultured Gemmatimonadota bacterium | reverse complement strand
TAACCGGTTCTAGGGCATGGACTTGCCGTGAACCGAAGCCCACGAAGACGGCTGGTGATCGAACTGATACTGTTGTTTGTTTCCTTGGCTTGTGCTGCCTGTTCCAGTGAGCAAAGAAACACGGTAGAAACATCCGACAACGACGGAGTCCAACTCACTCGCTATCTGTCGCCGGTGCCTCCCTCTGTCGATCCCTATTCCCTGGAGCCCGGCACCGTCTTCGGAACCGATCAGGGTAGCGATACCTATTTCATGTCCTCAGCCAGTCCTCTGGGCGTGACCTCCGACAGAGCAGTACTGATTCGGGACTTTCGTGAGATACGGATACACAGGTTCAGTTCGAACGGTATTCACCTTGGCGCCTTCGGTGGCAGAGGCGCAGGGCCGGGCGAGTATAATCTGCTCAATCCCCCGGTGTTCGATGGAAGACTGCTGTACATATATGACTCCACGAATACAAGACTCACCATTCTTGATTCATATGGACATGTGACTCAGACGATCCGGCTTGAAGGTGATGAGTTCCACGGATGGCGGTTCACAGTCTATGGGCCTTCAGAAAGCCGTGGCTTCTTGTCAGTGGACGGGAGCACCACGCGTGATCCGAAGACAAGGGTTCCACGATTCCGTCACCTGGAAGTCAGGCTGCTGGATGCCGGCCTGGAACTGGTCTCAATCCCTATAGACATAGTCCAAGACCGACCGTGGACCCTTCTCAGGGGCGATCTGTCACTCCAGGTGATTCCGCCCTTTGAGAACCTTTCAGCTGTGATCGCGCTCTCCCCGGATCAACCGGTTGCCTGGTCCTTCGGAGACGAATTCAGGATCGACTGTTACGATCCGACATCAAATCGGCGGTGGGCGTTTCAGATTCCACACGAATCACCACCGGTCACAGATCAGATGATCGAGGCCTACCTGGCGAATTGGGCGAGGCGAGGTCTGCTGGAAGTCGCTCGGCGAGAGATCGAGTTTCCAAGGAACCTTCCGCATATCCAAGAGATGCTGTGGGACGATGAGGGTCGTCTGTGGGTTCAAGAGTACAAGAATCCCGAGTCAGACGCTGAGAGTCACAGGTTTCAAGTCTTCTCCGCAGGTGGCGAGTGGCTCTTTCAGCAGGATCTGTCTATGCAGCCCTCCCTTATCGCACATCGGACCGTCTACACTCAGTCCGAGGATGAAGGCGGCAATCCAGTGGTTAGATCATACATTCTGGCTAAGCGATAGATGGGAAGCCCTCCAAGATATCGAGATAAACTCTCCACAACAGTTCACCGTCCTCAGAATGAAATGCCTGACCGGGCGACCGTTCCGAAGCTAGGGCCGGCCCCCGAGAGCGGTGTTCTGGCCGCTCCAGGATATGAGTACGAGGTGCAGCACTTCGTGCCAGGGCGCCAGGAACCTGTTTCCACGTGGCGTCTCCCATCGCTGAACACGCCTTATTCGGCACGTGAGACAGCAAGGGGCGGTCGTGGTTGGTTCACTTTCCTCTGTGTATCTGTCTTAACGCCGGATGGTATCCAAGTCTTTGGACTGCGGATTCACAATTAGGGAATCCTCAGTTTCAGGAGGATGGTACTCAGTATCAAGATGGAGGAATCACTCCCACTCGATCATACCTTCAGACAGCAGAACCACCACGAGCCGCCCTGGGCCGTGCACGCCCTGCACGGTCACCATGCCGATGTCGGCGGACTTGCTCGGGCCGGAGTGCAGGGCCAGGGCAGCCGGCAGGTCGCCGGCGGCGGCAGCCAGCGCCTCATCCAGCCGGGGGACGATACGGTCGGGTAGAACCCAGACCAGATGGGTGGGGGGGAGCAACTGGAGGCGGCGGCCCTCCCGGGAGCCGAGCAGCAGGGAACCGGTCTCGGCCACGGCCGCGCGGGCCAGGGAGACGCCCAGCGGTGCCTGCTCAGGTGGGGCCAAAGGCAGGTCCGGTCGCAGGTGGTCCGGGACACCGGCTCCGACCGCGGCGCTCGTAAAGTCGGCCGTGAACGCCTTCAGCCAGGCCTGGACGGCATCCTCGCTCGCGAGTTCGACGACCTCGGCGCCGGCCGCCTGCAGGCGCTCGATCAGGCGTGCCCGCGGATCGGCGACGTCGGGACCGCCGATGGCGAGCGGTCCCGGGTGAGCGGAGGCCGGCCGGGATCCGGTCGCGGCCCGAAGACGCTCGAGGATGCGCTCACGGGCGGAGTCTGCGTGCGCCGGGTCTGTGCCGTGCGGCTGCTCGCGCGCCGGACTCATGACACCGCCTCCTCGTCATTCCCCTTCTCCATCGGCTGACGGTGTCCGGTTTCTGAATCGGGTGCAGCCGGGCTGTTGTCGATGGGAATGTCATCGAGTGCAGCCGCCTGCCGATGGAACGGCACCGCATCGGGTTCCAGCGGGCCGCGCTCTTTCACCCAGGCGCCCAGCAGGGGGAGCCGGCGGCTGCGGCCCAGCCACTTGAACAGGCGGGCCAGGCGGGAGGCGGTGCGGTAGCGTCCCGGTGAGGTCATGGCCGAGCGCCAGAGGCGCAGAGCGGCCCGCTCGCCGCCTCCGGTGAGACCGGCCTCGACGCTGCGCCGCCGCCACTCCAGCATCAGGTCGGGGATGGGGATATCGACCGGGCAGACTTCGGCACAGGCGCCGCAGAGGGTCGAGGCGTAGGGGAGGGGGTGCGAGGGCGCCAGCCCGAGCAGGCCGGGGGCCAGGATCGAACCGATGGGCCCGCCGTAGACCCAGCCGTAGGCCTGCCCCCCCGTCTGGCGGAAGACGGGACAGGCATTCTGGCAGGCGCCGCAACGCACGCAGCGGAGCACCTCCCAGGCCACCGGGTCGGCCAGCAGGCGGCTCCGCCCGTTGTCCACGAAGACTACGTGGACCTCCTCTGGACCGTCGGGATCGGCGGGAGTGCGCGGACCCTGGATGAGGGAGACGAAGGTGCCAATGGGCATCCCCAGGGCGGCCCGGGCGGTCAATTGCAGGAAGGCGGAGAGGTCGGACAGGCGGGGGAGCAGCCGCTCGATCCCGACCAGGGCGAGGTGGACCGGAGGGGCGCTGGTGGAGAGCCGGATGTTCCCCTCGTTCTCGATCAGGGCGATGGTGCCGGTCTCGGCCACCAGGAAGTTGGCCCCGCTCATCCCCATGTCGGCGGTCAGGAAGGCCTCGCGCAGCACCCGGCGGGCGGCCGCCGCCAGCTCGTCGGGGGAGCCGTCGAGCGGGGTGCCGAAGCGCTCGTGGAAAAGCCGGCGGATCGCTGCCAGGTCGCGGTGGATGGCCGGGATGACGACGTGACTGGGGTGTTCGCCCAGCAGCTGGATGATGTACTGGCCCAGGTCGGTCTCGAAGACCTCGACTCCCAGGCCCTCCAGGTAGTCGTTCACCCCCACTTCTTCGCTCAGCATGCTCTTGGCCTTGACCATCCGGCGCACGCTCCGCCGCGCGACAACCTCGGCCAGGACCCGGTGGACGTCGGCCGCCGTCTCGGCCCAGTGGACGTGCACCCCCCGGGCGGTGAGCTGCGCCTCGGCCCGTTCCAGGTAACCGGGCAGGTCGCTCAACAGGTGGTCTTTCACCCCCCGGGCCCAGTCGCGCCAGGCATCGGCATCGATTCCGGCGTAGGCCGCCGCCTGCTTGTGCACGAAGGAGAGGGTGGCGCCGGTGACGGCTTCCGTCAGCCCCGGCTCGCTCAGGAGTTCGAGCGAGCGGCGGAAGTAGCCCGGACCGGGATCAGGCGTGCCCATCGCGGGCCTCCCAGAGCAGGCTGGCCAGGTGGCGGACGGGCAGGCTGCGGCCGCGCCGGCGCAGGCGCCCGGCCAGCTGCATCAGGCAGCCGCCGTCGGCGCTGGTGAGCACGTCCACTTCGGGCAGGGTGTCGAGTTTGCGGTCGGCCAGGGCGGCCGAAAGGTGGGGGAGCTTGACCGCGAAGAGTCCGCCGAAGCCACAGCACTCCCGGTCGGCCTCCCAGGGGACCAGTTCGGCCCCGGCTCCCCGCAACAGTTGCAGTGGTTCGTCCTCGATCCCCAATTCCCGCAGGGCGTGGCAGCCGTGGTGGTAAGCGATGCGGCGGCCGGTCAGCCCGCGGCCGAGATCGTCAACTCCCAGCACCCGGACCAGGAACTCACTCAGCTCCCAGGTACGGCCGGCCAGCTCGGCGGCCGCCCGGTGCGCCTCGGGCTCCTCGGCGAAGAGGGTCTCGTAGTGGCGGCGGATCATGGCCGTGCAGCTGCCCGAGGGGAGCACCACCACCTCGGCCTCGGCCAGCACGGCCAGGGTATGGCGGGCCACCGCTCGGGCTTCGTCGTGGTAGCCGGCGTTATAGGCCGGCTGGCCGCAGCAGGTCTGACCGGGGGGGTGGGTGACCTCGACCCCGAGCGAGGAGAGCAGGTGCACTGTGTCGGTGGCGGCGGAGGCGAAGAACTGATCGCCCAGGCAGGTGACGAACAGAGAGACGCGAGGCATGCTCAGATGAGTGTACGGTACCAGGGGGGCATATGCGAGGAGTCGGGAAGGAGGAGGAGTTTCTCCCGCTCGCTCTGCACGTAGGTGTCCGCCCCCCAGATCCGCACCGTGACGCCTCCGTCGTCATCCTGCCCGCAGGTGAGGATGCGCGGGCCCATGGTCAGGCAGCCGGTGGTGCCGCCGGCGTGGCCGGGGAGCACCGTGCGCCGGGCCTCCCGGCCGCGCGGGTCGAGGACCAGCAGGGTGCCCTCGGTCGCCCGGCCGGCCGCCACCGCCGCCACGATCCGGCCGTCGAAATAGAGGTGGAGGGCGTTCAGGCGGGGGGAGGCGGCCAGGGGGAACCGGCGGGCGGAGCGTCCCGCTCCGTCCAGCAGGGCGACCCGGCAGGCCGGCGGTTCCGCCTGCGGATCCTCCAGTCCGACCACCAGGTGCCCCTCCCGGAAGACGCACAGGCGGCTGATCCGCCCCGAGGCGAAGCGGCGGATGTGCGCGCGCTCCCCGGCCAGGTCCCAGAAGCGGAACTCGCCGGAGTCATCCCCCGACCAGAGGGTGCCTCCGCAGCATACCTCGAGCGCCCGCACCGCCGCCGGGTGGCCCTCCAGGCGGGTGCAGCGGCCCGAAGCGGTCTCCCAGATGCGGAGGCTCCCGTCCTGGTGGCCGGTGACCAACCGGTCGGAGCAGTCGGTGGCCAGGCAGGTGACGGGGGAGGGGGACTCGGGTAGCTCGGCCACCGTCCCCCGGCGCAGCGAGTAGAGGCGGACCCGCCGGCGGTCATCCAGGACGCAGATCCGCTCCCCCAGCACGGCCAGCTCCTCGATGCCGGCCGCCCCGGCCTCGGTGTGGAAGAGGCGGTCCCCCAGTCCGGTCATCAGGCCCACCGAGCCGTCGGCCGCCCCGAAGGCGAGCTGCCCCGGCTGGTAGTAGTCGATCCGCACGATCCCCGGGCCGGGGGTGCGGAGCGTCTGAAGCAGGTTCGGTTCCCGCTCTGGGTCCTCGTTCAACTGCCGCTGGAAATGGGTCTCGATCGTCCGCAGGGGCGCTTCGGCGAGGGTGAAGGAGGAGCCCTCGGCCGCCGGGCTCTCCCGCTGGGGCTCGAAGCGGACCGTCTCCTCGGTGAGGGGTAGGGTCCGGCCCCCCGGGAAGTCCCCGATGCGGATGTGCTCCCCCCATGCCTCCACCTTGGCGCGTCCGAAGACTTCGCGGATCTCAGGAGCGGTCAGCCGTGAGGGGATCGAGTTGTCCAGGTGGTAGCTGATGACCTGCCCGCCGCGGCAGAAGCGGCTCTCCTCCAGGACCGGGTCCTCGATGTAGGAGAGGCAGGCGGTGACCCGCTCCAGGTACTTGTCGCGCGCCTCGAGGTTCTGCCGGCGGGTGGACCAGGTCGCCTGGAAGCGCACGATCAGGTCGAGCCAGCCCCGCTCGTAGAAGAGCCGGATGACGTGGTCGAAGTAGGCGGCGTCCCGCCAGCCGTCCAGGATGATGAGCCGGCGCGCGCGCTGGGCGGCCATGAACTCCCGGAAGTAACGGTCGGGATCGTCCCCCTCGGCGGAGACGGGGTATTCGCTGTAGTGCTCGGGATCGATGTGCCGGCGGAGGAAGTCGAGCCCGAGCATCCGGTTGAAGATGGCCAGGTGGGCCGGGTCGTCGCGGGCCAGGTAGAGGATCCCCTCCGGTCCGACTTCGCCGTACCCCTCCCGCAGGCACTGGCAGAAGTAGGTCTTGCCTGTCCCGGAGTCACCGGTGACGGCCAGCACGACGGGTCGCTTGTGCTCCCCGAGGTAGAGCAGCGTCTCCGAGAGTTCATAGAGGCCGGTGCGGGCGGGCTTGAGGGCCAGGATGGGCACCTTCTCCACCCGACCCAGGTAGAAGGTGTAGAGGTACTCGGGGAGGTCGAGCTCGCGCAGGGCGAAGGCCGCCTCCTCGAAGACCTTGATGTCCTTGTCGAGCAGCAGCTGCAGCAGCGGGATCAGGATCGCCGCATCCAGGCCCCCGTCGACCGCCTTCTGCTCCCGTCCGAGCCGGCCCAGCGTCCAGGCCAGGGCAAGCCGCACATCCCGGTCGGAGTGGGGAGTGCAGCGGGCGAGCGCGGGGAGGGTGGAGAGGGCGGGGAGGCCGAACCGGCCGAGCGCCCAGACCGCCTCCCGTTTCTCAGCCCCCAGCGACTGCTGGTAGGTCGAGCCGTCCCGGCGGGTCCGGCGGATCGAGTCGGGCCCGGCGAGCACTCCGGCGAACTCCGGCAGGGTTTCCTCCCGGACCAGGCAGCCGAGGACGTAGAGCAGGACCGCCCGCAGGTGGGTGTGGACCTCTCCGGTGGCGGCCAGGACACCTCGGAGCGCCTCGCAGGAGCGCACGTCCCGGACCGCCCCCAGCGTGTGGGCGACCTGGTAGGGGATGCCGGAACTGGTGTCGTAGCGTGGATCGGATAGCAGAGCGACCAGGGTGCGGGTCAGGGCGGCCGGCATCGGGCTGAGGTCCCCCAGGCGGGGGGGAAGCACATCACTCAGCACTCCCGCGCCTTCTTCGTCCCCCAGCTCCGACCCGGAGGAGAAGAGGTGGTCCCGGATGCGCTCCTCCTCGACCAGCACGGCCACCATCTCGGCGGCCGCTCCCGGGCCGCGCAGGGCCTCCGCCAGCGCCCCCCGCAGCTCGGGGGCCGGAGGGCGGAGGGCCCGATCGATCTTTTCCCGCAAGCCGTCGCGGCGGTCCCGCCGGGCGGCCTGCCGGCGCTTGCCGGCCTCGTCCCATTCGGGGACGTGCGTCCGGCTGCCCCGGTCGAGCACTTCTTCCTCGATCAGGCGGCAGATCGTCTCGTGGACGGCCAGCACCTCGCGGCCGGCCGGCTCGAAGGGCGCCCACAGCTCGGTGAAGAGTCCGCCGGCGGACTCCCCGGCGGGCGCATCCCCCGTTCCCCTCGAACGTTCGAGCCAGAGCCGGTGCCAGAGCTCGTTGGAGATGCGTTGGTGGAGGTCGTGCGGGTCCTCCCGCCAGACTCCCTCGGCGTCGAGCCAGACCGGCCGGGTGGGGAGATAGTCCGCGAGCAGTTCAGCCACCTGCTCGCGGAGGTCCGGGGGTGCGATCTTCGTCACAGTGCCCGCCGCTTCAGGTTTCCAGGGAGACCAGGTTCTTGAGGTCGGCCTCCAGGTTGGTGGGCCTGACCTTGAGCACCCAGCCCTGCCCGTATGGGTCAATGACGAGGAATTCGGGCTGATCCTTCAGGGCCTTGTTCACCTCGAGGATCTCGCCGGTCACCGGGCTCCACATGCGGTGAACCATGTGCCGGCCGTCGGTGATGCGCAGGCAGACCTCACCCTGATAACGCATCTCCCCCGGGGCGGGCAGCTCGAGGTTGGTGATCTTCCGGACGGGCGCCGTCAGGGCGTGATGCGGGCCGACCCGGACGGCCCCGTCGGTCTCGACGGTGACCCAGGAGTTCCTCTGGATGGCGTACCGGCCGGCCGGGATCTCCCCCGCGAAACGCGGTTCATCCCCTGTTCCCGCCTCCAGGGCGCGCGTTGCCAGTGCGCGTGAGACCATGCTGCGCAGTTCCACCGGGGTGAACGGTTTGGGCAGGTAGTCGAACGCCCCCAGGCGGATCGCCTGCACGGCGGTGCGGATCGACGGATAGCCGGTCACCAGGATGACCAGCACGTCGGAACGCCGGCGCTTCAGGGAGTTGAGCAGGTCCATACCGCTGATGCCGGGCATCATGAGGTCGGAGATGACCACGTCGTACTCCGCGGCGGTGTCCTTCTTCAGGGCTTCCTCTCCGCTCAGGGCGATGTCGACGACGGTGTACCGGTCGCTCAGGGCGCTGGCGATGCTCTTGCAGACCGGCAGTTCGTCGTCGACGACGAGGATCTTGGCGTTCTCCGGCATGGGTACTCCTCTCACGGACGCTCCGCCGGCGGCTCCGTCAGGGGCAGGCGGATGGTGAAGGTGGTTCCGGTTCCGGTCTTGCTCTCGACCGTGATGGTGCCGCGATGCTGTTCCACGATCCCGTAGGTCACCGAGAGGCCCAGGCCGGTGCCGGTGGTCCCCTTGGTGGTGAAGAAGGGATCGAAGATCCGATGGATGATCTCAGCCGGGATCCCCGTGCCGTTGTCCGTCACCTTCAGCTGCGCGATCCCCTCCCCGGGGAGATGGTGGGTGGTGATGGTCACCCGGCCCCCTTCGGGCAGGGCGTCGAAAGCGTTCAAGACCAGGTTGGTGATCACCTGCCGGATCTTGTTGGCGTCCAGCCAGACGCGGGGGAGTGTCGGATCGAGCTCGGTCGTGATCGTCACCGAGTGGGCGAGCGCCTGACTCTCCATCAGGAGGAGCGTCTGGCGGATGAGATGGTTCAGGTCGACCGGCGCCAGTTCGGGGGGGGTCTGACGGGAGAACTCGAGCAGTCCCTTCACGATGCTGCTGCAGCGCGAGGTCTCGTCGATGATCAGGCCGAGGTTCTCTCCGACGGCGGCACTCGCCTCCAGGCGCTCGGCGATCAGCTGGCTGTTGATCATGATGGAGGTGAGCGGGTTGTTGATCTCGTGGGCGATGCCGGCGGCCATCCGGCCGAGCGAACTCATCTTCTCGGTCTGTACCAGGTGGTCGCGCGCCGCCTCCAGCTCCTCCGACTTGCGGCGCACCTGATCCTCCAGCGACTGGGTCAGTTTCTCGTACCGCTCTTGCGCGCGCGCCAGTTCGCCGCTCATCCGGTTGAACGACTCCCCCAGGGCCCCCAACTCGTCGCTGGTCTTGACCTCAACCCGCTGGTTGAGCTCCCCCCGGCTGATCCGCTCCGAGGCGGCGGCCAGCTCCCGGACCGGCCGCACGATCCGTCCGGTCGAGATCTGGGCGATGACCCAGAGCAGGAGCACGCTGGCCAGGGCGATGATCAGGTAGGTGACGACCACCCGGTTGCGCAGGCGGAGGGTGGGACCCTCCAGCATGCCCACATAGAGCATGCCGATGATGTGGTCCTCCAGGTCGCGAATGGGCTCGTAGGCGCTGAAGTACCAGTCGTTCACCACGAAGGCCCGGCCCACCCAGGGGATGCCCCGGCCCACCACCTGGTCGTAGACCTCGGCGGAGACCTCGGTCCCGATCGCCCGCATTCCCTCGGTGGTCATCACGTTGGTGGCGATCCGGATATCGTCCAGGAAGAGGGTGGCGCTGCCGATCTGTTTCCCGTTGTGGGTCTCCCCCTGGTAGACCACGTCCCGGATCCTGTCCACGACCCGTGTTTCACGGTTGAGCAGGATGCCGCCGCAGAGCACGCCGATGGTGTTCTGCCGGTAGTCGAGCACGGGAGCGGCGGCCAGCACCATCATCCCCTCTTCGGAGACCCCCTGCGGTCGCGGGCGGGCCCGCGGGGTCGCCCGCAGATCGATCCGGGCCCGCTCGACCAGGTCCTCCCCCTCGGCCCGGAGCCGGTCGACCGGCACCACCATGAACGCTCCGGTCGACTCCCCGGCCAACGCCTGGTCCACCAGCTCGGGGAAGGGGCGGTCGCCGCGCCCGCCGGAGGTGCCGGTCCGGATCAAGGTCCGGCCGGCCAGGTCGGTGATCAGCAGGACATCGAACCCTTCCGTCTCGCGGACGGAGGGGAATTCCTGCGCGAGCCGGCTCAGGTCCCCCCGGAGCACGGCATCCCGCAGGAAGTAGCGCCCGGCGGTGAGCCGCATGATGAGCCGGACCTGGTCGCGTTCCTGCTGCAGCATCTCGCGGGCGGAGTTCAGGTCGAGGCGCACCTTGTCCTGCGCCTGGCGGACGATGGTGGTGCCGATAGTTCGGATACCGACGACGGCGGAGGAAACCACTCCGAGGACGATGACAACGGAGAAACCCAAGATGAGCTTGGCTCTGAGCGATAGCCGCAGGCGGAACATCGGCCGCAGCCTTTCTCCGGCAACACGAGCGGGCGCTCACAATATGATAGGCCACCGGCCCACCCGCCAGCGATGTCGGGCGGGACCGGCCCCGGAGGGTCGGGTCGCTACGACCTCCCGGGGAGCGGCCGGCTCAGAAGTTCACGACGAGCGAGACGGTGAAGACGGTATCCAGTTTCTTGAGGGAGACCAGGGCGACCTCACCGGCCGGGAGCAGGCTGAGCGGATCGGAGGCCTTCACCAGCGAGGGGAGGTTGTCGTAGAGCAGTTGGAGGCTGATCTTCAGGGCCAGTTGGCTGCTCATGGCCACCTGGACCGAGTTGAGCATGTCGGCCCGGAAGTCCTGGGTGTCCTTCAGGTTCTCGTCCAGCAGCAGGTCGTTGCTGTAACGGGTGTTCCCGGTGAGCTGGCGCTGGTAGTTCCAGGAGAGCCGCGCCCCGGCGAAGGAGAGGGCGCCGCCGGGGCCGCTGGTCATGTCCTCCTGGCGGGTGAAGGTGGCCGCGTACTCGGTCCGGAACTTCGCCTCCTCCCGGTCGAACCAAGTGTTCCCGAGTCCGCCGGCGGCGCTGTACTGGTTGCGGATGCCGGCGAACCGGTTCCGTTTCCACCCCGCTCCCGCGTACCAGAAGAAGTGCTCCGAGAGCTGCCGGTTGAAGCGTCCGGAGAGGCCGTAGTTCTCGGCCGTCACCGTGGTCCGGCTGGTAGTGCCGACCACCGGCGGAGGTCCCGCCGCGGTCACCGCGCGGGTGACAATCGCACTCTCGGCCCGGATCCCGCTGATCCGCAGCTCGAACTGGGAGTGCTCCCATCCCCGGATCAGCTTGTCACCGAAGCCCAGGGTGGCCGTGCTGGCATTGCCGGCCGCTACGACGTAACTGATCTCGGCCGTGTTCTTCCAGCCCGGGTCCTGGGCGGCGACCCTGCCGATGGTCAGCAGCAGCAGGGCACAGACCGCTGCCCCCTGTTGCGCCATCTTCATCCCGTCGCTCACCCCTGTTCTCCTGGTCATGGGTCCTCTTCCACGTCCTGGTCCGGGGTCCTCCCCGGCCCTTCGGTCACGCCATCGGTTACCGAGCGAGCGGGCTAGGGAACGGAGCAGGGGCCCTGCCGGCAAGCCGGTAATCACCGTGCGACGGCCAGTCCCACTTCGTCGGGCAAGCGCACGATCCGTTCCGGCCGGCCCTGCTCGACCAGGTGGAGCCGCAGCAGCGCGGCCGCGATCCCCGCCGCCCCCTGCATCCAGCCGGTCTGCGCCTGGACAAAGTCGGGGCGCACCCGGTGCTCCGCCTGCGGCCAGCACACCCCCTCCCCGGTCCGGACCGCCCGTGTCACCAGTACCCGGGCGTAGCCCCGCGCCTGCTCCAGGTAGGCAGGGTCGCCGGTGGCCAGATGGAGGTCGAGCGAGGCGTTGAGCATCCCGGCCGTGCCGCAGCACACGCTCACGTTCTGCCAGTAGCCGGAGGGGCTCTCCCCCGGCTCGGGTCCCCGTTCCCGCAGCCAGGCCGCCCCCGCCCCGGCCGCCTCCAGGGCCGCCCCGTCGGCGGGGAGACCGTCGAGCGATTCCTCCAGGAAGAGGCGCCCGGTTCCGACCGGCCCGTGGCACCAGCCGGCGTACTGCAGCTCCTCCCCCCCCGGCTCGTGATGGAAGACCACGCAGCCGTCGGCGGTGCCGTGGGCACGCAGCCAGCGCACCCCCTCGGAGACCGCGGTCAGCAGCGTTTCGCGGAGTGCTCCGTCTTCGGTGCGGGCAGCGATCCGGCGCAGGAAGAAGGCCACCCCGGCGGTGCCGTGGGCGAAGTTGGGGTAGTGGATCGGGGCCCCGGGAGCGATCGGCCACCAGCGGCCCGCCCCGTCCGGGTCACGTTCGCCCGTCTCGGCCAGCCGCCGGGCGGCCTGCTCCGCCCCCTCGAGGAACCGCTGCTCGCCGGTCCCATCGTACAGCTCGAGCAGGAAAAGCCCGCTGCCGGCTGCGCCCGAGATGATGTCGCAGGTGCCCTCCCACTCACGGCCGCTCCCCGCCGGCCGGGACCAGGCGAGCAGGGTGTCGCCGGCCGCCCGCGCTCGCGCGGTCCAGTGTTCCTCGCCCAGCACCTGCCCGGCGGCCAGCCAGACCGAGCCGGCTCCGGCCAGCCCGGTATACAGTCCGGCGTCGCGCCGACCGTCCTCCTGCGCGGTGAGGACCGCCGTCTCCAGCCCGATCAGGGCCCGCCCGGCACTCTTTCGCCAGTGGTCTTCGCCGGTGACGGCGGCCATCTGCAGCAGGCCGAGCGCGCGCCCGGCCTGGCCGTGATAGAGATCGGGGTTGGAGGTCGGAGTGCCTTCTTCCCCCGGCACGTCGGGGAAGAAAGTGCCGCCGCGGTCGGGGACAGCCTGCGCCTCCACCCAGCGCAATCCTTCCCGGGCGGTCCGGAGCCAGGGCCCCTGCTGCCGGGTTCGGCCGCAGCCAACCAGGGTCATTCCGAGCAGTATGAGCAGGGTGGGGCGGATTCCTCGGGCCGCTGTCCGATCCATGGCGGGCCTCCTTTCGGGGCCAGCATACGCCGCCGGTGCCCGGCCGGTCCATTTGCTCCCGCCGGAAGGGTCGGGTAGAGTGGCTCGGGACAGATCCGAGCAGGAGATCCGAGGGAGGTCCGATGAGCGGAGGTTTCGACTGGGAGGACACCTTCCGTCCCGCGCCGGGGGTACTCTTCCGGCAACTGGGGGGGGAGACCGTCCTGCTCCATCCGGACTCGGGCTTCTATTTCGGGCTGGACGTGATGGGGACCCTGGTCTGGCAGCTCCTGGAGGAGCACGGCCGCCTCCAGCCGGTGCTGGAAGCCCTGATCCGGGAGTTCGAAGTCGAGGAGGAACGCTGTCGCGCCGACCTGCTCCGGCTGGTCGGCGAACTGGTGGAGAACGGTCTGGTTGTCACCGAGCCTGCGTTCCCTGACTGAGTTCGCGCGGCTGCCGCTGGTGGGCCGCCACAACATCCACCGCTACGTGGACGCCGGCGAGCTGGAGACGGTGAAGCGCGCCCTGGAGCAGTCCGACCACGGCCTGCTGTGGGTCACGGGGCATATCGGGAACTGGGAGCTGTTCGG
>CAZFHZ010000088.1:0-13666 GCA_964519015.1 uncultured Gemmatimonadota bacterium | reverse complement strand
CCTTACGGGTGCCTGTATGGCCGCTCATCGGATGACCGCGAACTTGCCGACCTTCTTGACCGTGCTTCCGTCGGCCTTGGTTGTCTTGGCGACGAAGATATAGAGCCCGTAGGCCGCTTCCGTGTACTCATAGGTCCAGATGTTCCAGTCCACCACCCCGATCTTGTCGGAGTTGTAGGTGTCACTGTGATCCAGGCTGGCGATCAGTTCACCCGACAGGGTGTAGATGTCGATCGTGGTGTTGGGCGGGACGTTGATGAACTGGATCTTCCGGCGGTTCACGGTCTGGTCCCACGGTGCGTAGATGTAGTACGGGTTGGGGACCACCTTGATGTCGTCGAGCGAGATCTCCGCCTGATCGATGGTGGAGGCCGTGGTGGCGAAGGTGAAGTCGCTTCCTATCAGCGCCGCCAGCGGCTTGTTGATGGAGGCGTGCCAGGTTTCGTTCTCGTACCAGGTGTCGGGATCCCACTGGTCGAGATCGAAGTAGTACAGCCAATCGCCCCGTCGGTTGTACGGATCGGCTTCATAACCCGAACCACCCGACCAGTACCCGGTGGGATTGGCCGGGTCGTGTTCCGGGTAGAGGACCGGGTCGAAGAAATCATCGGCGTAGGGGATGGGTGTGATCAGGATCCGTTCCCATCCGTTGTCCCAGTCCGGGCTGCTTCCGTAGTCGTCCTGAACCATGGGCCACAGTCGCTGACCGGTGTCCGACCGGTACACTTCGAAGGGAACGTTGACCACCATCTGATCGTAGCGGGAGATGGCATGGTTCTGGTTCCCCAGTGGATCGGTCTGGCGCCAGATCACGTCGAAGTCCCAGTAGGCCTGGTGGGCGATGACCCTCTCCAGGCTGCCACTGGGCCACGGCGTCAATGTGGTGTAGAGATTCCATCCCGTGCTGTCGGGCACTTCCACGACCGAGAAGTCGTAGACGCCGGGATCGACATCCTGGGCGAACAACCGGAATCCTTCGGCCACCGGCAGGTTCTCGTAGTTGTACGCCTCCAGGCTGGACTGCCGGCTGAGGAAGAGCGCCTGGGCGGTGGTCGTGTTGGTGAGTGTCACCCCGGTCGAGAGGTACTCATCCCCATAGCCCGGTGTCAGGACGTTCGCCTCCACCGTGTCACCCAGTGCGTCGATGTAGTAGCCGGTCAGGGAGATCGCGTAGGAGTTGCCGGTGATGACCGCATCGTTGAACACCCGGGCGACGATGGAAGCCTCGTACGTCGGGTGGTCCGGCATGTAGATCTCGTACTCGATGTCGGCCGCCGTCCCGGTCCCGATCGCGCCGCTCTCGTAGCCGGAGGGCTGGCTGCCGGCGATCACCGCGACCACGGTGGGGTAGTTGGGATCGTTCGGGATGGCGGTCTCGAGCGACTCGTTGGTCTGGACCGAGCCGACGAAGGCACCGTGGTCGTAGGCGGTGATGGCGTACCAGTACTCGAACCCGTCCAGGGCGTTGGGATCGGTCCAGGTGCTGATCATCCCGGTGTCCGAACCGAGGTACTTGCCGTTCATCGGATCGTCCCCCTGGAACCCGTTATCCAGGTCGAACTGGGCGATCGGGTACCAGCCCACCGGGTTCTGCTGGCTGTCGAGCCGACGCTCCCCCCAGGTGGAACCCCGGTCCTCGGACCGGAAGATCTTGACGCCCTCGAAGTCGTACTGGGCGGAGTTCGGATCGGGCGTGGCCAGCGACAGGGAGTAGTCCCAGGTGAGCGTGATGTCGCCGGAGGGGGTGTAGTAGATCTGGTAGCTGTGGAGCACCGGATCGAAGGTCTTCCCGTGCGGACCGGCCAGGACCCCATTGGCCTGGAAACCGGTCGGCGCCGCGGGCGGAGCGGGAGCATTGAACTTGGCGTTGAAGGTGAGGATCGACTTCTCCGCTTCCACCCGCAACCCGGCTTCGTCGTACCCGGCCACCCCGGCGACCACGAAGTCCACCGACTCGCCCGGAGCCAGCGTGAACGGTCCGGAGGAGGCGTAGAAGAACGGGTCCTCCTGGTTGCCGTATTCGGCCAGGAAGTCGTCGTGGTCCTGCTTGAGGACCGGGTTGGCGCCGGTGGCGTCCGCCTTCCAGACCAACTGGGCGTTCCCGACGTCCATGTAGGAGACATCCCCCGACATGGCGCCGTAGAGCTGACCTTCCCCGTCCACGCTCGGGTCGATGTAGTCGTTCCAGGAGAGGAGGGCGACCCGGGTGACCGCATCGGTCGGGTTGTCGACGTAGGCACCGGTCCCATCCCGCTTCAGGCTCCCGGTCGGACTCTCCAGGAACTGGTGGGCGACGAAACCGGCCACTTCGCTCGAGCCCGGGCGGGTCTGGGTACCGGTGGCCGCATCGTAGGAGCTGCTGATCGAGTAGACCAGCTGCCGCGCCTCGTCGTAGACCAGCGAGCCCTCGAAATCGCTCGTCGTCGGACCCCCGGTGTCGGCCATCAACCCGATGTAGACTCCGGTGTAGGTGTTGCTCGAGTTGTTGGTCAGTTCATACTGGAAGTAGACCACGTTGAGGGCCGCATAGGCGATCGCCCGCATCCGCACGGAGAGATCGAGCGACCGCGACTGCCCGTCCGCCTCCCGGTCAGCGTAGGTGTCGTCGAACTCGGCGTAGGCGTTCCGGTCCCCCACCCGGCTCCACTTGCTCCAGGTCTCGGTCCCCAGCCAAGTGTCGGTAACATCCGGGGCCGGCCAGCCGGAGACCGGCCAGGTCGCCGGCAGGTCGCTCACCGCGAACATGGGGAAGCCGTAGACATACTGTGGCGGGTCGGCGAAAAGCGCCCCCTTCGAGCCGTCCACGGCGTCCCAGTCGTACTTGGCCCAGTCGTGGGTGTACGACTCGTGCACGAGCGGGTTGGGATGCCACGGTCCGGCTCCGACGGCCACCGCGAAGTTGCTCGCGAAGATGTAGTTACGGCTCTGCCCCGCCTTGTTGGGGAAGGTGAAGCTGGAACCGAAGTTATCCCCGGTCAGCGGACCGTAGTTGTACGTCTCGATCTGCAGCCGGGCCAGGTCCATGATCGCCGCCGCGCGGTCGTACTCGTCCATCGGCCGGGCGAGACGCTGGGCCCCAAACCCTTCGATCTCGTTGCGGGCGGCTGCCTTCCTGCGGATGACCGGCGGGTCGACGGTCTGCTGCGCCAGGGCGGGCAGGGTCAGGCCCACCAGCAGCAGGGCGACCAGCGGCCAACGCATCGTGCGATACATGCGCTCGTTGCTCATCTCACACCTTCTCCTTTCCGCTGGCCGCATCAGAAGAACACCCGCAGGCCGATGTTGATGGTCCTTGGCGTGCCGTAGTAGTGCCACACATCGTAGTTGTCCGTATAGCTGGTCGCTCCCGGTCCCGGGTCGTCGGGCTGCCCGGTGCGCGAGTAGACCTGCAACACATTGAGGCGGTCGAACAGGTTACGGACGTCGGCGAAGAGGCTGTACTTGAGCCCCAGCGTCTCGAAGTCCCGGTAGACCCGGAGGTCCCACTGGACGGTCCAGGGACGCCGACCGGAGTTGCGCTCCAGGTCGCGCTCCCGGGTGGTGGGCGTGTAGGGCCGCCCGGCCGCCGCCCGGTAGATGATGCTGGCCGAGAACTGCTCGAAGGGGTGGATCCCCGCGACCTCCGGACCAAAGCCCGCGGGCAGGGAGAGCGAGCCTTCCATGCTCACCTTGTGGGGCTGGTCCCAACCCAGCTTGGCCGCGCGCTTGGGCTGGGTGTCCAGCTCGTCCCGCCCCCAGAACCCCGACCACGGCTCTTCCCGGTTAGAGGCGCTGGTCATGAAGGAGTAATTGATCCGTCCCTGGAAGTAGTTGGCGTAGCGCCGGATCAGGTTGAGGTCGAAACCCTTCGATGAGGCGTAGTCGTAGTTGACGAACACCACGTAGAGGTAGGGGTTACTGATCCCGTTATAGAAGGGGGGGATCGTCTCGGTCCCCACCAGGTTACTGGTGTCCTTGCTCCAGACGGTCATCTCCAGGGCGAAGATCTCACTGAACTGCTGCTTGAGGCCGAACTCGTAGGAGATTGTCTTCTCGCTGGTCAGGTTCGGATTGCCGATCAGCGGCGGACCGGTCCCCAGCAGGTTGTCGGGGAAGAACTGGTTGTCATACTGCGGGATCTGGTAGAAGTGCCCGTAGTTGAAGTAGATCACCGCCTGATCGGTGACCGGGTGGGACACCCCGATCCGGGGGGAGATCTGGCTCCGCAGCTTGGCGATCGTGAGCGGGGGGACGCCGCCGCTGGGCGGATCGTCGAGGGCCGGGTAGATGACCAGCTCCCCCGTCTCCGGGTTGATCGGGTCGTACGGGCCGACCCAGAAGGGTTGGTTGCCCGCCCGGGCCGCGTCGTATCGGAAGCCTGCGTTCAGGATCAGGAAGTCGTACTCGATCTTGTCCTGAACGTAGAGTCCCAGTTCCCACGGGCTCTTGCGGTAGTTGGCGTTCTGGAAGGGGTTGGTCAGCCAGGGCGCCTCGACCGTCCGGTTGGTGATGGTCAGGGCGTTGTAAAGGAGCCCCGCCTTGAGTTGATGGTGGTTGTTGACCTGGGCGGTCACGTCCGCCTTGAAGGTCCGGGTGAGGTCGTTCTGGGTCTGGAACCAGAGGCCGGAGCCGTCCACCCCCAGTCCGGCGCTCCCCCGGTCGCTCACCCACCCGTAGCGGCGCAGGAAGGGGTCGCCGCCGTTGTACGGGGTCGGGACCAGGGTGACCTGATGCATCGGGTCCTCCGGCTGCCATACGTTACGGCCGCTGGTGGGATCGATGTCGATGTACCGGTAGTCGAAGGTGGGCGCATAGCCGTCCCGCGCGTATTCCCAGTCGGCTACGTCGTTGACCCACCGCTTGGAACGGTTGGTCCGGTAGTAGTTGTAGTAGGAACCGCGCAGGCTGTAGAAGGTCGACTGATTTATCTGATGAGTCCAGACGAAGGCGATCCGGCGGTTGTTCTCGAAGAGGACCTCCTTCTCGTTGAAGAAGGCGCTCTGCCCGGTGCCGGGGATCACGTCCGAGGCCGACTCGGGGAACTCGGTCGTCATGTCGTAGCGCGGGGTGCCGAAGACCGCGTTATCCTGCAGGTAGGAGGGGAGCCCGTAGAAGGTCGACCAGCGGGAGTTCCACCGGTAGGGCATGGTCCAGCGACCGTTGATCTGTCCCGAGAGGTTCATCTTCATGCTCGGAGTCAGCTTGTAGGTCAGGTTGAGCATCCCGTTCCAGTTGTTGTTGAATCCGAAGCCGAGCCAGCCGCTGTAGATGTCGAGCGCGTGGATGCGGCGGTTGGGTGTGAAGGCGGTGCGCTGGCTATAGGGATCGGCCGGGTCGTACAGGATGTCCGGATTGTCCCAGGTGGCCGGGTCGTCGGTCACGTCGAGATCGTAGACGATGTCGTCCTTCAAGGCCGTACCGGAGCGCTCGCTGGAACCCATCCCCGAGGAGAAGAAGGTCAGCTTGGGGATCGTCGGCACCGGTCCGCCCAGGTAGCCCTGGAGGCTGGTCATATCCCTCACATCGTCCTGGCTCACTCCGGTGAGTTCGGAGGAGAGGATCTCCAGGTTGGCGTCGTAGCTGTTGCCCCCCTCACGGGTGACCATGTTGACCACCCCGCTCATGGCGTTGCCGAACTCGGCGCTCATCCCGCCCGCCATGACCACCATCTCGGAGAGGGAGAAGGGACTCACCTTGGCCGCCTGGCCGCCGTAGAGCAGGTTGGTCACCTGCATACCGTCGATCATGAAGGCGACCTCGGCGTTGCGGCCGCCGCGCATGTACATCTGCTCCTGGCCGCGCGCGTAGTACTGGTAGATCTCGCCGTCCCCCTGGCGGTACTGGGCGTACACGTTGGTCTGGATGGCCAGGATGTCCGTGGTGCTGCTCACGGCCATCCGCTCCATCTCATCGATCGTGTACGATTGCTGGGTCGAACTCAGGTCCCGCTGGATGATGTCGCGTTGGGCCACGACCCGGACGACCTCTCCGACATCGAGGACGGTCGCCTCGAGTTGGAAGTCCGTGCTGGTGGAGACCCCCACCGTGACCAGGAGCTGTTCCACCTCCATGGTCTTGAATCCCATCATGGTGGCGCGCAGGGTGTAATGTCCGGGGGGTACGTTGATGACTACATAGTCCCCTTCCGCGTTGGTGAACGCACCCATCTGGGTGATCGTGCCGTCACTCTCCAGCACGCTCACGTTCACCGCGGCCAGGGGCTCTCCCGTCGCCCGGTCGGTGACCTTCCCCCTGAGGGTGCCCGTGGTACCCTGGGCCAGCGCGGCGGCGGGTACCAGGATCAGGGCCAGGGTGGCCACAAGAACGGGGAGGGTCCGGGTCGTCCGTTCGGCCATGGTCGTCCTCCACTTGGGCTGCAGATCGCAGGCTCGGGCCTGCCAGATCTCGGTTGCGGCAGGCAGGTACGCTGAGAGTACCACTCCCGCAAAAAGTGTGCACAAGTGATACGGGTAAATAGTCTGCTCATGTGATACGGCTCACCCTGGAGTATAGGTTCATGGTCGCGAGCGGTATATCCCGGTCCGTACCGGCGAAACGGGCGATCCGAATGTTCCCGGCCGGGCTGATCCGCCGCCCGATGTCGCAGAACGACACGGAAAAGGGGCTCCCGCAGCCGGTCCAAGCGGAAGAGGATTGCCGCTCCGGAGCGGTTACCGGGAATATGGTCCGAGCCGGCCGGGCACATGTGTGGAGGAACGATACCCACCTTCGTCCGAGGCGATCCGTTGAGCGGGTCACGCCTCTGGCCTATACTCACTCTCCCCGGTTTCAACTAGGAGGTCCCATGCCGCGCCGAGCCCTGCCGCCCGCTCTGCTGCCACTGCTGCTGGTGCTCGCCACCGGCTGTGCCGCCGCCCGGCCCGCCACCCGCCCGCCCGGGACCTGGCCGACCGATCGGGTGCTCCAGGCCGGCCCTCCCGCCCGGGCGGGGATGGACGCCACCCGGCTCGAGCGGGTGGGCGAGGTCATCGCGGCGGCCATCGCCGACAGCACCATCCCGGGGGCGGTCGTGCTGGTGGCCCGCGGTGGCATCGTGGTGCTCCACCGGGCCTGGGGGATGCGCGCCCTGGTGCCGGCGGTCGAACCGATGACCCGCGATACAGTTTTCGACCTGGCCTCCTGTACCAAGCCGGTGGCCACCGCGGCCAGTGTGATGAAGCTGGTGGAGGCCGGCCGGGTCCGGCTGGAGGACCCGGTGGCCAGCTACCTGCCCGAGTTCGAGGCCGCCGGCAAAGGCTCGATCCGGGTGGCCCAGCTCTTGACCCATACCTCGGGACTGGCCGCCTACGCTCCGGTCGACTCGATCGCCGCCCGCTGGGGGCGGCCCACCGTCGAAGGGGTCTGGGAGTGGATCACCACCCACCCGCCGGTGGACGAACCCGGCTCCCGCTTCCGCTACAGCGACCTGAACTACGTCACGCTGGCCCGACTGGTGGAGCGGGTCTCGGGGCGCCCGCTCGATCGTTTCTCGGCCGAGGAGTTCTACGGGCCGCTGGGGATGACCGACACCGGATTCTTCCCCGGCCCGGAGCAGCGGGACCGGACGGCCCCCACCGAAGTCCTCCCCGAGGGGGTGCTGCGCGGGGTGGTGCACGACCCACTGGCCCGCCTGCAGGGAGGGGTGGGCGGGAGCGCCGGCCTGTTCAGCACCGCCTCCGACTTGGCGGTCTTCCTCCAGATGCTGCTCAACGGCGGGATCTATGGCGGGGTCCGGGTCTTCTCCCCCCTGACCGTGCGGGCCATGACCACTCCCCGGGAGCGGGGACGGGGCTACGGCTTCGACATCTCCAGCGTCTACGCCAGCATCCGGGGGGACCTGCTCGGGCCCGCCTCGTTCGGGCACAGCGGGTACACGGGCACGAGTCTCTGGGTCGACCCGGAAGAGGACCTCTTCGTCATCCTGCTGACCAACCGGGTCCATCCCCGGGATGTCGGGAGTGTCGTGGCCCTACGGGCGGTTCTCTCGAACGTGGTCGCGGCTGCTATCGTCGGTCCGCCGCCGGCCCCACGCTGAGCCCCCAACCCGCCGGATAGAGCCCGGGGAGGGTGACCGGGAGCCGGCCCCGGGCGCCGACGGACCCCAGGAAGACCTATCTTGACAACCCGTATCCGCCTAAGTAAGATAGTAAGGAAATCTTACTTCCTTACAATACTCCCGGGTGCTGCTTTGTACACCGGTGGAGCCTGAGGCAGGTTGCGATGCCGCTCGCCAAGAAGACCTCCAAGAACCAGATCACCCTCCCCCGTTCCGTCTTGAGCCGGTTCCCGGGCGTTGATTACTTCGAAGTGCGGGAGGCCGGGGGTGAGATCGTACTGCGCCCCGTCCATCCGGACCGGGCGGGGGAGGTTCGCCGCAAGCTCGCCGAACTGGGCATCGCGGAGGGGGATGTGGATGCGGCGGTGAAGTGGGCGCGCGGCCGGTGACCCGGCGGGTCGTGCTGGATACCAACGTGGTGGTGTCCGCGCTCGTCTTCGAGGCCGGTCGGCTGGCCTGGATCCGTCAGGCCTGGATGGCGGGCGATTTCCTTCCGCTGGTCTCGCCGGCCACCGCGGCGGAACTGCTCCGGGTCCTTGCCTACCCCAAGTTCGGTCTCACCGGCGAGGAGATCGAGGCGCTGTTGGGCGACTTCCTCCCCTACGCCGAGGTGCTGGAACCGCCCGAGGGAACCGACTCCTGGCCCGGGCTGACCGATCCCGATGACCGGATCTTCCTCGTATTGGCCGTGGCCGGCCGGGCCACCTGCCTGGTCACCGGAGACCAGGCGCTCCTCTCCCTTCCCCCTCCCCGCGGCTGCCGCATCATCTCGCCGGCAGAATTCCAGGGCCTCTTGAGCACGTGACCGCTGGACCCAAGCACCGCTTCTATCGTCGGTCCGCCGCCGGCCCCACGCTGAGCCCCCAGCCCGCCTGGTAGAGCCCGGGGAGGGAGACGGGGAGCCGGCCCCGGGCGCCGACGGACCCCAGGAAGACCTCGCCGGCGGCCGTCTGGGCCGCCTCGCTGTAGTCGAAGGCCGCCGCGTAGGCGTCCACCTCGGGGAACTGGGCCAGGAAGTAGGGAGGGCCGAAGGCCGCCACCGCGGTCGGAATCCGCAGCGCGGCGGCATAACGCAGCAGGCGGGCGTGGGGGGCGATCACCGCGGCGTGCCCCTTGCTGTCCCGCACCCGGCTGAAGACCGCCGCCACCACCAGGTCCGCCCCCTCCACCGCCTGCAGCGCCGCCGCGGCTTGGGCCGGATCGCTCTCGGGATAGAGGCTGAACTGCTCCGCCCGGGGATAGAGTTCGCGCAGCGGGCGGAAGAAGGCGCTGCCCACCGGCCCGCTCCCCGGATCGCTGGAGAGCCCCAGGAAAACCACCCGCAGGGATTCGGCAATAGCCAGAGGGCGCGCCGTGAAGGGGCCGGCGGCCAGGGGAGGTTCCAGGCCCGCCCAGGGGCTCTCCGGCGGCTCGGCCGGGGTCCCCCCCTCTCCCAGCGGGAGCAGGCCGCCCGTGTTCCGCACCACGGTGACCGCCCGGCGGGCGATGATCCGCTCCAGGGCGGCCGCGGCCGGGTCACCTACGGACTCCTCCACGCCGCTCAGCGGGACGTGCCGGCGCACCTGGAGACCGAGCCGGGCCTTGGCCCGCAGCAGCCGGCGGGCCGAGAGGGCGATCCGCTCCGGGGTGAGCCGGCCGGCCGCCACCGCCTCGAGCAGGGCCGTGATGGTCTCTTCCGGATCCTGGGGGAGCAGCAGCAGGTCGACCCCGGCCTCGATCGCCCGCACCGCCGCCTCCCCGCCCCCCCAGCCGGTGGTGATCCCCCCCATGCGCATGGCATCGGTCACGACCAGGCCGTCGAAACCCAGTTCGCCCCGCAGGTAGCCGTCGATGAGGTTGGCCGAGAGGGTGGCCGGCAGGACCTCGTCGGGATCGAACGCGGGGAGCCAGAGGTGGGCGGTCATGATGGCGTCGATCCGGCCCGTACGCACCAGTTCCTGGAAGGGATAGAGCTCGACCGACCGCAGGCGCTCCATCGAGGCGGTCACCACCGGCAGGACCAGGTGGCTGTCGGTCGAGACGTCGCCGTGCCCGGGGAAGTGCTTGGCGGTGGTCAGCAGACCGGCCTGGTGGGCCCCGTCCGCCCAGGCGCCGGCCAGGACCGCCACCTGCTCGGGGTCCTCACCGAAGGAACGGATGTTGATGATCGGGTTGTCGGGGTTGTTGTTGACGTCGGCCACCGGTGCGTAGCCCATGTGGATCCCCAGCGCCCGGGTCTCCCGGCCGGTGATCAGCCCGGCCGCTCGGGCCAGTTCCGGCTCCCCGGCCGCCCCCAGCGCCATGGCCCGCGGGAAGAGGCTGCTCCCCCCCACCCGCTGGGCCAGCCCCCATTCGTTGTCGGTGGCCACCAGCAGGGGGAGCTTGGCCAGCTGCTGGAGTTCGTCGATGGTGATCGCCTGGTCCCAGGGGTCTCCCCCCCACATGGCGATCCCCCCCACTCCCAGGTCCCGCACCAGGGCTTCGGTCCGCCGCCGCTCCGGGCTGTCCACGTGCCGGAAGCCGGCCGTGACCTGCACCGTGACCAGGCTGGCCGCCTGCTCGCACAGGCTCATCCGTTCCAGGGTCCGGTCGACCCAGCGCTGCTGGGCGGCCGGATCGTAGGGGTTCCGCAGGCCGAGCGCCGTGCAATGGCTCAGCAGCAGGAGGGTAACGACCGCCAGGGAGCGGATTCGGAAGCGTGGTGGAACAGCCATGGTCCTCCTACCCGTACCCTGTGCGAGGTGTGCTGTCAATCTCCGGCGTTCCTTCACCGGTCGACCGTCTCCGGATCCCCACTGTCCAGGGAGTAAAGCAGGAAGCGGCCGATCATCCCAGAAGGTGCCGCAGGTTCTCCCGGTTGAACTGATCCAGGGCTTCCGGGGACTCGATGAACGGGTCGACATCCCGTCGGACGAGTGCCCAGTCGAGGAGCTGGATTCTTTCCTGGAGAACCTGTTTCCAGGCGGCCCCCTCGATCGGACCGCCCACCCATCCGGCCTGACCGAGAGCATTGTTCAGCAGTCGCAGGTTGGGCGGCGGCCATTCGGGATCACTGAGGTACCAGAAGAGATCGAACAGGTCCCGGCCTTTCGTCCACGGACGCAGCAACACGGCAGCGATCTTCCCCGCCAGCAGGGTACTCCGGTCATGGTGCTGCAGGTGGAGCGGGACGAAGCGGCGGATGAGCGTAGTCTCCAGACCGGCCCCCTCCGGCGGATGCGTGTCGATCTCGATCTTGACCGCCAGCATACGGACAGTCTGGAGCTGGAGCCCGAGTTCCTGGACCAGACCCGGGAAACGCAACCACCCGATCTGTACCGTGCGCTCCGTCTTCGCCCTGCTCGTCACAGTATAACCTTCCCGGACCATCGCCTGATGGATCCGGTCCAGGCAGGAAGTAAGATCAAAAGATCCGGCCTCGGGTCGCTCGAGGGCGAAGTCGAGATCCTCGGAACAGCGCGGGGTCCGGTAGAGCAGGCGAAGCGCCGTTCCCCCGTGGAAGGCCAGCGGCACCATGGCACCGCAACGCTGGAGCCCTTCCAGGACGCGTACCTGCATGTACTCGCGGGCCAGGTTCGCTCCCCGGCCCGGCTCGTCCGCCCCTTCGAGGATCGCCCGCAGCTGCTCTTTCATCCCGGTTCCTCCCCGGCCGTGAGCCGTTCGATGATCGACCGGGCGGCCCGTTCGAGTTTCGGCCGGCTAAAGCGTCCGGCGTAGTCGAGCAGCCGCGCCCGGGAGAGGGTCTCAAGGTTCTGCAGCCGGAGCCCGTCCAGAAAGGTGGGCTGGTCGGCGCCGGGGGTCAGATGGACCAGGTCGAGCAGGGCCTTCTCGCCGGTAGCGATCCAGCCCTCTTGGGCGGCGGCCAGCACGACCCTCCGATAGCCGAACAGCAACCGCGGCGCAAGGTGGCGGTAGATGAACCGTCCCAGGGGATTGCGGACCTCACCCGGACGGCCCGACCACACCGAGGTGACCGCCGGCACGTACTCCGGGATCAGATCCTCCTCCGCGAGCACCGACTGGAGACTGACCACGGAGCCTGGATGGATGCGGTTGGCCAGCAGGAAGGGATGCGGCTCCACGGCCCGGTAGCCCGGACCGAGTACATAGAGTCCCTTGCGCAGCCGGATCAGCCTCCCCTTGGCGACCCATTCCGAGACCTGACGCCGGAGGTAACCCGGGTCTACGTCGCCGGCCATCAGGAGACCGGCCTCGAAGACCGGTTGAGATCGCAGGAGAGCCACAAGGTTATCGAATTTCATGGCTCTATGTTACATAGTATTGTAATGTGACGCAATCAATGTACGAAACTCACCAGACCGCAGTGTCCTGCGCCTCCCTCCTCACTCTCCCTCCGAGCGACGAGATAACCGCACCCCAGACCGGCCAGGCAACCAACCAGACCCAGAAGAGTGCCCCGGTCAGACAGAGCACCCCTACTGCAGGAGGTCGGGGACGAGATCCGGCTGCGCTACGTGTCAGGGTTCTGAGACCGGGGGACGGGAAGCTGTACCGGCCTCATCCGCCCAGTTCGAGACGGAGCCCGGCGGCCCCCCGGAGGGCGGCAGGAGGAACCGCGAGTCGTACCGCCACAGCCCCAGGGCGACTTTTCTGTAACGCAGCGGGCCGACGACACCCGCTGTCAACGAGGGTCGGGGAACCCGAGGCCAGGTGGATGTATTCGATTGTTACTGTCTATGCTCATCTTATGTCGATAGTTATCATGGCATCATATGCGAGCGGCTTGAGTTTGATATGCAATACTCCACCCCTTGCCGGGTCATGGCTCCAGCCCTCGACACTCCCCTGCAGTTCATCAGCATCGGCGATCTCTCGCAGCCGGCTCATGGCATCGGAAGCACTCGCCCATGACACGGACGTTGGCTTCCTATCGCAATGCACGGTGAGGTAGTAGTTCCTCTCCTGCGGCATCCCCTCGAAGCCTTCACCTTCTATACAGCCGGCGATGGCGATTCTGATGGCACTCGGCTCCGATACCGCATCACAGCTGAAACGCGTCTTATTGAACCGGTTCTCCCTGAATCCATAGGTCAGGCCGTCGTCCTCGAACAAAGTGAAATCTGTCGCCTCGGTGCTATGGGGGTAGACGTCCACCTGCATCGGATCGCGGGGCCGTTGCTGCACTCTGTCTTCGTAGTACGTCTCAGGATACATGGGGATTATGGCACCCTCTTTCACCAGCACGGGCAATTTGAAATCGGAGACGTCATAATCCGTGATAGTCCGGCCGCCTTCATACACCTCGCCACCGGCATAATCGGTCCACTTGCCCGGGGGGAGATATACGCCCCAGGTGTCTGTGTCTTCGAAGACCGGAGCCACCAGGAACGACTCGCCCGACATGAATTCATACTTCGTTTTCGCGTTCTCGCCGACTTCCGTCCAGGTGTTGGGATCTTCGGGGAATTCGAACACGAGCGCGCGCTGAACCGGTACGCCGGTCATATGGCTCTCGTAGGCACAGGTGTACAGGTACGGCATCAGCCGGGACTTGAGCTTCAGCGCCGCTCGATTGTGGCTGGTGTAGGGATCGCCGTAACTGAACGGCTTCTTCTCATGCTTCGACCAGTTGTCGATGATCATCATGAAGGGCGTGAAGCACTTCCACTGCAGGTCTCGGACATAGGTGAT
>CAZFHZ010000087.1:0-13853 GCA_964519015.1 uncultured Gemmatimonadota bacterium | reverse complement strand
ACCCGGCCGACCAGGTAGACGCTGGTGCCGCGGGCCCACGCTTCGGTGTCCAGGCAGGAGCCTTCCCGCACGTAGTGGGAGACATCGGCGATGTGCACTCCGACCGTCCAGCCGTTGCGGTGGCGCTCGATCGAGATGGCGTCGTCGAAGTCCTTGGCGTCGGCCGGATCGATGGTGAAGACGACCCGGTCCCGCAGGTCGGTCCGCCCGGTGATGACGGCGGCCAGCGGCTCCCGGGTGACCTGCTCCGCGTCACGGTTGCACTCCGGGGGGAAGTCCACGGCCAGGCCGGCCCGCCGGATCAGGGCGGTGGTCTCCACGGCCGGGTCGGAGGCGTCCCCCAGGACCTCGGTGACCCGCCCCCAGGCGTCCCGGAACTCGGTCCCCCACCGGTCGATGTGCACGACCACCAGGTCGTCGTCCTGGGCCTGGCCGACCGAGGCGGGGTCGACCAGCACGTGCCGGCGGATCCTGGGATTCTCGGGGACCATGGACCAGCCGCTCCGGTCGTGGACCAGGAAACCGACCAGGGATTCGTTGGCGTGACGCAGGATGCGCTCGACCTGCCCTTCCAACCCCTTCTCCCGGCGGGCGATCACCTTGACCTGGACGTGGTCGCCGTGGAGTGCCCCCTTGGTCGAGGCCGGCCCCACGAAGATGTCCTCTTCCCCCCCCTCCGGTTCCACGAAGATGTAATCGTGCCGGGTGGCCGAGACCGTACCGGTGACCATGTCGAAGCGCTCGGCGGCAGCGTAACGGTTGCCCCGCAGGTGCACGATCCGGCCTTCATGGACGAGTTCGTGCAGCGAGGCGCGGAAGGCGCGGTAACCATCGTCGGGAATCTGGAGTCGGCGGGCGAGTTCGCGGATGCGCAGGGGGCGGCCGGCCTGTTCGGCCAGGTACTTCAGGATGTCTTCTTTCATCGTGAACGCAACATAGCCATTCCTTGCTCCCGTTCCAAGGCGCCCGCACCAACCCCCTGCCCGCCCATGCGGCCTTCCCCTTCACCACCGGGTGGGCTCAGTAGTCGTAGAAAAACCCGCCCTCCTCACCGCGGCGGTAGGCGGCCAGGTTCTGCCGGTGGCGGGCCAGCTGCAGGACGAGCGAGGCGGAGTCGGGGCAGGCGCTGATGGTGCCCAGCCGGGGGTCGGGGAGGCGCCCGGCGGCGTAGTCGAGTTCCCATTCCAGCCGGTCGATCAATCCCTGCTGGACCACGGCGGCCTCGTCGAACCGGCCGAGGGCGGCCAGGCAACGGGCCAAGTGGTGGTAGAGGATCGCGTTGGAGAGCTGCCAGTTGGGCAGGGCCAGCGCTCCTTCCCAGGCGGTTACCGCCGCCGCCAGGCTGTCGGCCTCCTCCAGCGCGAGTGCCTGCTGGAATAGCGCGGTCCGCGGAGTGACCACCTCCGCCCGCTGTTCGTAGAGCCGCATCTGTTTGGTCAGCGGATCATCGAGGCTCTCCGCCCAGGAATCGCGCTCGCCGAAGCGGTAGATCTCCAGGTGGAGGTGCGCATCAACCCCGCGCACCCCCTTGGGGATGGCCAGCACCCGCCCCAGGGTCTGCTCCCGCCCCACCTCCGCCCATTCGGTCACCAGCGGCTCCAACCCCAGGATGCGCACGTCGATCCCCTCGTCCTGACCGGTCCCCCGGACGAGAAGTCCGGTCCAGGGAAACGAGGGGATGAGCGGTCGCTCGATCCGGGTGACGAGTCCCTCGATCGGGCTGGGCATCTCCCGCCCCCGACGGGCCTCAATGTCGATCCCGGCCAGCCGCGGTCGGTGGTCGCACCAGTCGGGGTGGTCGTCCGGATCGAGCTGTGACCGAGGGTAGGCCAGCAGGCCGTAGAGGAGGCGCCAGCGGTGCAACCGGCTGCCGCCCTCGATGATGGCCAGCAGCTGGAGCAGGCTGTCGCGCAGCAGGAAGTCGTAGATCGGCACCGCCAGGGTGTCCGCCCCGACCGGTTGCAGACCCCGGGCCGCTACGATGGCCGACTGCAGTTCCCGGGCCTGGAGTTCGTCGAACAGGTAGCCGGCCACGTCGGTCTTCGAGCCGGGCGTGGAGCGCAGATGGGCCTGGGCCCGGACCAGCTCACCGGCCAGGAGCAGGCCGTGCAGGTCCCGGCCGAGCCGGACCTTCTGGATATACAGCACATCACTCGCCTCGTCGAAACGGACCGGGACTTCCGCCTGGGAGATGCGCGGGTCCTGCACGGCGATCCAGAAATGGGTCCCCTGGTATCCGCTCTCGACCGCGATCGGCAGTCCCTGTTCGACCCGCGCCCGCCGTCCCCGCTCATGGAGGAAGGCGATCAGGGCGGGACCCTCCGGCTGGCCGTCCAGGACCTCTTCCAGGGCGGCCAGGCACACCGTGAAGTAGGCCTCGTCGGGTAGCGGGCTCGGTTCGGCGGCCGGATAACTCGGCTCCGGTCCCGGGGGGGTCATCCAGGAGGGGAGTTCGGGGATGGTGTAGAAGCAGGCGGTGAGCAGCACCCCTCCCAGCAGTGCCAACAGTGGACCCAGGCCGGCCGTCATCCGGGCCATACCGCCCTCCTCGACCCCTCTCGGACGTGCGGCAGGAGATCGTGCCTTTTCTTTAGCCTAGCATACCGGCCGGGTCCGGCCCAACCTCGCCTTGGGAGCGTGACCCGATGCTGGCCCCCCTGCCCGACTGAAGTGCGGCGGTTCCCCTCGCCTTCGCCCGGTGGTAGAATAATGGCCGACCTGCGAGAGGGGCAGGAGCCGGACCCGCCATGACCCATCCAAGAATCTTCCTGTGGAAACGAAGTAGCGTCCCCTTAGCCACCGGATACCTCCCGCTGCTGGGCGTTCTGGTGTTGGCCGCCTGCGCCGGCCGGGTGGTGCTGAGGGAGCCCGCCCCCTACCGGCTGGCCGCCCGCGAGGGGACCGAATGGGTCTACCTGCAGCTGCCCGGCTGGCCGGTGGCCGATTTCTCGGCCCCCGAGGACACCCTCTGGGTGGTCGTGACGGCCGAGCTCCCCCCACCGGAGCACGCCCTGCGGCTCGATCCCGTGGTCCGTTTCGAGGGCCTGCGCTCCGCGCGCTACCGCTGGCCCGATTACCGGGGTGTCGGCTACATCGTCGAGGCCGTCCGAGGCGACACCTTGCGGGCCGGCAGCAACCTCTACGCCGAGACCGAGGGTCCTGTCTTCCGGGTGGAGTCCTCCGGCCGGACCTCGCAGGGGCACCTCCCCTGGTATGTGGCCAACTCCTCGGCCGGGCTGCTCGACCTGACCGCCTGGACGGGTACGGTCGGGGGCCCGCTGGAACCGGTCTACCTCCAGCGGGGCCGGAGCGCCGACCTGGTGGTGCCCGCCCCCGACTCCCGGATCAAGGGGTGGTGGACCGCCCAGGGATTCGGCTGGACGGTCACCGCCGCGGATACCCTGGTGCGGGTCCCGGCCGGGCTCTGGCGCTGCACCGAGTTGACCTTCTGGAGCCGGCGTGCGGGGGACGAGCAGGGGGTCCACCACCGGGAGTACTGGACGGCAGGGATCGGCCTGGTGGGCTGGATCGACGACCATCCCGACGGGGAAGGCCGCTGGGCGCTGGCCGAGTACCGGCCCTGAGCCGAATTCGGTCGTAAGCGCCTCCTCCGCTCGTCCGTCCTCTTTCCTGAGGAGAGGGCCCCTGACCTGGAAGGCTGCCCGATGCGAAGAACGCCCCTGCGGCACCATGTAGGCGGGATCCAGGTCGTCCCGCTCTTAATCGCTACGACCGTGCTCCTGCTCTCCGGTTGCGGTGGCTCCGGCGGAGAGGGGACAACCCGCGCCCCGGCCCTGGAGGACGCGGTGGAATGGGTCGGCCGGATCCCCAGCGGGGAGGTGCCCTCCGACTACCTGCTCGCACGACTGGTCGCGAACACACTCGCCGTGGAAGAGAGCGGCGACGTCCTCGTCCTGGACGAGGATTGGATCAAAGTCTACGCCCCCGACGGGAGACCGCAGACCCGATTCGGAGGACCGGGGGATGGTCCAGGGGAACTGCGTCAAGCCAGACGGCTCTTCCAGAGTCCCGAGGGATACCTGACCGCGTTCGGCGTCCAATTTGGAACCAACGCCCACGTCTTCCGGCCCGACCGGTCCTATGTCGCCAGCCGCGACTTCATGAACCGGCGGCCCGATTTCCCTCTCCTGAAGGAGCGGAACCTCGGACTGGGAAGGCCCGGGGAGATCTACGCAATCGACGACCAGCGATGGGTCTATTCCATCGAGGCCAGCGACCTCGACCGCAACCGCCGCGAGCATCTGGAGATTTTCCTGATCTATGAAACCCCGGATTCTGTGCGGGTGATCGCTGACTATCTCCGCACCGACGTGATCGTGGGCGAGGGCATCGGCTACGATCTCCCCAGCCTCGGCTGGCTTTACTTCGCCCTGCTCCCGAACACCCGGGTCGCCTGGTGCCATACGTTCCATGACGTCGATTTCACCTCAGAACCGGCCATCTACACTATCCATGTGATGGACCTCATCTCGGGAGAGCGAACGGAGATCCGACAGTCCTTCGAGCGGATTCCAC
The DNA here is from genome assembly GCA_964519015.1 of uncultured Gemmatimonadota bacterium. GTDB lineage: Bacteria > Blakebacterota > Blakebacteria > Blakebacterales > CAYUVJ01 > CAZFHZ01. The sequence continues at coordinate 9,317 of CAZFHZ010000087.1, read as the reverse complement.
TGGTCTGGTCGCCCCGAGCCCCGGAGGGGCTTCGGGAGCGGAACCCGGAACAGTACTCCTTGATGGTGGCGGTGGACCGGAAAGCGAAACAGCGATGCCTCGAACAGAAGTTCGAGGCCCCGATCGGGGCGTTGCTCTCCGATGGCCGATTCCTCTTCGCGATGACCCACGTAAGGAAGGATACCACCCTATTTCTGTTCGATGTCTTCGATGGTGCTGCGTTCCGATACCTATGTTCCGTCTGGCTTCCCGGTGCCCTGATCATCCGTGACGGATACCTCTATCAGACAAACAACTACCTGAGGACCGGAGAGGAACCGGCCATCGACCGCTACCGCCTGCGGCCGGAGGTCTACGGGCGGAGAAAGTGAGCGAGCCCCGACTGCTCAGAGCAAGTCGCGCAGGCGGGCCAGCAGGTTGAGGGCTTCCAGCGGGGTCAGCGTCTCCGGGTCGAGCCGGCGCAGTTCCTGGATCAGGGGGTCGGGGCGACTGGGAAAGAGGTCCATCTGGGTCTCGGCGGAGGACGGCTTCCCCCCCCCTTCCGAAGCCTGGGGGAGAGGCCGGTCGGACTCCAGGTTGCGCAGGAGCACCCGGGCCCGATCGATGACCGCTCGCGGCACCCCGGCCAGTTCGGCCACGTGGATGCCGTAGGAGTGGTCGCATCCTCCCGGCACGATCTGGTGCAGGAAGATCACCCGATCCCCCCACTCCTTGACCGCCACGTTCAGGTTGAAGATCCGGGGAAGCCGTTCGGCCAGCACGGTCAGCTCGTGGTAGTGGGTGGCGAAGAGGGTGAAGGCGCCCACCTGCTCGTGCAGATGCTCGGCCACCGCCCAGGCGATCGAGAGCCCGTCGTAGGTGCTGGTCCCCCGCCCAACCTCGTCCAGCAGCACCAGGGAACGCTCGGTGGCGTGGTGGAGGATGTTGGCCGTCTCGTGCATCTCGACCAGGAAGGTGGACTCCCCGCCGGCCAGGTTGTCCATGGCTCCTACCCGGGTGAAGATGCGGTCGAGCACGGGGAGGCGGGCCCGGCCGGCCGGCACAAAGGAACCGGCCTGGGCCATCAGGCAGATCAGGCCGACCTGGCGCAGGTAGGTGCTCTTACCGGCCATGTTGGGCCCGGTGATGATGGCGATGCGGCGCTGCGGGCCCAGCTCGAGGTCGTTGGGGATGAAGGTCCCGGCCGGCAGCAGGGGCTCCACCACCGGGTGGCGCCCGGCTTCAATCAAGAGCGAGCCGTCCGGATCGAACTCCGGGCGGACCCAGTCGCTCCGCACCGCCGCCTCGGCCAGGCCGGCCAGTACATCGAGCATCCCCAGGGCGGCCGCGTTGGCCTGGAGGGCCTCCAGGTGGGTGGCCGTACGGGTGCGCAGTTCCTCGAAGAGCTCGCTCTCCAGGGTCCACGCCTTCTCCTGGGCCCCCAGCACCTCCTCCTCCTTCTCCTTCAGCTCGGGGGTGATGTAGCGCTCGGCGGCCACCAGGGTCTGTTTGCGCTGGTAGTCCTCCGGCACCTTGTCGGCGTGGGTCCGGGTGACCTCCAGGTAGTAACCGAAAACCTTGTTGTAGCCCACCTTCAGGGTGGGGATGCCGGTGCGCTCCCGCTCTTTCTTCTGGAGTTCGGCGATCCACCCCTTGCCCGAGGAGGCCAGTTCCCGCTGGCGGTCGAGCTCGGCCGACCAGCCGCCCCGGAAGATGCCCCCTTCGGTGCGGACCAGGGGGGGCTCGTCCACCAGGGCCGCCTGCAGCTCCCCGGTCAGTCCGGCCAGCGGGTCGAGCCGCTCCCGCAGGCGCTCCAGCAAGGTCCCGGTCAGCCCTTCGAGCGCGCTCCGCAGCTCCGGGATCCGGCCCTGCACCTCGCGCAGGGCGGCCAGGTCGCGGGGGGAGGCCTTCCCCGTCTCCACCCGCACGGCCAGCCGTTCCAGGTCTCCCAGCCCCTCCAGGGAGGCGCGGATCCGCTCCCGCCGCTCGGCCGTCTCGACCAGCGCGGTCACCGCATCCAGGCGTTCCTCGATCTCCTCGCGCCGGGTCAGGGGCTGCAGGAGCGCCCGGCGCAGGGTGCGCGCCCCCAGCCCGGTGGCGGTGCGGTCGAGCACCCCCAGCAGGGTCCCTCCCTTCCCGCCGTCGCGCAGGTTGGCGACCAGCTCCAGGTTGCGCACGGTGGCGGCATCCAGCAGCATCCCCGCCCCGCGGTCGAGCACCCGCAGGTGCTTGAGGTGGCCCAGGCTGGCCAGATGCTGGGAGCGCAGGTAGCCGATCAGGGCGGCGGCCGCCACCACCCCCCCGCTCGCCCCCCCCCCCCCGAACCCCTTCAGGGTGGTCACGCCGAAGTGTTCCTTCAGCATCTGCTCCCCGGCCGCCGGGTCGAAGCGGAAGGCCTCCAGGCGGGTCAGGGTGCGCCGCCCGGGGGCGAAGGGGGCCAGATGGTCCTCCTCCAGCTCCTGCGGCAGCAGCACTTCGCTCGGCTCCCAGCGCTGTACTTCGTCGAGGAGCTGTTCCCCGGTCACCTCGGTGAGCAGGAAATCGCCGGTGGAGACATCGGCCACCGCCAGGCCCCACTCCCCTTCCGGTCCCGGCGCGGCGGCCATCAGCCAGTTGTTGCGGGTCCCGTCCAGGAACCCTTCGGCCAGCGCGGTGCCGGTGGAGAGGACCTCGATCACCTCCCGCTTGACCAGGCCCTTGGCCTTCTTCGGGTCCTCCATCTGTTCGCACACGGCCACCCGGTGGCCCGCCTTAAGCAGGCGGCCGATGTAGCCTTCGGCGGCGTGAGCGGGGAAGCCGGCCAGGGGGATCGCCGCCTCGCCGTCGCCGGCGTTGCGGCTGGTGAGCACGATGTCGAGGGCTTTAGCGGTCAGGCGGGCGTCCTCGAAGAAGGTCTCGAAGAAGTCGCCCAGGCGGAAGAGAAGGATCTCGTCGGGGTGCTCCGACTTGATCCGCAGATACTGCTGCATGAGAGGCGTGGAGGTCTTGGCCACGGCGCTCGTCCTGCGCTCAGGGATTTCGGACCGGGAAGAAGTCGGTGATGTCCCCCTTATCCACCATCGACTTCCCGAAGGCGCTGGCCTCGGCCCGGGTCTCGAACCGCCCTACCATCACGGCCACCAGCAGGCGTCCCTCCACCCGCTTGCTGGTGTGCCAGGCCTGATAGCCCTTCTGGGTCAGGCTCACCACCAGCTGGGTGGCGGCCGCCAGGTCGCTGTAGGCGCCCACCTGGACGGTCCATTCCCCCTTACCGGCTCCGCCGGGGGCGAAGAGCGAGGCGCCGGCCGCCCGCAGGGTGTCGAGCCGGGCCTGGACCGCCGACTCCCGCTGCTGGGCCAGCCAGAGCTGGGCCTGGTGACCCTCCCAGGTGTCGGTGAAGCGGGAATTCAACAGGTTCCAGATGCTCCGGGCCTGCTCCCGGTCCCCCTTGGCTTCCCAGGCGGCCGCCTGCAGGGCGAAGGCACGGGGGTGGAAATCCTCCAGGTAGGGGGCATCCACGATGATCCCGGCGTAGCGGAGAGCGGAATCGGGCTCGGCCAGCTGCAGACTGATCTCGCCGGCCGAGAGGAGCGCCTTGCCCAGCACGGCGGGGGCGGTGGCGGTCCCGGCCACCCGCCGGATGAGTTGAAGGCCGGTGCGTAAGCTGTCCGCCGCCGGCCGGTCGCCGTACGTCCAGCTCATCCCCTGCCAGTAGCGGGCCTCCTGCCCCAGCGGGGTGTCGAGACGGCGTCGGGCCACCAGCTCGAACTTCTCCCGGGCCGTGATGTAGAAGCCCTTGGCGTAGCGCCACAGACCGATCTGGAGGGTGGCCCGGTCGGCCCACTCGCTCCCCGGCCAGCGCCGGACGACCTCGCCGAACCAGGCTTCGGCCGCCCGGTCGGCGTCCGGTTCGACCAGGCCCCGGTAGTAGTACACCTCGGGATCGACCACCCGGGCCTGGATGAGCGCATCCAGCATGGCCCGGGCCTCCCGGTACCGACCCCGCTCATAAAGGTCCCGGGCGGCCTCGCGCGAGGGACTCACGGCCACCCCCTGCCCGCCGACCGGCTCCTGTCCGGCGGCCGGTCCGGCCAGGGTCAACAGCAGTACGGTGAGCGGGACGAGGCCCCGTCGGTCATGCCCAGGCATCGTCATCCTCTTCCCCGTCCCCCTCCGGCCGGGGGGCGCGATCCGATTCCGGCGGTCCGTCAAGCTGCTCGCCGGCCGACTCGGTCCGCCGGTCCCGCTCCCGGCGCAGACCGCGCAGTTCCTTCTGAAGCCGGGCCACGGTGGCGAAAGAGATCACGAACCAGAGGAGCATGCCGGCGATGAAGGTTTCGAAGAGTACCAGCAGGAGCGGCAGGTCGTCCCAGCGGGCGACGACCACGTCGATCGAGACCCGCTGGTCGAGGTTGAGCAGGGAGAAGCCCAGCAGCACGATCAGTAGGGCGGCGACCAGCAGCCAGCGGATCATCCACATGATCCCCTCCCCTTCCCTCAGACCGTCCGGCCCCGCAGCGTCCAGGTGCCGGTGCTCTCGATCCGGGCGTCCACGATGCGCCCCGTCATATCTTCTTCCGACTCCAGGATGACCGCCTGGTTCCCCCGGGTGCGGCCCAGCCACTGGCCGGGGCCGCGGGTGCCCGGCTCGGTAACCAGCAGTTCGTAGACCCGGCCCACCATCGCCTCGTGGGAGGCGCGGGTGAGACGGGTCTGGAGTTCGATCACCCGTTCCAGCCGGCGCTGCTTCTCCGACTCGGGTACGTCGTCGGGCCACTCGCGCCAGGCACGGGTCCCCGAACGGGGAGAATACTTGAACATGTACGCCGAGTCGAAGGCGGCTTCTGCCATGACCACCAGCGTATCCTCGAACTGCCGCTCCGTCTCCCCGGGGAAACCGACGATAAGGTCGGTCGTGAGTGTGACATCCGGGATCCGTGTCCGCAGCCGCCCGACCAGCTCGAGGTAGCGCGCCCGCGTGTAGCCCCGCCCCATCCGTTCCAGCACCACGTCGTTGCCCGACTGCAGGGGGAGGTGCACCCACTCGCACACTTCGGGGGTTTCGGCTATGGCGTCCAGTTCATCCTCCCGGTAGTAGACCGGATGGGGGGAGGTGAAGCGGATCCGGTCGATCCCGGTCCCGGCCACCCGCCTCAGCAGATAGCCGAAGCTCAGCCCGTCGGAGCACCAGGCGTTCACGGTCTGGCCGAGCAGGGTCACTTCACGCACCCCGGCTGCGACCAGCCCTTCGATCTCCCGGAGGATGTCGCCGGCCGGGCGACAGCGCTCCCGCCCCCGGGTCATCGGGACCACGCAGAAAGTGCACATACGGTCACAGCCGCGCATGATGGTCACGAAGGCGGTCGGGATCCCGGGGCTCCGCGCCAGGGGCATCCCCTCGTAGAGCTCGTTCCGGTCGAGCTGGCAGAGGGCGAGCCGCTCTCCCGGGGCCAGGTCGAGGATCCGCGGGAGACTGCGGTAGGCATCGGGACCCAGGATGAAGTCTACCTGGGGGACCTGTTCCCACAGCCGGTCGCGCAGGTGCTGGGCCATGCAGCCCAACAGGCCGATCCGGACCGGACGGTGCCGTCCGAGCGAGGCCAGCTGCCCCACCCGCCCCACGATCCGCTGCTCGGCGTTCTCGCGCACCGCGCAGGTGTTGAGCAGGATGAGGTCGGCCAGCTCCGGAGCATCGACGATACGGCAGCCCGCTCCGCGCAGGATGCCGGTGACCAGCTCGGAGTCGCTGACGTTCATCTGGCAACCGTAGGTCTCCACATAAGCCGTCGGCGCCTTGACGGCGCCCCGGCTCAGACCCGGCAGCGGGGTGCTCAGGAAATCCTCGACCATGGTCCCTTCATGGAGAGGCCCCGCCCGGCCTGCCGGCCGGCCGGGGCCCACCCCGGTCCCTCTCGGGCTCGGAGGCCCGGCTCAGTCCTCCTTCTCCTCCGGATCGGCCGTCGCGGCGGGCTCCTCCGACTCCTCCTCGTCTTCGGGCCCTTCCGATTCCTCCTCGCCTTCGGGCCCTTCCGATTCCTCCTCGCCTTCGGACTCCTCCACCTCTTCCTCTTCCTCTTCCTCGTCCTCGGGCGCCTCCAGCTCCTCCTCACCGGTCTCTTCGAGCTGCTTCTTCAGGTCAGCCAGGTCCTCTCCCCCGGCGTGATCGGACAGGGTGGTCTCGCGCTTCTCATGCTGCTTCAGGAAGGCTTCCTGTTCCGCGCTGTCCCGGCTCTTGAAGTACTCGGTGACCGAGAGCACGATCTTCCGGCCCTGCTTGTCGAACTCGATGACGGTGAGAGGGAGATCGTCCCCTTCCTGGAAGGCCTGCTCGGCGCTCTCCAGGTCGTCCCGGCCCATGTGCGGGAGCGGCACGAAGCCCTCGACCTCGTCCCCCAGATCGACGATGACCCCCTTATCGATGAAGCGGATGAGCTTGCCGTTGACCTCGGTGCCCACCGGGTACTGTTCGGCCAGGTCGTCCCACGGGTTGGCCCGGGTCTGCTTGTGGCCCAGGGAGATCCGCCGCTGGTCGCGGTCGATGCTGAGGATGACGACGTCGATCTCGTCGTTCTTGGTCAGCATCTCACTGGGGTGCCGGATCCGGCGGGTCCAGGAGAGGTCGCTGATGTGCACCAGACCGTCGATGCCCGGCTCGATCTCCACGAAGGCGCCGAAGTTGGTCAGGTTGCGCACCTTGCCCATGATCTTGGTGCCGACCGGGAAACGGATCTCCAGGGTCTCCCACGGGTCGGGTTCGGTCTGCTTGAGGCCGAGCGAGATCTTCTCGTCCTCGGGGTTGACCCGCAGGACCACGACCTCGATCTCCTCGCCGATGTTGACCACCTTTGAGGGGTGCCGGATGTGCTGCGTCCACGACATCTCGCTGATGTGGACGAGTCCTTCGATCCCCTCCTCCAGCTCGATGAAGGCCCCGTAATCGGTGATGGACACGACCTTGCCCATGACCTTGGCCCCGATCGGGTAGCGTTCGTCGACCCCCTTCCAGGGATAGGGCTGGAGCTGCTTGAGGCCCAGGCTGATCCGGTCCTTGGCCTCGTTGAAGTCGAGCACCTTGACCTGCACCACGTCGCTGATCTTGACGATCTCGCTGGGGTGGCTGACCCGTCCCCACGACATGTCGGTGATGTGGAGCAGTCCGTCCACACCCCCCAGGTCGATGAAGGCGCCGAAGTCGGTGATGTTCTTGACCGTCCCCTCGCGGATCTGCCCCTTCTGCAGGTTCTGGAGGACCTCTTCGCGCATCCGGGCGCGCTCCTCCTCCAGGACCATCCGGCGACTGATCACGATGTTGCGGCGGTTCTTGTTGATCTTGATGATCCGCAGGCGGATGTCGGTGTTGATGTACTGGTCGAAGTCGCGGACCTGACGCAGGGCCACCTGGGAACCGGGCAGGAAGGCGGACACGCCCATCAGGTCGACCATGAGACCGCCCTTGATGCGCTTGCTGGGCCGCCCGATGACCACTTCGCTCGAATCGTAGGCGTGCTTGATCTTGTGCCAGACCTTCATGAAGTCGGCCTTCGACTTGCTCAGTACGATCTGGCCGTCCTGGTTCTCGATCGACTCCAGGAAGACGTCGACGTGCTCACCGATGGTCACGTTCTCGGGGCCGCCGAACTCGTCGACCGGGATCGACCCCTCACTCTTGAAGCCGACGTCGACGAGGACCTCGCGGTCCTCTATGGCGAGCACAATACCGGAGACGATCTGTCCCTCGTCGATCTCGGCGAGGGTCTCATCGTAGAGCGCCATCATCTCGCTGTACTGCTCTTCGTCGTACTCGGGAGCCTCCAACTCCTCGATCGACGGGAACTTCCCGCCGCTGACGGTTTCCTCCGTCGGGGCGTTCTCCAAGGCGGGATTGAGCTCTTCCGGCATGTCTATGGGTCCTCCTGGACGACAGTGCGTCACCGGTAGTGGGAAAAGGCCGGCGACGGTTACAGGGTCCGGTTACGCGTTTATCTCTCTCAGGCGCTCCTCCACGAGCGCGACGATCACTTCGACCTGCTCTGCGATGGTCAGGTCGGTGGTGTCCACCGTGACCGCGTCGGAAGCCCGCTTCAGGGGCGAATGCCGCCGCCCCGAGTCGTGGGCGGGCCCCCCGGCCCGGTCTGCGGGCACCCCCCCCCCCACCCGGGGGGCTCCCCCGCCCGCCCCTGAGAGCCGACCGCGGGCCGGTCGGCGGCCTCGCCGCTGAACAGGCGCGCCCCGCCGGGCCAGGTCTTCGGTCACCTCCCCCACCTCCGGGGAGGCTCCCCGTCCGGCCAGTTCGAGCCGACGGCGTGCCGCCCGGATCCCCAGGTCCGCCTCCATCCATATCTTGATGTCCGCGTCGGGGAACACGACGGTACCGATGTCGCGTCCCTCCAGTACGACACCCCCCTCCGCCCCCAGCACACGCTGGGCCGCGACCAGGACCTCGCGGACGACAGGGACCTCGGAGACCGCGGATACATAGCGGGTAACCTGGGAGGTACGAATGTCGTCAGAAACGTCCTCTCCGTCAAGCAGGACACGCACGCCCTCGGGGCGGGGTTCCAGGCGGACCTCGGTCCGGCGGGCGATGCGGGCGAGTCCCTCCCCGTCGGTCGCATCGATCCCGGCCCGCAACGCCTTCAGGGTCACCGCGCGGTACATGGCACCGGTATCCACGTAGAGGTAACCGAGCCGTTCGGCGAGCAGACGGGCGGTGGTGCTCTTGCCCGAGCCGGAGGGACCGTCGATGGCGATGACCAGCCGGACGGAACGCTTCACCGCGCTTCCTCCTTCTGCTCTGCCGGCGGCGCCGGCTCCAGGCCCACCCGGGCCCGCAGACCGGCCACCTCTTCCCGGGTGAGGACACGCCAGCTCCCCGGGGCCAGCTCATCCGCCGTCAGGCCGGCGAACCGGCTCCGATGCAGGCGGGTGACCCGGTGCCCGGCCGCGGCCAGGAGCCGTTTGACGATGCGTTTGCGGCCCTCGTGGAGGACCAGTTCCAGCCGCTGCGGACCGAGCCGCCGGCAGGCGTCCGGACGGGCCGGCCCGTCCTCCAGTTCCAGCCCGGCGGAGATCCGGGCCAGGTCGGCGTCGGGCAGATCCCGGGCCACTCCGACCTGGTAGACCTTCTCGATCCCGTAGCGGGGATGGGTCAGTCGGAAAGCCAGCTCGCCGTCGTCGGTCAGCATCAGCGCGCCGGTGGTGTCGCCATCGAGTCGGCCGACCGGGTAGAGCCGCCGTCCGGCGGCCGCGCGGCCGACCAGGCCGACCACGGTGGGCCGTCCGAAGGGATCGCGCACCGTGCTCACCACACCGGCCGGTTTGTGCAGCAGGAGATGGACCGGCTCGTCGCGCAGCCCGAC
>CAZFHZ010000086.1:0-14199 GCA_964519015.1 uncultured Gemmatimonadota bacterium | reverse complement strand
AGCCGATGGTCGAGGTCATGACCGACAAGGCGACCGTGGAGATCACCAGCCCCCGCTCGGGGACGGTGCTCAGGCTGCTCGTCGAAGAGGGGACCACGGTGCCCATCGGGACGCTGATCCTGGTCATCGGCGAGCCGGGTGAAGAGGTCACCGCCGCTCCGGAGCCCGCGGCCGGCCCGCTTGAGCCCGCCCGGGGGAGCGGGCCGTCCGCTCCAACGGCTCCGGCCGCTCCCGTGGCCCCGCCACCGGTGGCGGCGGCCCCCGCCTTCGGCATGGCGGCCGGCGCCCGTCCGGAGGGAAAGGCCCTGGCCGCGCCCAGCGTGCGCCGCCTGGCCCGCGAACGCGGGCTCGACATCGACCAGGTCCCCGGGAGCGGGCCGGCCGGCCGCGTGCTGGCCGGCGACCTGGACGCCTTCCAGCGGGAGGGTGCCGCTCCGGTCCCCGCCGCCGCCGTGGCTGCCGGCGGGGAGGAGCGCTTCAAGCTCAAGGGGATCCGCAAGCGCATCACCGAGGTGCTCAGCGAATCGGTCCACAAGGCGGTCCATGTCACCCACATCGAGGAGGTGGACGCCAGCCGGCTCATCACGCTGCGTGAGGCGACCCGTCCGGCGGCCGAAGCGGCGGGAGTGAAGGTGACCTTCCTCCCCTTCATCATCAAGGCGCTCATCGCCACCCTGAAGCGCTTCCCGATGTTCAATGCGACCCTCGACGAGGAACGCGGCGAGATCGTCTGGAAGCGTTACTACCACATCGGGGTTGCGGTGGCCACCGAACGGGGGCTGCTGGTCCCGGTGGTGCGCGACGCCGACCGCCTGTCGGTCATAGAGCTGGCCCGGGAACTCGCCACCAAGGCCGCCGCCACCCGTGACGGCTCGATCGGTGTGGAGGACCTGCAGAACAGCACCATCAGCATCACCAACTTCGGTTCGATCGGCGGACTCTTCGCCACCCCGATCATCAACTTCCCCGAGGCCGCCATCCTCGGCCTGGGGGCGGTCCGGGAACGGCCGGTTGTGTGGGAGGGCCGGATCGAGGTCCGCCCGATGATGTACGTCGGCGTCACCTTCGACCATCGCATCACCGACGGAGCCGAAGGGGCGCAGTTCATGAACGCGCTCAAAAGCTACCTGGAAGAGCCCGCCCTCATCTTCATGGAGCCGTGACCATGCCCGGGAAACACTACCAAGCGGTCGTCATCGGCGCCGGACCCGCGGGGTACGTCGCGGCCATCCGGCTGGCCCAGCTCGGCCGCTCGACCCTGGTGGTCGAGCAGGACAAGGTCGGGGGTGTCTGCCTGAACTACGGCTGCATCCCCTCCAAGGCCCTCATCTCCGCGTCCACTATCTACCACCGCATCGACCAGGTGGCCGACCTCGGCATCACGGTCGAGGGCCGGCGGCTCGACCTGGGCAAGACCCAGGCGTGGAAAGCGGGGGTGGTGGAGCGGCTGACCGGGGGCGTGAGCCAGCTGCTCAAACGGAACGGCGCCGAGACCCTGATGGGTGCCGCCACCTTCAAGGACGACCACACCCTGGTCGTGAAGAGTCAGGGGGGGGAGGAGACGGTCCGGTTCGACCAGGCAGTGGTCGCCACCGGTTCCCACCCCTTCTTCCTGAAGGGATTCGAACCGGACGGGGAAGTCGTGGTCGGCAGCCGCCAGGCGCTGGCCTTCACCGAGGTCCCGGAACGGCTCCTGGTGATCGGGGGAGGCTACATCGGCCTGGAGTTGGGTATCGCCTGGGCCAAGTTCGGGACGAAAGTAACCGTCATCGAGATGATGGACACCCTCCTGCCCGGCTCCCCGAAGGAACTCTCCAAGGTCGTCGAACGCCGGATCAAGAAGCTGGGGATTGAGGTCCATTTGAACACTCCGGCCCGGGCGCTGGAACGCGGGAAGAGGAAGGCGGTCCTGAAGGCTTCCGACCGGGAGGGCGCCGAAGTGAGCTTCGAGGCGGACCGCGTCCTGGTGACCATCGGGCGCAAGCCCAACACCGAAGGGCTCGGGCTGGAAGCGGCCGGTCTCAAGACCGACCCCCGCGGTTTCCTGCCGGTGGATGCCCGGCGCTGCACGGCGGCCGGGCACATCTACGCGGTCGGGGATGTGGCCGGGGAGCCGATGCTTGCCCACAAGGGGAGTAAGGAGGGGATCGTAGCGGCCGAGGCGATCGCCGGCCATCCGGTCGCCTGGGATCCGGTCGCGATCCCGGCGGTGATCTTCACCGATCCCGAGATCGCCTATGTCGGACTCACCGAGGAGCAGGCCCGGGAGCAGGGACATGAGACGGTGGTTGGGAAGTTCCCCTTCCAGGCCTCCGGCAAGGCGCTGGCCCTCGACGAGACCGACGGCTTCGTGAAGGTGGTCGGGGATTCCGCGAGCGGTCTGCTGCTCGGGGTCCAGATCGTGGGACCGGAAGCCACCGACCTGATCAGCGAGGCGTGCCTGGCCCTGGAGATGGGGGCGCGGCTGGAGGATGTGGGCTTCACGATGCATCCCCATCCCACCCTGGGGGAAACCCTGATGGAGGCCGCCGAGGCCGCCCTCGGCCGGGCGATCCACCAGTTGAACCGGTAGCCTCGGGCAAGGACGGCCGGGGGGAGGACGATGCGCGACCTGAGGGTCTGGTGGCTCGGCCGGATGGCCTACGAGGAGGCCCATGACCTCCAGCAGCGTCTGCTGGAGCGCGTCTTCTCGGGGGAGGACCCCGACACCCTCCTGCTGCTCGAACACGACCCGGTCATCACCTGCGGCCGGGGGAGTGATCCCGCCAACCTGAGCCCGTCCGCCGCCCGGCTGCCGGTCTTCGAGGTCGAGCGGGGGGGGGATGTGACCTGGCACGGGCCCGGCCAGCTCGTCGGTTACCCCATCCTCAGACTGGAGGGGGCCGAGCGGGACCTGCGCGCCCACCTTCGCCGTCTCGAGGAAGTGCTCATCCGGACCTGTACCGCGCTGGGCTGCCCGGCCGGACGCCGCCCGGGGTTCACCGGTGTCTGGACCCCTCCCGAGTCCCCGGCCCGCAAACTGGCCAGCATCGGGGTGGCCGTTCGGCGATGGGTCACCTGGCACGGATTCGCACTCAACATCGCGACCGACCCCGCCGCCTTCACCCTCATCAATCCCTGCGGTCTCGAGGCGGGCCTGATGACCAGTCTGGCCGCCGAATGTCCCCGACCACCCGGACGGAAGCGGACCATCGAGGCCCTGGCCCGCCAGCTCCCCGAGGTCTTCGACCGCCGGCCGCGATTCGAACGTGCTCCCACACGACCGTACGGATCCCGGGGAACTGTTCCGGATTCGGTTGTGCGCCTCCCCCGTACCGACTAGAGTATTTCCGTCGAACCTCAGGGGCCGCGACGGCCGGCACGCCCACCCGGCCTGTCGTCCCGGCTTTCCCGACAGAACCAGGGACCCACGCATCGAGGACCCGCAGAGGGGTCCGCCATTCATCAGGGAGAGCACATATGTCTATGATCAAGAAAGCGCTCGCCGATCGGATCCCGGCGCTGCGGAACGACGTCAAGACCCTGTCCAAGGAACACGGGGAGAAAGTCCTCTCGAACGTCACCGTGGCTCAGGCCTACGGAGGGATGCGCGGAGTCAAAGGCCTGGTCTGCGACACCTCGCTCGTAGAGCCCGAAAGGGGTCTGATCATCCGCGGTATCCCCATCTCCGAACTGACCGACCGGCTTCCGGAGGAGATCTTCTACCTGCTCTGTGTCGGTGAGCTTCCTGGCGCGGAGGCGTTGAAGGACCTGCAGAAAGAGTTCAAGGAACACGGCAAGGTGTCCGAAGAGGTCTTCGATGTGCTGAAGGCGATGCCCAAGGACTCCCACCCGATGGACATGCTCATCACCGGCATCCTGGCCATGGAGAACGAGTCGGTCTTCCGCCAGCGCTACGACGAGGGGATGCGCAAGGAGGAGTACTGGGAGGCGGCCCTGGACGACAGTATCCACCTGCTGGCCAAGCTCCCTGCGGTGGCCGCCGCGGTCTACCGCATCAGCGCCAAGAAGGGGGAATTGATCAAGTCGGATCCCAAGCTCGACTGGGCGGCCGACTACGCCCACATGCTCGGCAACGACGAACCCGAGTTCGCCGACATGATGCGGCTCTACCTGGTGCTGCACAGCGACCACGAGGGGGGCAACGTCAGCGCCTTCACCACCCACGTGGTAGGCAGCGCCCTCTCCGACCCGTACTACTCCCTGGCTGCGGGACTGTGCGGATTGGCCGGACCGCTCCACGGACTGGCCAACCAGGAGTGCCTCATCTTCATCCAGGAGATGATGCAGAAGTACGGCGGCGCGCCGACCGAGAAGCAGGTTGAGGAGTACGCCTGGGAGGTCCTGAACAGCGGCAAGGTGGTACCCGGCTACGGCCACGCCGTGCTCCGGGTGACCGACCCGCGCTTCACCGCCTTCCACGCCTTCGGTGAGAAGTACTTCCCGGACGACCCGGTCTTCGCCTCGGTCGCCCGCTGCTTCAAGGTCGTTCCGAAGGTGCTCACCGAGCACGGCAAGGCCAAGAGCGTGTGGCCGAACGTGGACGCCGGTTCGGGCGCCCTGCTCTTCCACTACGGTCTGACCGAGATGAACTACTACACGGTCCTCTTCAGCCTCAGCCGTGCCATGGGTGTACTGGCCCAGCTCATCATGAGCCGCGGTATGGGCGAAGCGATCACCCGTCCCAAGTCGGTCACCACCGACTGGGTCAAGCAGCAGGTCGGCGTCAAGTAGTCTCGAGCCCACGCCGGCCGCTCGTTCCCGGAAGGCCCTGGTCATCGGACCGGGGCCTTCCACTGTCCCGGCCGGGGACTCCGGGTGGCGCTGGTCGAAGCCGGTCCGTATAGTATGACGTCCGGATCGTCCGGTAGCGGACGGTCCTCCCGAATCCGATCCCCGAGCCGGAACGAGAACAGAGGAAGCGTCGCATGCGTGAGGGTATCCACGATGTCATCATCATCGGTTCAGGCCCGGCGGGGCTGACCGCCGCTCTCTACAACGCCCGGGCCAACCTGGCGCCCCTGGTGCTGGAAGGCATGCAACCCGGGGGGCAGCTCACCATCACCACCGAGGTCGAGAACTACCCCGGTTTCCCCGAGGGGATCCAGGGTCCCGAACTCATGCAGCTCTTCCGGAGCCAGGCGGAGCGCTTCGGTGCCGACTGCCGCTTCGAGACCGTCGAATCGGTCGATCTGAGCAAACGACCCTTCACCGTGAAGACGGAACGGGCCGCCTATCTCGGCCGGAGTGTGATCGTGGCCACCGGTGCGAGCGCCCGCTGGCTCGGCCTGGAATCGGAGACGAAGTACCGTGGCCAGGGGGTCTCCGCCTGCGCCACCTGCGACGGTTTCTTCTTCAAGGAGCGGGTCATCGCTGTGATCGGGGGGGGGGACACGGCCGTCGAGGAGGCCCTCTACCTGACCCGTTTCGGCAGTCGGGTCTACCTGATCCACCGGCGTGACGAATTGCGTGCGAGCGCCATCATGGCCGAACGCGCCGCCGCCAACGAGAAGATCGAGTTCGTCTGGAACAGTATCGTCACCGAAGTGCTGGGGAGCGACCAGGGGGGGGTGACCGGTATCCGGCTCAAAGACACCAAGACAGGCGATGAACGGGAACTGGCCGTGGGCGGGATCTTCATCGCCATCGGTCATCAGCCCAACACCGGACTCTTCAAGGACATCCTGGACATGGACGAGACCGGCTACCTGCTGACCCGGGGGGTGCACACCAACGTGGAGGGTGTCTTCGCCTGCGGGGACGCCATGGACAAGGTCTACCGCCAGGCGATCACCGCCGCCGGGACGGGCTGCCAGGCGGCTATCGAGGCCGAGCGCTGGCTGGAGGCCCAGGCCCATGCCGAGGCGAAAGCCTCCCCCCTGGGTTGACGGCGATGGCGACGCGGATCGGAGCCTGGTCGCTGGCCGGGATCGAGACGGGGGATTTCGGGCTCGACGGTGGGGCCATGTTCGGTGTGGTCCCCCGGATCCTCTGGCAGAGGGAGCACGTCCCCGACGAGGACAACCGGATCGATATGACCATGCGCGCCCTCCTCATCCAGGGGGAGGTGGAGGGCCGGGAGCGGGTGATCCTGGTCGATACGGGAGCCGGGAACAAGCTGACTCCCAAGCTGGAGGCGATCTACCGCATCGACACCACCCAGCATGACTTGATCGGGAGTCTGGCCACCCACGGGGTCACCCCGGCCGCCGTCACCGACGTGATCCTGACCCATCTGCACTTCGACCATGCGGGGGGGGCCACCCGGTTCGAGGGCAAACCGGGCAGTCGGCTCGTCCCCACCTTTCCGAACGCGGTCTATCACCTCCAACGCCGGCAGTGGGACTGGGCCTCTGCCCCCTCGGAACGGGATCAAGCCTCCTTCTTCGAGGAGAACTTCCTCCCCCTCCAGGATGCGGGCTGCCTCCATCTGGTCTCCGGAGAGGTGGAACTCTATCCCGACCTCTTCCTGATGGTCGTGGACGGCCACACCCCGGGTCAGCAGCTTCCGCTCATCCGGACGCTCAAGCGCACCTTCCTCTACTGCGGTGACCTCTTCCCGACGGCCAGCCACATCCCCCTTCCTTACATCATGGGCTACGACTTGGAACCGCTGAAGACGCTGGCCGAGAAGAAGCGGGTACTCCCCCAGGCCGTCGAGGAGCAATGGGTGCTCTTCTTCGAACACGATGCCCGTCGGGAGTGCGCCCAGGTCGAGGTCACGCCACGCGGATACCAGGCCTCGGAATCCTTCACCCTCGGGGATTGCGAGCAGGGGATAAAATAGGGTTGCCTGCTCCGATATCGGACCATAGAGTGGCCCATGGAATGGGTCGAAACACAGCCCGATGACCATCCATGGAGGACCGTATTCATGACTTACATCATCTGTGAACCCTGTGTGAATACCAAGGACACGGCCTGCGTCGACGTCTGTCCGGTGGACTGCATCCACCCGACCAAGGATGAGGACGCCTACGAAGAAGCCGAGATGCTCTACATCGACCCGAACGAGTGCATCGACTGCGGCGCCTGTGAGCCCGTCTGTCCCGTCGAGGCGATCTTCCCCGAGGACGAGGTCCCGGAGAAGTGGCAGGGTTTCATCCAGAAGAACTACGACTACTTCGGCGCCTGAGACATCCGCAGGGGACAGGGTCCTTCGAAACCCGCCAGGGTGTGTGGGCGACTCTGTTCTCGACCCAGTAGCAGCGGCCTCCGGATCATCGGTCCGGAGGCCGTTCCCATTCCGTTCCCCCACCCGACGATCTTCCCGGTAATACCCTTGGCGGTCTAGGGTAATGAGGGGTATCCTCCCCTTGACCGTCAGGGGGAGGAGTCCCCGTTCGTGCCCGGAGCATGACCCGACCGCAGGGGATGAGCGCCATGACGAAGATGAGCGCAGGGAAGAAGGCCGAGTCGGAGGAAGGGATGGGGAAGGGAAGGAGGGCCGGGAAGGAGGAGAGAGTCGACCTGCTGCTGGGTACGCTCGAGATGCTCATCCTGCAGATCCTCACGGCCGGGCCGCAGCACGGCTTCGGGGTGGCCCGCCGCTTCCGGGAGATCACCGACGACAGTCTCGATATCGAGGACGGCACCCTCTATCCGGCGCTCTACCGGATGGAACGCCGGGGACTGATCACCGCGGAATGGCGGATCACCGAGAATAGACGACGGGCCAAGTACTACCACCTGACCGATGAAGGGCGGCGGCACCTGCGGGCGGAGAACGAGCGTTGGCACTCCTTCGTGAGGATCGTGGCCCGGGTCCTGCAGACCTCGTAGCGTGCCGGCCCGTGACCCGGCCCGACTATCCGGGAAGCCCGACCTATCGTACCATCGTCCTATCCTGCAGGCTCTCCTCCCCTCACTGGGAGCGGCGGGAGGCGGTACCGACCACACCGGGGGAGGTCGCGAGTTGTCGGAGCACGGGGGGAATGGATCGGACCGGGTCGAGCGGCATGCCGCCGAGCTGGCCCAGACCGAGGAGGGGCTCGGCGAGACGGCCACTGAGCGGCTGAGCGACCTGGTGCCGGCCGAGTGGGAACGGAAGGTGCTCGACCGGGGTTTCATCCGCCTGGTCGGCACCTTGGGGAGCGATGACGCGGTGGTGCAGTCCGCCCGGGTCTCCTTCGGCTCGGGGAGCAAGGGGGAGGAGAAGGACCGGCGCCTGATCACCTACCTGCTCAAGCACGGGCATGAGACCCCCTTCGAGCACGCGGTCTTCAAGTTCCATGTGAAATGCCCCTTCTTCGTGGCCCGTCAGTGGTTCCGGCACCGCTGGGCCTCCTACAACGAGATTTCCGGCCGCTACACCACCTTCGACGAGGGGGAGATGCACCTGCCCGGGTCGCTGCGGGTGCCCGATACGGCCGACCGGCAGGGGAGCACCGGCCGACTGGAGCCGGAACAGGAACGGGTGCTGCTGGAGGCGATGAAGAAGCATCAGCAGGAGACCTGGGCCCTCTATTCCCGGCTCCTCGAAGCGGGGGTGGCCAAGGAGATCGCCCGGGAGGTGCTCCCCCTCTCCACCTACACTCAATTCTACTGGACGGTGAACGCCCGCAGCCTGATGAACTTCATTCGCCTCCGGGCGGAGCGACACGCCCAGTACGAGATCCGTCTCTACGCGCTGGCCTTCCTGGAAGTCTTCCGGCTCAGGATGCCCTGGACCTGCGAGGCCTTCCTGGAGCATTCCTTCAAGGGCGTGTCCACCGGGCTCGAAGATACTCCGGTCTGAGGCAGGCGGGCCGCCGGCCGGCCTCTCGCCGGGAGGATGACAGGATGCGGACGGGCCTGATAGGATGAAAATGCCGGCCGAAGACCAGGTCCTTTTCCCAGGAGGGTGTCCGTGGGGGCCGACTTCCGCATAACCGCTTCCCGTGAGGACGGGTTCACGCTCATCGAGCTGCTCATCGTCCTGGTCATCATCGCCATCCTGGCCGCCGTGGCCATCCCGCAGTACCGCAACGTCACGAACGAGGCGCGTATCTCCGCCGCCGAGTATGAGATGACCCTGGCGATGCGCGGGATCTACATGTACCAGACCACCAACGACACCCTCTGCTTCCCCAATTCCTCGATAATCACCAGCTATGAAGACCTGCGGCTGGTGGTCGCCCCCTTCATCGGGATGCCCCCCCGCGAGGAAGATTCGAAATTCACCTTCATCTCCTACTCCGCCGACGATACCTCCTTCACCCTGATCGCCCGGGCGAAAGACGCCGAGCGGACCCGGCTCACTCTGACCAACGATCATATCGTCCGGAACTAGTGTCCTGGAATACGAAGGGCGGCCTTCCGGCCGCCCTTCCCTGTCCCGCCGCACCGGGCGGGCATCCATGTTCCCTCTTGGATCTACCAGCCGATCCCGATCGATACCGAGTAGAAGTCCACGTCCTTCCAGCCTTCGGGCGTGTAGACCGAGCGCTTGACCAACGCGGCTCCGAGGTCGAGCACCAGGAAGTGGAGTCCGGCTCCCAGGCTCAGTTTGCCCAGACCGTAGCCCGCCCGCAGGTAGACCGGGATGGGCAGGATGGGGTGGATCTTGGCCTCGGCCCCCAGCACGATCCGGTCCATGAAGTCCTGGTCGTAGGAACCCGTGATGTCCATCAGGTCGGCTTCCAGGGTGAGGTCCTTCAGGATGAAGGTCGGGATCCCCATCAGCAGGGCGAGCGGCTTCAGGCGCACGCCGGCCCCGATGACCGGGTCGGTGTTGATGGGAGGGGCACCCGCCACATCCTCCACGTTGTTGACCAGGCCGCGGACCACCCCGCCCACTGCGAACGCCTTGGTCAACGTGAAGGTTGCCCCGGCGTCTATGGCCAGCCCCGTCTGAGTCTTGTTCGACTCGCTGAGTGCCTCACTGAACACGTCCAGGGTGTTCTCGAAGTCGGACACGTCGAGGTTGATGGGCGTATCGGTGTAGTTGCGCTGCAGGTAGCGCGCCCCCACGCCGACATGGATCAGGGGGGCGATCTGGAACCCGAGTCCCGCGTTCAGCACCAGGTCGGAGACCGGGAAGATCTGGATACCGGCGGTGGGTGCTAACATGTTGGCGTCGGCGTAGACCTTGAGCAGGGCGTTGGTGACCGAGTAGGCCGAGATGCTCAAATGACCCATCTGGATGCCGACCATCGGGTCGACCAGCAGGTTGACCCATTTGTTGTCGAACTCGGCCACGACGTCGCTGGCGAAGTTGTATTTATCGGTCGGCGACATCGAATCGAAGGTCTGGAACTCATCCTGGTGGTCGCTCACCCAGTTGAACATGTCGATCACGTCCGAATTCGACGTCACCTGGAACATCGGGATGTAGAGATGGAACCCGCCGGTGAGCCCGAGGGCGCCGGGGTTCAGGTAACCGGTCTCGATCGGACCTCCGGAGAGGAGCGTGGCCCCGCCCATGGCCATGGATCGGGTGCTCAGACGCACCGGGATGCCCTGGGCGTCGGCGGTGCGCGGTGCACAGGTGATCGACAGAAGCGCGATCGCCGCGGACAGGGCGACCGAGTACTGAAGACGACGTGCATTGCGGATCAAGCTGTTCCTCCCGTTCCGGGGGCCCGGCGCAGGGCTGGCGACCGCGTCGACGGGCCGTTCGTGTTTCTAGTGTGATAGGACATCATACGGCAGCCAAACGAATTCTTCAAGTCCGCCCCCGAACGGTCTTCCCGGAGCCCTTCCCCGGCCGTTTGCGGTGAAGGGCCTTCAGGAGTTCCTTTTCGGGCAGGGTGTTGACGATATCTTCGGGGCCGAGCCAGGCCCGGCGGGCCACCCGCACCCCGAAACCCATGAAATCGAGCTGGTCGGTCCGGTGGGCGTCCGTGCTGATGAGGATCGGCACCCCGGCCCGGCGGGCGGCCCGGGCGTTCCGGTCGTTCAGGTCGAGCCGGCTCGGGTTGGCGTTGATCTCCAGGGCGGTTCCGGTCCGGGCCGCTTCCGCGATGACCGCTTCGAGGTCGATCGGGTAGGCCTCCCGCTCTCCCAGCAGGCGCCCGGTGGGGTGTCCGATCGCGAACAGGTATGGATTCTGCATGGCCGTGATCAGGCGGGCGGTCTGGGTCGGGAGGTCGAGCCGGAAACTGGTGTGGATCGACCCGATCACGATGTCGAGTTCGGCCAGCAGTTCGTCGGGGTAGTCGAGGGTGCCGTCCCGGAGGATGTCGACCTCGCTCCCTACCAGCACCCGGATGTCCCCCTGACGGGCATCGGCCTCCCGCACCCGGTCGATCTGCCAGCGCATGCGGTCTACTTCGAGCCCGCCGGCCAGTCGCAGGCTCCGGGAGTGGTCGGTGACCCCGATGTACGCGTACCCCCGGCGCCGGGCGGCTTCGATGAGTTCGGCCAGGGTCTGCCGGCCGTCACTGGCGTCGGTGTGGGCATGCAGGTCGCCTCGGATGTGTTCAGGTTCCAGAAGAGGGGGGAGGGAATCCTCCAGGGCGGCCTGGATCTCCCCGGAATCCTCCCGCAGTTCGGGGGGTATCCAGGGGAGCCCCAGGGCCTCGAAGCAGGCCTGCTCGGACTCCGAGCCCAGTCGCCGTCCGGCCCGGGGATCCTTGACCTCCTCCTCGGAGAGGCCGGAGACGTCGAAGACGCCGTACTCGTTGATCTTGAGCCCGGCCGGTACCGCCCGCTCGCGCAGCCGGATATTGTGCTCCCGGCTGCCGGTGAAGTGCATCAGGGCGGCTCCGAAGACTTCGGGGGGGACCACCCGGAGGTCCACCTGGAGGTCATCGGCGGTCCGGATGCTCGAACGGGTGGTGCCGTGGGCCAGCACCCGGGCCGCCAGGGGATGGCCGGTGAAGGCCGCCATGACCGGCCCGGGATCGGCCGCCGCGGCCACCAGGTCGATGTCCTTGACCGTCTCCTTCATCCGGCGCAGGCTCCCCGCCGGGCTGACCCTCTCCACACCGGGGACCGCTTCGAGCGCCGCTAAGATCGCCTCGGCCACCGGCATGACCTCGCCCAGCGGACGGCGCTCCGAGGCCCGCTTCAGGAAATCGATCCCCTCCAGCAGGTTCTGCTGGCTCTTGGCGCCGAACCCCTTCAAGGCGGCCACCCGGTCCTGGCGGCAGGCCTGCTCCAGCTCCTCCAGACGGGTGAGCGCGAGCTCGCGGTGCAGGCGGAGGGCGTTCTTCGGACCCAGGCCGGGGATCCGGATCATGCGGACCAGTACCGGGGGGACGGTGGCCCGGAGCTCCTCGAGTTCGGCGATGGTGCCCCCGGCCAGGAATTCCCCTATCTTCAGGGCGAGGTCCCGGCCGATGCCCGGGATCTCCTCCAGGGTCCCTTGTGCGGCGCGGTCGGCTACGTCCTCACTCAGTCCATCGATGGTCTGGGCTGCGCGGCGGTAGGCTCGGACCTTGAACGGATTCGCTTCCGAGAGTTCGAGCAGGTCGGCCATCTCGCTGAACAGCTGATAGATCCAGGCGTTCGAGGTCATATGGAGAGTATAGCGCGTATCCCGACCGGCCACCCGGCCCCTCCCGGCCGTGCTCTGCCCGTGCTCCTGCTCGCCGGTGTCCTGTTTTCGGCCGGCCCGCCCGTCGCCCGCTCCCAGACGGGGCGCTACCCTTCCTACGGGGGGGAGACCGCCTCTCCGGTCGAGTCGTGGCGGGTCTCCTATGTCGTGCGGCCGTTGCTCGACGAGCATGCGGTCGAAGTGGTGGCCGTCCTCTTCGGCGAGGTTGGGGGAGGGGTGGTCTGGCGTCACGCCGACCCGCATCTGAGGAGGGGGGAGCAGAGCCGACCGGAGGCGATGGACGGATTCGGTCAGCCGCTCCGGGTGGATGTGCATCCGCGCGGCTGGACGGTCACCGGCGGATCGGGGGGCGGCATGCGCCTCTCCTGGCGGGTCACCGCACCGGGGACCGCTCCGGTGGGCGCGGCCGGACTCGGGATCAATAGCGAGGCCCTCTACGGTCCCGGTTATGAGCTCTTCCTGGTGCCCGACCCCGCCCTGGCGGCCGGCACCGGGGCCACCCGGGCGAACGGTCCCATCCAGACCGAGGTCATCTTCGACATCCCCATCTCCTGGCGCATCCTGGTCCCCTGGGAGGGATTCGGTCGGAACTTCCGGCCGGCCGACACCAGCCGGCTCTGGTCGACCATCCTGGCCATCGGAGACTTCCGGAGACAGAACTTCCAGGCCGCGGGTATGGAGGTCGTGGTCGGGATCCAGGGCCGCCGGCCGGAAGAGGATGTCCTGATCGTCCAGGCGGTCCGGCGGATGCTGGCCGCCGGGCAGGAGATCTTCGGGGCCCTGCCGACCGGATCGCTCACCGTGCTCGTCCCGTCGGTGGCCGCCGGGGGGGTGGCGGCGCTCCGGCTGGGGGACAGTCTGGCGCTCGGCTGGGGGGAACGGGTGGACCTGATGGAGAACGTGCCCTCCCTCCATGCCCTGGCCCGTGAACTGCTGCGGCTCTGGTTGGGACCGGACGGGAGCGCGCCGGCCTGGTTCTCCGAAGGGGGGATCGACTACCTCGCCTGGCTGGCCCTGCTGCGCCAGGAGATGATCCAGCGGGACCAGTTCCGGCAGCAGATCCTGCGCTCCGAACAAGCCTACCTGGCCCACCCGCATGCCGCCGACTGGACCTTCGTCCAGGAGGAAGCGCGCCTGCGGGGCACCCTCGAGAGTTCCGAGGTGGCCCTGCCGGGGACCCTCCCCGGGGCGGCCGTCTCCTGGACGGGCAGCCTGGCCCGGGAGCGGGGGGTGGTGGTGGCCCTGGCCCTGGATGCCACGATTGCCCGCCTGAGCGGCGGCCAGCAGCGTTTCACCGACCTGGCCCGGGCCCTCTGGCGCCGCCGGAACCTGATCCCGGGAACACCCCGCGCGGTCCAGGATGCCGACATCATGGCCGCCTGTGCGACCATCACCGGCGGAGACTACCTGGACGGTTTCTTCCAGGCACTGGTGTTCACGGTGGGACGCCCGCCCACGGCCGAAGCGCTCGCGGACGTGCTGGCCCGCGAAGGACGCTGAGCGACGTGTTCATCGACACCGCCACCATCCATGTGACCGCCGGGACGGGGGGGAGCGGCTGTGTCTCCTTCCGCCGGGAGAAGTTCGTCCCGCGGGGGGGGCCCGACGGCGGCGACGGTGGCCGGGGGGGGGATGTGATCGTGGAGGTGGACCCCCACCTGCGTACCCTGCTCGACCGGCAGCGCCGGCCCCACGTCAAGGCGGGACGGGGGGAACAC
>CAZFHZ010000085.1:0-14302 GCA_964519015.1 uncultured Gemmatimonadota bacterium | reverse complement strand
GCGCAGCAGGTTGACCAGCCACCCCTCCATCGATTCCTCGGTCTGGAGCAGCGTCCCCTCTCCGTCGGGGATCAGGGTCCAGAGATGGACTGCCCGGGTGCCGAAGGAACGCCCGGTCCAGCCGATGCGCCGCCCGGGCTCGAGCAGCTCGATCCGGGAGCTGATCCCGGTGCCGCGCGTTTTCCAATCGAAGGTGGTTCCCTCGCCCAGGGCTCCGTGGAGCTTCGACTCGGTCACATCGGCGTTCCACTTCCACCACCCGCTGATGTCGGTGTGGATCGCCCAGACCTCCTCGGGCCGGGCCTTGATCCGGATCTCCTTGCGGGCCACCGCCGGAGCGCTGGCATTGATCGTCACGTGCGTTCCCCCCATCCCGGGTCCCGGGCGGGACCCCCGAGAGCGCCCGGACCGTCGTGGACCACCGTCGTTCGGCGGCCGTCCCCACCCGGTCCTTTTCTCTCATAACGACTCCAGGCCCATCGGGGTTGCAGGGATTTTCCGCATCCGAATGGATTCAGAGCGGGATCCGGCGTCCATCGGTGAGGCTCCAGAGCTCGGCAACGACCTCCCGTCCGGTGGCCGCGGCCAGGGACTGACGGTAGACCTCCAGTTGCGGGCGGTAGCGGGCCAGCAGGGCTTCGGGGGGAAGCGGGTCGGTCTTATAATCCACTACCCACAGACGCCCGCCGGGCCCTTCCAGCACCAGGTCGGCGCTCCCGGTCAGCGTGGTGACCTCAGGGGTCAGACCCGGGAGCGTAGCGGCGAGTCCGGCCGTGGCGGCCAGCAGGGGGCACTCCGCGGCCACCGGCCGCCAGCCTTCGGCGGCCGTTTCGGCCAGCAGCCCAGCCCCGGTGTGAACGAATCGCTCGACCTCGGCGGCGAGCCCGGGGGGATCCCCCGGCCGGACCACGGCCGAGACCGCCTCGCTCACCGACGCCCCCCGCTCGACCACCCGCCGGAGCGCCTCGTGGACCTGTACGCCACGCCGCCTCGCCTGCCCGCGGGATCCATCCCATGGGGAGGCTTCCTCCTCCGGTCCCGGCTCCCGGTTTTCCGGCAGAGCCCCGCTCAACTGCGAGGCCGAGCGGAGGCGGGGACGGCGGGCCCGGGCGGCCTGCTCCGACCAGGCGGCCAGCCCGCGCTCCTGCCGCTCCGCCGCGGTCCGGATCGCCCCGGCGGCGGGTTCCCCCGGGTCGCGCGGGAGCCGGTGGGCCCGCGGGGTCGCGGCCGGGGGGGGGTCGGGCGTGACCCGGACCACCGGGCCGTCCCCGGCCGCCGCCCGGAGGACCAGCGCGGCTTCGAGGGGTCCCAGGAAGCGCTTCCCGCTCCCCTCCTCGTCCCCTTCCTCCGACCGCCGGGTACACAACACGACCTGCTCCCGGGCCCGGGTGAAGGCGACGTAGAGGAGCCGGTGGGCTTCTTCTTCCTGGGCGGCCGCTTCCCGTTCCTGGGCGTCTTCCCAGTCACTCGGCTTGAGCCCGGCCCCGCGGACCACCACCCGCCCCCCGGCCCGGTCCGGGATGGCGGTGTCTCGGAAGACGGGCCGGTAGGAGCGGTCCAGCAGGACCACCACCGGGAACTCCAGCCCCTTGGCGGCATGGATGGTCATCAGGGTGACCGTCCCCGGCCCGGCCTCCTCGCCGGGCTCCCCCGCCTCCGCTTCGGTGTCGAGTTCCGATTCCCCTTCGGTGGCCGCCGTCTGCTGCTCGGCCAGCCAGCCGACCAGACCGCTCAGTGCGGGGAGCGGCGCCTCGCCCAGCTCGGCCAGGGTGGCCGCCGCTCCTTCCCAGGCCGCGGCCAGGTCGAGCAGCTTGAGCAGGTTGGCCAGCCGGCGGCGCCCGTCCGGCTTGAGGGCGTGCAGAGGGAGACTGCGGGTTACCTCCCAGAGCCGGCGGAGGGTCTGGGAGGGGGGGAGCCGGCGGGCCTCATTCTGGAGCCGGCCCAGCAGGTCGAGCGCCTCCGGCAGGCGGTCGCAACCGGCGATGGCCGCCGCCGGTCCGGATACGATCCCGGCGGGCGCCGCGAAGGTCCGTCCGGCGGCCGCCCAGAGCGCCAGCTCGTCGTCACTCACTCCGAGGTAGGGGGAGCGCAGGGCGGCCACGGTGGCCGCCTCATCGGTCGGGTCGGCCAGGGCGGCCAGCACCGCCAGGGTCTGGTGGACCTCGCTGCGGGCGAAGAAGGCCCGCCCGCCGGCCACCCGGAATGGGATACCGTAACACTCGAACTCATCCTCGTATGTTCTTACCCCCGTGTATGTTTTGACGAGTATCGTCACATCGTCGAAGGTCATGGGACGGGCGCGCCCGGTCACCGGGTCGGCGATCTCGGCCCCGCTCTCCCGCTGCCGCTGCAGCCAGCCGGCCACCGCCCGGGCTTCCGCCCGGCGCACGGCCTCGATATCGGTCTCCCCCTCTTCGAGCAGCGGATCGAGGTCGAGCAGTTCGACCACCGGGCCGGCCGGCGGGCCGGTCCGGAAAGGCTCGAGGGGCTCGTAGGGTTCTCCCGCCAGCAGCCCCGGGAAGAGCTCGTTGGCCAGCCCCACCAGGGCCGGGCGGCTGCGGAAACTGGTCCGGAGCCGGACCGCCTCGCCCCAGTGCAACAACTGCCGTCGGACCCCCCGGAAGACCTCCAGGTCGGCCCGGCGGAAGCGGTAGATGCTCTGGTGCTCATCCCCCACCAGGAAGAGCCGGCCCGGGCCGGGGACCGCCTCCCGGGCCCGGGGGGCGAAGTCCTCCTCGGCCTCGGCCAGGCGCAGGATGATCTCCGCCTGGAGCGGGTCGGTGTCCTGGAACTCGTCCACCAGCAGGTGGGTGTACTGGCGGCGCAGCCCGCGGGTGAGTCCCGGCTCCCGCTCCAGCAGGTCCCGGGTGCAGAGCAGCAGGTCGTCGAAATCGAGCGCACCCATCCGGGCCTTGCGCTCCCGGTAGGCCGAGGCGACCTGTCGGGCCCAGGCCAGACCCCAGGCCAGAGCGGCGTCCCGGCGGGCGGCCAGGGCCGCCTCCTGCCGTTCGCGCAGGCCTTTCCAGGCCTCCTTGAGCCGGGCCAGTTCCTCTTTCCGCCCCGCCCAGTTCCGCTGGTTGCCCGCCCGGGGAGCCACCTTGAGCGCGGCCAGGACGTCGGCCGCACCCGCGGGATCGAGCCGGCGGATGCTCACCTCCCGGGTGGCGGCCGCGATCCGCTCGGCCTGCCGGACCAGCAGGTCGTCGCCCGGCACACCGCCGGCGGCCGCCAGGGTCTCGCCGGCCAGTCGCTGCAGGGCCTCCAGGATCGCCGCCGGGGGCTCGTACTCCGCTGTCTCGAGCCGGGTTTCCAGGTCGGGATAGCGCAGCACCCCCCCGATCAGTCCGGCCAGTCCGCCCAGGTCGAGCCCGGCCAGGAGGGCTTCTTCCAGCCCCTCCGTTCCGCTAGCCACCACCTCCCCCAGCGCCTGAGCCGTGACCTGCTCGAGCAGCAGTCGGGACTGGAGCGCGTCCAGGACCCGGAAGCCGGGGGAGATGCCGGCTTCCACCGGCCGGGTGGCCAGGATGGCGCGGCAGAACCCGTGGATGGTGGTGAGCTGGGCCAGCTCCAGCCCGGCCAGAGCCGCCTCCCGGCGCTCCCGCACGGTGGGGTCCCCGGGCTCGGGAGGCCTGGCCAGCCCCTGCCGGACCCGCTCCCGCAACTCGGAGGCCGCCGCATCGGTAAAGGTGATGGCCACGATCTGTTCGAGCCGCACACCCCGGTCCACCAGCGCCAGCACCCGGTCGACCAGTACCCGGGTCTTACCGGATCCGGCCCCGGCGCCGACTGCGAACCCGGCCTCCAGCTCGGTCACCAGCCGGGTCCGTTCCCGCTGGTCGGGGGGTCGGCGCGGGCGGGTGCTCACGACCGGTCTCCCGGGGGCAGGGCCCGCACCCGGTTCAGGGGATGGAGCCGGTCGCTCTCCAGGTGCCGGAGGGCCTCCTCGATCCGCCAGCCCCGGCAGACCACCGGCGCCGGGCAGTCGCGGCAGAGCCCGCCGGCCGGCCGGTCGAGGTGACGGGCATGAGGGAGTCGGGTGTAGACCCCGGCCGCCACGCTCTCCAGCAGTCCCGCCACCACCGCGGCCAGTGCCTCCTCCCTTTCGGCCAGCTGCCCGGCGGTCAAGGCCTGGGCCGAGGTCGGACCGGCCGGCGGCAGGTGGAGCAGCAGGCCGGCGACCCATTCCTCTCCCGCCCCCGCTCCCCGGCACAGGGCCTGCAGGTAGAGGGCCAGCTGCAGGTTGGTCCCGCCGGCCACCTCATCCGGTCCGGTCGGCCGGCGGCTGCCCGTCTTGTAGTCGACGATTCGGCGCCGGCCCGCCGGGTCGGTGTCCACCCGGTCGAGCCGGCCATGCAGCACCGGGCGCCGTCCGGCCGACTCCAGCGGGACCGCGAAGGTCACTTCGAAACCCGACGGCAGCCACTCCCCGGCCCGGCTCCCGGAGGCCGCTCCCCCCTCCCCCGGCTCCCCTTCCCAGGCCAGCCAGGCCCGCAGCCGGTCGAGCAGGCGGCGCCGGTCGACCCGCTCGAGCACCGGTGCGGCCGGACCCCGGTCGCGGTAGGCCCGCCGGACCTCCCGTTCCACCAGGCCCTCCAGCCGGACCAGCGGGTCCCCCTCCCCCTCCCCACCGGGCGGCCAGCGGCCGGCGGCCACTTCCTCGGAGACGAACACTTCCAGGACCCGGTGCAGGACCTGTCCGCGTTCCTGGGGATCGAGCCGGCCGGTGACCGCCGCCCGCTCCGGCGTCAGGCCCAGCACGTGGAGCAGGAAGGCGCGCCAGGGGCAGATGGCATAATCCTGGAGCCGGCTGACCGAGAGCCGGCCGGGCTCCTCCAGGCCGAAACGGAGCGCCGCCGCCCGGGCCGCCGGCGGCGAGAGAAAGCCCGACCAGGGGCCGGGTCCCGCCTGCCAGCGCGCCTGCTCGGCCCGCCAGCCGGCCCGGAAGGTCGGACTGTCCCAGAGGGCGTGGAGCGCCTCCGGGTCCCGGTCCTCGATCGCCCGCCCGACCGCGGCCAGGTCCCGGTCGAGCCGGCCCAGCAGCGGCTCGGCCGGCCCGGGAGCGGGATCGTCGAGCCGGCGCACCCCCCGGCGGGCCAGCCGCTCCAGGCCGTCCTGGGTCAGGTCGGGATCGATGATCCGCCGGGCCAGGCCCAGCAGGTGGGGGCTGGCCCGGCGCACCTTCCCGTCGACCTCGAGGCGGGGATAGAGCAGCACCACCTGCCGGGCCGAAGCCAGCAGCAGCCGGAAGAGGAGCCGGTCCTCGGGGAGCCGCTGCCGGGCGTCGGGCAGCAGCCAGGGCCGATCACCGCGCAGGTCCTGGCGCTCGCTGTCGAGCAGGAGCGGGTCGGGGCTCGGGCGGCGCGGCCAGCCCGCCTCGCTCATGCCCAGCGCCACTGTGAGTTCGCCCGAGACGCCCCGCAGGTCCATGATCGAGCCGAAGGGGAACGGGGGACCGGGCTCGGCCTCCTGCAGTCGGCGGCGCAGGGCCCAGCGGACATCCTCCCGGCTCCCCGGAGTGCCCAGGGGCGCCAGTCCCCGCAGGACCTCCAGGGCGACCGGCTCACCGGACAGGGGGCGGAGCGCGACCAGCAAGGCCTCGAGTTGTTCGGCCCACGCCATCCAGTCGGCCACGGCCGGCAGGGCGTCCAGGTGGACGGAGAGGACCGAGAGGAGCCGGATCCCCGTCTCGAGCTGTTCCTGCCGCCGGCGCAGGCGGCGGAGTCGTCCCACCCGGTCGGGAGCGACCTCCGGATCGTCGGCCGGCTCCCCGGCCGTGGCTTCGGTCTCCAGCTCGGCGATCCGGGTCGCGCCGCGCTCCTGTTCGGACTCCAGCAGCCGCCGCCACTCCGCCCGCGTCGCCGCGGGGGCCAGTTCGCGCAGCAGCCTTTCTCCGGGCGGAGTCGGATCCCCGGGACCGGTGAGCACCTCCAGGGCCTGGGCCAGCGGAGCGGCCGCGACCTCCCCGGCCGTCAGGGCGAGCACCGCCAGCAGCAGGCGGAGGGCGTCGCGTTCCGCTTCCAGACTCCCCTCCGGGGGACCGAAGGCGGCTCCCTCCGCCTCTTCGCGCACCAAGCGCCGGTAGGCTTCCGGTACCGGGGCGGCCACCCGGGTCGCCTCGGCCGGCAACCCGGCCGACCAGCCGGCAGCCAGCAGGCGCAGGGTCAGGTCCACCTCCCGTCCCGGACCGGGGGCCGAGGCGATGGTGACGGTGGCCCTCCCTTCCCCCCTCTCCCCCGCGGGAGCCCGGGCGGACGGAGCCTGAAGCCGTTCGAACAACCCCTCCAGGGGCAGCCAGTCGAAAGGCTCGTCCACTTCGCCGGCGGCGGCCGGGGAAGGCGACCGAGCTGCTTCCGGCCCCCCTCCCTCTCCGGCCAACCGGCGCCAGTGGGCCAGCAGGGGGCCGGCGTAGGCCTCGGTCTCAGGATAGACCGGGACCAGCAGGTCCACCCCGGTAGCCGCGGAGAGCGCTTCCAGGAAGGCCGATTGTCCCCCGGTCAGGTCGTAGAAACCGTAGACCACCACCTGCTCGGCCGGGACCGCCGTCCCCCGGGCCAGCGCGGCGGCGGCCGATCGCAGCAGACCTTCCCGGTCGTGGACGGCCGCCACTCCGGTGCGGTGAGCGCGGGCGAGCCGTTCGACCCGCTCCGACCAGGAGCGGTAGACCGCGGCCACCATGCGCAGCCGTCCGCGGGACCGTCCCGAGGCGGCGGCCGCCAGCGCGGCCACCGCGTCCGGTTCAATCCCGGCCTCCCGCAGGTCGTAGATCGTCTTGCGCAGCGCCTGCTGGAAAGCGGGGGTGAGCCGGGCGGGACCGCCCAGGAGGGCTTCGACGGCGGGTCCCTGCTCCCGGACCGCGTCCCGCAGCAGCAGGTCACGGGCCGGCTCGGTGAGCATGACCGGAGGCGGGGCGCCGGAGGCCTCCACGACCGCGCCGGCGGCCTCGCGCAGATAGAGGGTTCTCAACCCGGCCAGGGCGCCCAGCCGGCGGGCGAGCAACCCGTGCAGGTGGGCGCGCAGCCCGCGGTGCGGCACCAGCAGCCAGCGGGAGGACCAGGGGTAGGCGACCGGCGCCGTCTGCAGGCGGTCGACCAGGGCCGCCTCCAGTTCCGGCCAGCTCCCCTCGATGAGTCGCAGTTCACCCATGGCCTAAATAAAGCCGCCCGGTCGGACAGCCGGGCGGTCGCACTCCAGATGTTCCGTTGACGGCTCAGGGCCAGCGGATCGTGTAGCGCCGGGCCGAGGCCGTGAACTGGGCATCCAGCAGCCAGAGGCTGCCGTCGGGGGCGAAGGCCATCCGGTCGGCCGGCGCATCCAGCGGGATGCCGGCCAGCAGTTTCCCGTCGGTGTCGAAGACCTCGAGCCGGATCAGGCCGCTATAGTCCCCCGCTTCTTCTTTCTTGTCGGTCTCCTCCGCCCCGAGAATGCGGGTGAGGGCCCAGATGCGTCCCTGCGGGTCAAAGGCGGCGGCCAGCGTGATGGGGTCGACGTTCGCGCGCAGAGAGACCATGACCTGCCCCTCGGCGCTGCGCTGTTCCTGCAGGTCCATCTTGGGCTCGCGCGGGGTGAAGGCGGTGCGCCGCCGGATGATCCGCTCCAGTGTCCCGGTGGCGGCATCGTAGACGTGCAGCTCGTTGTTGAGCCGGAAGGACGCCAGCACCTTGCCCGAGGGATGCCAGGCCAGTTCCACCTGGTTGACCATGTTGGCGAGATTGGCATCTTCGTTCGGGACACGGTCGCCGAAGGTGCGGAGCACCTGACCGGCCTCGTCGACGACCTCGATGAGTTTGGGCTCCTTTCCTCCGGTCGGATCGGCCGTCCCCTGCTGCATGAAAGGGAGCACCATCGGACCGTTGCGCAGGTACTGACCGGGCACGGTCCGGATGCGTCCGACCAGCCCGGTGACGAGGATGACCCCGCCGGTGTTGTTCCCCTCGCTACGCAGGAACTCCCCCTGCTGTGAGTAGTAGTTGGTCCGGCCGTTCCTGGGATCGGGCACGACCAGTTCCCCGTTCCAGGCGATGTATATGCCGGCCGGCATCTGGAGCTCACCCGGACCGGAACCCTCTTTGCCGATCCGGCGCCTGAACTTCCCGTCCGGGCCGTAGACGAGCACGGCGTGGGCCATCGTGTCGGAGACGTAGAGGTCCCCCGCCGCGGACACCAGCATGGCCAGCGGGCGCATGAACATCCCCTCTTCGGGGCCCTCCGCCCCGGCGGTGGCCTGCAGGACCAGCTCGGGGGCTCGGCGGAGCGAACCGTTGAAGCCGTTCTCGACGATCGGCGGGGGCTTCTGGGCTCCGGTCACGGCAGCTGTGGATACCAGGATGATCAGGGAGATCAGGGTTCGGAAAACAGGAGCGGATCGCATGCTCGGCTCATCCTTCGATTCAGTGGTTGTTCGCGTCAGCACTTTCCGGAATTCACGGGTTCGCGAGATACCCTGCCTATCTGGAACCTCTAACGCACCGGATGGCGGATGGTTGCCGGAAAGTGGAAGAAGGTAGGCGGCGTCCCGGACCGGAGGGTGAGACGGAAATATCAAGGAACCGGGGCGGTGATCCGCCCCGGTCGACACTTCCCTCCCGGTCGCTACCGGCTACCGGTCGATATCCCGGTTACGGGGAGGGCCCGCCGGCGGCGGCAGGACCCCCTCCCCCGCTTCCTTCTCGAGCAGCGTCACGCCCTCGGTCAGCCACTTCGGCGCCGGCTGGCCCAGCAGGTAGTGATCGAAGAACTGGAAGAACCGGATGGTCAGGTCCTTGCGGTTGGCCAGGTTGCGCAGGCCGTGTCCCTCGCCGCGGTAGGCGAGCAGAGCGGCGGGCTTGTTGAGGTAGCGCAGGGCGTTGTACATACCGAGCCCCTGGAAGAAGGACACGGTCGGATCGGCGGTGCCGTGCATGATCAGGAACGGTGCCGTCACCTCGGGCACGTGCGTGATGGCCGATTCGAACAGGTACATCTCGGTAGCGTCCCACGGGGTGACGGCCTCACGCCCTTGGCTGAAGAGGTAGTACTGGTGCCCGTTGGCGCCGCTGCCGCCGTCCACCTGGTACGACCAGCCCCAGTTCTGGTTGAAATCGTAGTAGAGGTCGGTCACCCCGGCCCCCATGCCGACCGCGGCGAACAGGCGGGAACGCGTGCCGATGAAGGCGGCCCCTTCCCCTCCGTAGCTGTGTCCGTTGATCCCGATGTGGGCTGTATCCACGTAGCCCATCTCGATGACCTTGTGCACCGCCGCCTCGACGCACTCCAGCATGTCCGAATGGGAGGCCCCCGTGCGGAAGTGGATGTCGGGCAGCATCGTGATGTAGCCCTCGCTGACCGCCTGCATCGGCGAGGACCCCATGCTGGAGAGATAGGAGGGCGCGTTGTACCGGTGCATGTTCTGCGAGTTCTTCTCGTAGAAGGTCACCAGCATCGGCCGCTTCTGGCCCGCCTGGTAGTCGTCGGGCAGGGCCAGGATGCCCTGGAGCCTCAGGCCGTCCTTGTTCTGGAAGTCGAACAGGACGCGATGACCCCAGCGGTACTCGGCCTGCTGCGGGTTGGCGTCGGTGATCTTCGTCGATTTGCTGAAGTCGGGTCCCGAGATGCGCAGGTCGGGGTACTCCACGAAGGTCTGGCGCGTGAAGAGGTACTTGTCCGCCTTGGCAGCCTTGGTCGGGGTGCTGAAGCTCGCGTCTTCGTAAACGATCTCACGGAGGCGGCCGCGCGCCAGTTCATAGAAGCCCGCCTTCTTCGTCCATTCGCCGTAGGCGGTCAGGGTGATCGGCTTGGAGAGATCGATCTTGCGGCGTGAGGAACCGCGCCCGCCGCGCCCGCCGAAACCCCCCGCCCGGCTCTCCGGATTCAGGTCCACGTAGCGGAAGCGGATCTCGTCCTGGTCGCCCCGGCCGCCGGTCAGGTTGCGGGCGTCGGAGCCGTCGAACGGCACGAACCACAGGTCGTACCTGGCGGTGGCCACCAGACCCTTGCCGTCCTCGGTGTAGCCGGCGATGCCGTAGGGCGACTTGGGCCCGGGATGGTCGTCC
The DNA here is from genome assembly GCA_964519015.1 of uncultured Gemmatimonadota bacterium. Lineage (GTDB taxonomy): Bacteria > Blakebacterota > Blakebacteria > Blakebacterales > CAYUVJ01 > CAZFHZ01. The sequence continues at coordinate 4,274 of CAZFHZ010000085.1, read as the reverse complement.
TCGAGGTCCACGAACACGTCCCCGTGGGCACCCCCCAGGGTAGCGGAGCGGTTCCTATCGAGGTCCCAGGCCTGGTAGTGGTTGTCCTTCCAGTAGAGATAGTAGCGGCCGTCGGAGGAGAAACCGAGCGCGCCTCCGCTCACGATCTGGTCGTCCAGGATGAGCGTCCGTTCACCGGTGGTGGTGTCGACGCGGTAGAGGTCGGCCAGCGTCGGGCCGTAGTCCTTGATGAGCCCCCGCTGGTCGCGGCCGATCGCCCACTTCCCCTCCGGCGCGACCTCGAGATCGCGCATGGTCTCATCGGCCAGCTTGATGAAGCGGCCACTCTTGATCTCGAAGGCCTCCTGGTAGGTCCGGTTGCGGTCGGAGTTCTCCTGGCGCATCTGCTCGGACTGGATCCGTTCGTCGATCGTGTTCCAGACATCCACATCGGCGGTCGAATCGGGACTCGTGCTCCGGGTGGGCTCTTCGGGGACCTGCGGCTTCATCCCGAAGAAGATGCGCGTGTTGTCCTTGCTCCAGTTCAGCCCGGCCCGGTCGCTCACTACCCAGTCAGCGGGGAAACCGGGAGCGCCGGCCGGATCGAAGACGACCGGGGCGGCCTTCCCGGTAATGATCCGGCGCACGTCCGGGTAGACGACCAGGACGTTGGCGCTCTCGCGCTTCTCCTTGACCTCTTCCCCCTTGAGCACGGCGAGGGAGGTGCCCTCTTCGTTCCAGGTCAGGTGGTTGTAAGTCTTGGCGTCGTTGTCCAGGGTGTGGAGGCGGTCGTCGGTGAGATCGAGGAGGAAGAGACCGTTGCCGTCCTTGGGGTCGGTGTCCACTGTGTAGGCGAGGAGACCGCCGCTCTTATCGAACTCGCTCTCCCCGACACGTCCCAGGAGCATGTCCCGGCCGCTGGCCAGGTCGTGCATGATGACATCCACCCCGCGGGCCGCCTGGGCCTGACTGCCGCGGGCCGCAGCGCCGGACGGTGCGCCGCCGGGGGCGCCGCTCTGAGCGCTCTGGCCGGTGCCCGCCTGGGTCGCCGGCCGCCGGCGCAGAAGCAGGTGCGCGGAATCGGACGAGAAGGTGAAGGACTGGACGTTCTGCCAGGAGCGGAGCTGGCCGGTGGCCAGGTTGCGGAGTTCGGCCCGCGCCGGCTCCTCCGGCGCGCGGGCGGCGCCTCCCCGCCCCTGCGGCGCCTGATCGTCGCGACCCCGAGAGAAGCGTCCCCCGCCCCGTCCGCTCGGGTCCACCTGGTAGGCGAGCCAGTGGGCATCGTCCGAGAAGGTGCCGCCGGTGGCGTTCGCCACCTCGATCTCCTCGTTGGTCTCGAGGTTGCGCAGGTGCATGACCGGCTTGGTCCCCGACTCCGGGACGTTGGTGAACTGCAATCCGTAGACCACCCACTTGCCGTCGCTTGAGATCGCCTGACCGCTGATGCTGCGCCAGCGTGCGTAGTCTTCGATGGAGAGGACCTTCTTGGCCGTCGCCGCCTGCGGCTGCGGTGCGGACTGGGCCTGGGCCGAGCCGACCATCCCGAACAGTACGACAGCGAGGACGGTCAGCCGGATCCGCCGGGCGAAATGGAGGGCGTCGGGACTCACGAGCGATGCTCCTGTCTGGCGTTGGGATCGTTCTTCGGGCGGGACAAAGATACCACCATTGGAGCGCCTGATGGCAAGGGGGACAAACGAGGAATGGAGTCGACCGGGTCCAGCCGAGTACGCTCGTTATCTGCTACGGATTCCAGTCTCCCGTTCCCACCGGCAGCGGGTCGGACCCGAGCACAAAGGACTCGACGAAAAGCCGGGCCGGGTAGCATTCCATGACGTCCCACTGACCGATGTCGTAGGCCCCGGTGAGCCGGCTGGTGTTGGCCACGATCACGAAGGCGAGTCCCTGCTCGGGAGCGCGGACGATGAGCGATGAATGTCCGATCGCCAGCCCGAAGTGCCACTCAAGTTTGATTCCGAGGTACTGTTGGACGAACCATCCCAGCCCGTATGCCCGGTCGGGCCCGTTGACCTCAATGGATGGGGAGAGCATTTCCGCCATGGCCGCGGGACCGAGTAGTTGGCCGCTGTCCAGCGCGATCAAGATGCGCGCGAGGTCCCGAACGGAGGATACCAGGCCGGCGGCGGGACTGAAGTGCCGAAGCAGACCGGCCGGGACGACCCGGCCGTGCACGAGCTCATAGGGCATGGCCAGGTTGGCCAGAAAGGCCTGGCGATCGAGTCCGCTCGCGTAGAAGTCCGCCAGTCGCTGCACATCCGGGGCCGTGTGGCGCAGCTCGAGCGGCTGCAGGATGCGCTGGGCAAGTAGTTGGGCGAACGTCTCGCCGGTTGCCCGTTGCATAACGGTTCCCAGCTCGATGTAGCGGCCTCCATTGTATCGGAATACCGTACCCGGAATGCCTTCGGAGGTGTGATTGAACACGTGACGGACGGTGACCACGCCGTCAGCATCGAGCGTCACACCATAGTCTCTGATGGGCGCGTCCAGATCCACCCGATCCTCTTCAACCAACTGCATCATGACGATGGCGGCGACCGACTTCGTGACCGACGCCCAGTAGAACGCCGTGGTGTCGGTCGCGGGCCGTCCGGTCTCGACATCCGCCATGCCGAATCCCCGCGACCAGGCGATCTCGCCTCCCTGCACGATGGCGGCGGCCAGGCCGGGGATGCGGAGGGCTACCCGGATGCTGTCGAGTGAGGCCGAGAATCCTTCGAGGCCATCCTCGCGCACGACCGGAACGGGCTCGAATGGCGTTTCGCCGCAGCCGGCGGACGCAAGCAGGACCACCGTCACGGCAGTAAGGAGCCGGGACGAGGTAAGAGGGTGCAGCGTCATGGTCTTGTTCCCCCGAGGGGGACCAGATAGGCGACCGAAAGGGCCCCGGAGAACAGCCTCGCCCAGCCACGTGGCAGCGGCTCACGATTCAGGTTGGTCAGGTTGTAATTGAAGAGGAGCTGGACCTGGAGCTGGCTGGCACCGAAACGTCGCCGTACGCCGAATCCAAACCACGTCGCGAATTGCAGCTTCCGGTGGAGCCATTTGACCCGATCATCGCTGCAGCTGACGCACCCCACGTGGGGCACACCGGTCACCGAGCACGCCAGCTCAACCCCCACCGAGGCTCCCGCGAGCAGTTGAGGAGCGGTCTTCCACGGAGCGGTCACGACCACGAGCAGCGGCACCTCGAGATACGACAATCGTCGGCCGCCGCCGGATAGCGTCTCGATCCACCCCTTCTGAACGAACCAGAGCTCGGCCTGCAGTGAGAGCACCGAGCCCATACGGTACGCCGCGACGCCGCCAATCTGGAGACCGGTTATGGGGTAGTCGAAGTCGCCGAACTCGTTCTCCTCGAACGATACGGCCCCGCCCACTACGCCGAGCCGTCCACCGATCGAGACGTCCTGTGCGCTGACGCGTCCGGCGGTGACCGTGAGGAGAAGAACACAGAACGCCAGGGACATCACACGTGCGATCATTTATTCCATCCGCATGGATTGGACCGGGTCCACACCGGCGGCCCGGCGGGCCGGTAGCCAACTGGCCACCAGGCTCACTCCTAACAGTACGAGGGACATGCCGGCGAAGGTTGCCGGATCCAGCGGTTCGGTCCCGAAGAGGAGTTCCTGGAGGAGGCGGGTGAGCGCTCCGGCTCCCACCAACCCCAGCAGGAGCCCCAGCAGGGCCAGCCTCACCCCCGAGGTCACCACCATTCCCTGGACCTGCACGGCCTGGGCCCCGAGGGCCAGGCGCACGCCGATCTCCCGGGTGCGCTGGCTGACCACGTAGGAGAGGACCCCGTACAGCCCCACCGCCCCCAGGATCAGGGCCATGACCGCGGCGATCCCCAGGGCCAGGGCGGTGAAGGTGAGCTGCAGGATGGATTCGGCCAGCACCGATTCCATGGTCTGGATCCCCGCCAGGGGGAGGTTGGGATCCATCTCCCGCACGACCTCCCGAACCGCTCCCACCAGGGCCGCGGGGTTCTGGGCACGGATGACGTAGGTCAGGTTGGGGACGGTGTAGCCCTCGGTCCCATGAGGGCCGACCAACGGGTGGTAGACCAGCTCGAGGGGTTCTTTCCGCAGACCGAGGTCCCGGGTGTCTTCCGCCACCCCGACGATACGCTCCCACCCCGTGGCCGTGGTGTCGCCGTTGACGCGGATGCGCTTGCCCAGCACATCCTGGCCGGGCCAGACCCGATCGGCCAGCGCCCGGCTCACGATGATGTTCCCGTACTGCTGCTCATGATCGGCCCGCTCGAAGGTCCG
>CAZFHZ010000084.1:0-14458 GCA_964519015.1 uncultured Gemmatimonadota bacterium | reverse complement strand
TCGCCCTTCAGGGTGGAATGATCTCGGTCTTCGACCGGCCTCTCGATCGGCTGTCCCTCTTCTCACGAGATGGCACCCTGGTACGGCTCACTAGATTCAGTGCGGGCAAAGACGGCTTGCCTGATCGCGTCTACACGACGCCCGATGGAATAGAAGTGGCCATCTATCAGCATGTTCCGAAAGGCAAGGGACTGCTCCGAAAGGCGGTTGTGAGGAAGCAGAGTGGCGAGATCGTCGCCCGCCTTGAGACGCCGGTATTCCGACTGGGTCAGCCATTGCAACTGGGCAACGGAATCTGGAACACCGAATCTCCTTTGAACGGGGTGTCGGACATTGAATTCGTTCCCGGTCGTGGCATGATGTACACGACCGGGGAAGAACCGACCATCGAATGGTATGACCTTCAGGGGAATCTGTCCGGACTCTTCCGGTTGAATCTGGAGAAAGAGCCCGTGACCGTGGATGATCGCGCGCTGGTGCAGAGTTTCTTCGAAAAACGGTGGCTTACCGGTTCAGAGTTAGGTCGGTCCCTGCTCGAAGAATGGAAGAAGAAGGTCGTGATCCCCAGGATGAGGGGATTCTGGAACAACGCCTTCACCGATGAAAATGGATTCCTCTGGCTGGAAGATCCACGCTCGTACTTCCACCCGACTCAGCGGACGTTTCTAATCGTGGGGCCTGACGGTGAGTACCTGGGAACTACCTTCCTTCCACAGGGCATACCGGGTTTCAGCCGAGTCTCGAGAGGTCACTACCTCCGGATTGTGGCCTCTCCCGACTTGAGGGAGTATGAACTCACCGCCTGCCGTCTGGAGCCGGCCGTAGAGGGCCTTATCTACCCCTAGCTTTCCCAGGGTCGACCCGGCCGACTACCGACCGATTGGAGGTAATCAGCCCCCCACGTACCGGTTGTGCCAGTCGATCCAGGCGGGGAGCACCTCAGCCAGCATCTCCCGGGGCGGGAGGAAGGCGATGCGCAGGTGCCGGGTGCCCTCCCGCTGGCCGAAGCCCGCGCCGTTGACCGTGCACAGGCCGGTCGCCTCCAGCAGGTTCATGCAGTAGGCGAAGTCGTCGTTGCCCGCGGGCAGCTGCTCCAGGCGGGGGAAGAGGTAGAGGGCGCCGATGCGGCCGAAGGAGCGCACCCCCGCCATCTCACCGAAGGCCTCCCGGATGAGGGTGGCCTTGGCCAGCAGGTCGTCGAGGGTCTGCCGGCGCTCGCGCTCGTACTGCTCCCGGGCCGGGGAGCCCGCCTCGGGCGGGGTGACCATCAGGTAGGTGAGCGCCTGCCCCATGGTGTTGGAGCAGAGGCTGACCGAGGCCTGCTTGAGCAGCAGTGGAAGGAAGGAACCGCCGGTCCCGGCGGCGGCCGGAGCGTGGCGGACCTCGAAGTAACCTCCCCGGTGCCCGCACTCGCCGAAGAAGCCCTTGGAGACGCTGTGCAGGCTGAAGAGGGGCACGTCCTGCTCCCCGACCAGCCGGGCGAAGGAGACCCAGTCGGCGCCGTAGAGGTTCTCCTGGTAGACCTCGTCGGCGATGATGGCCAGCCCGTGCTCGGCGGCGAAGGCGACCACTTCGCGGCCGCTGGCCTCGTCCAGGATGGCGCCGGTCGGGTTGCCCGGATTGATGACCACGATCGCCTTCACCTCCACCCCACGGGCGCGGGCGGCCGCCAGCGGTTCCTCCAGGGTGTCCCGCCCGAGGGTCCAGCCGCTCTCCTCGTCGGGGTAGTAACCGACCAGTTCGCCGCCGTGACGGGTGAGGGTGGCCGAGTAGAGGGGGTACTGGGGGATGGGGATCATGATGCCGTCGCCGGGGCCGGCGATGAGCAATTCGATGATCGCCCGCGCCCCCGCGCTCGCCCCGTCGGTCAGGAAGATGTGCTCGGGATCGGCGGCCAGGCCAGAACCGGCGGGCACTCCGTCGCGCCGGTCGATGAAGCGGGCCACCGCCTCACGGATGAAGAGGGGACCCTTGCTCTCGGTGTAGGCGCCCACCCCGCTCTCCAGCCGGGTCAGGTAGTCCTCGGCCACCGCCAGCACTTGGTCGGAGAGGAGCGCCCCCGCACCAAGGTTCTTGAAGGAGTCCGGAAGGAGCTGGGCAAGTCCCTGGAGAACCCGTTCGCGGTCAATCCAGTCGGGTTCCTCCAGCAGGCTCATGACCTGGCGCACCCAGGTGATGGGATGCTGTCCCAGGGCCTGGGGATTGCCGATGTGACAGGGGATAATGCGCCGGCCCTGCTTCTTGAGCTCGGCCGCCCGCTGGGGGATGGGCCCCCGGACGGCGTACTCCATCTCGATGATGTTGGAGTTGACTCCCAGGGAAAGCGGCATGGCAGGTCCCTCCGGCTGAGGCTCTCAATAAATATACAGCCGGTGCGGCCCCGGGCCGACCCGTTCCGGAGGGCTCAGGGTGAGGCTTTCCGGAGGGTTCAGGCCCCGGCCAGGGTGGCCTGCTTGGCCAGCCGCTTGCGCTCTTCGGCGTTCAGTTGGCGTTTGCGCAGGCGGAGGGCGGCCGGGGTGACCTCCATCAGTTCGTCCTGGGCGATGAACTCCAGGCCGCTCTCGAGGGTGAGCGGGCGGGGGGGCTCGAGACGGATCATCTCATCGGCGGCGTGGGTGCGCATGTTGGAGAGTTTCTTCTCCCGCTGGACGTTGACGTCCAGGTCACCCGGTCGCGCGTGCTCCCCGACGATCATGCCCTTGTAGACATCCTCCCCCGGGGAGACGAAGAAGGTGCCGCGCTCCTGGAGGTTGAAGATGGCGTAGGCCACGGCCGGCCCGCCCCGGTCGGCCACCAGCACCCCGTTGCGCCGTCCCTCCAGCGGTCCGGCCCAGGGGGCGTACTCGAGGAAGCGGTGGTAGAGTATCCCCTCGCCGCGCGTTTCGGTGAGGAACTCAGAGCGGTAGCCGAAGAGGCCCCGGGCCGGGAGGCGGAAACGGAGCCGGAGGGTGCCCCGTCCGGTGTGGCGCAGGTCGATCAGCTCGCTGCGCCGGGGGCCGAGCCCCTCCATGACGATCCCCATGTACGGCTCGGGCACCTCCACGAGCAGTTCCTCCCACGGCTCCAGCCGCTCCATGCGGGGACCGCGGCGCTCCACCACCCGGGGTCGGCCGACCTGGAACTCGTACCCTTCGCGCCGCATGGTCTCCATCAGGATGGAAAGATGGAGCTCCCCCCGTCCGGAGACGGCGAAGGTGTCGGGGGAGGAGGTGTCCTCCACCCGCAGGGCCACGTTCTTCTCGAGTTCCCGCAGCAGGCGTTCCCGCAGTTGCCGCGAGGTCACATACCGGCCCGACTGGCCGACCAGGGGCGAGTCGTTGACCAGGAAGTCGACCGACATGGTCGGCTCTTCCACGGCGATGCCGATCAGCCGGTCGGGGTGGAGCGGATCGGTCAGGGTCACCCCTACCTCGATCCCCTCCATCCCGGCCAGGGCGATGATGTCGCCGGCCGAGGCCTCCGGTATCGAGACCCGCTCCAGGTCGCGGAACCCGTAGAGCTGCTGGACGCGGTCCCGGTTGCCTTCCTCCTCATCGAGGACCGGGCCCGGCTCGCCCAGCGGGAGCACCCGCACCGTCTCCCCGACCCGGATGCGGCCGCGCTCGATCCGGCCGATGGCCAGGCGGCCGACATACGGATTGTAGTCCACCGTCGAGACCAGCATCTGGAAGGGGCCGCCCGGATCGCTCTTCGGGGCCGGGATCGAGGCCACGATCGCCTCGAAGAGGGGTTTCAGGTCGCCCCCGCGCTGGTCGGGCAGGGGGGAGGCCCAGCCCTGACGTCCCGAGGCGTAGAGGAAGGGGGCATAGAGCTGCCGCTCATCGGCCTCGAGTTCGAGCAGGAGCTCCAGGACCTCATCGTGGACCTCGACCGGACGGGCGTCGGGGCGGTCCACCTTGTTGATGACGATGATCGGGCTCAGCCCCAGGTTGAGCGCCTTGCGGGTGACGAACCGGGTCTGGGGCATCGGGCCCTCGGCGGCATCCACCAGCAGGAGCACCCCGTCCACCATCCTCAGGATCCGTTCCACTTCCCCGCCGAAGTCGGCGTGGCCGGGCGTATCGACCAGGTTGATCTTGGTCCGCCCCCAGTGGATGGCGGTGTTCTTGGAGAGGATGGTGATGCCCCGCTCCCGCTCCAGGGGGTTCGAATCCATGATCCGTTCCTGGACCTGCTGCCCGACGCGGAAGACCCCCGCCTGGCGGAGCATCTGGTCGACCAGGGTCGTCTTGCCGTGATCGACGTGGGCGATGATGGCGATGTTGCGTATGGGCACAGTCCGACACCCGCCTGAGGCGCCCCGATGGCGCTGTTGTGGTCTCCGGTGATTCCCTGCCGGCGAGGGGTGAGTCAATATACCGGGCGGGACGACGCCGGAACAGCCCGGAGTAAAGTCAGCCGGCGAAGGTGCTCTCGAACCGCTCCCGGACCCGGGCCGCGCCCTCGGCCAGGGCGGCCGGGGACTCGCCGGTCAGCACCACCGGGACCGGGTCCTCTCCCCAGTCGGCGGGCAGGCGGGTCACGTCGCGTCCGAAGTGGAGCTGCAGTCCCATCTGGATGCGGCGCAGGCGCAGGTAGAAGGCGGTCAGCCCTTCGGCTTCTCCAGGATCTAGCCGCCCCTCGGCGGCCAGGGCCCGGAGCATGGCGGGCACCCCGGCCGGGCGGGGCCGGCCGCGCCGCCAGCCGTCGAGGGTGAGGGCGGTGGCCAGGTATTCCAGGTCGGACATGGCCCCGGGGGAGCGCTTGGTGTCGAAGGCGGGACCGGAGCGGGCGCTCTCGCGGGCCGTCTCCGACTCCTGGAGCCGGCGCACCTCCCGCAGCGAGGCCCGGGTCGCCTCATCCAGCCGGAAACCTTCCAGCCACGACTCCACCAGGCTCACCGCCCCCGAGAGCAGGACGTGCGGACCGTAGAGGGGGCGCAGCCGCCCCAGCGCCAGCGCCTCCCAGGGGGAGGCCCGCTCCTCCAGGTAGTCGCGCAGGTAGGCCAGGTCGATGCTGGTGGGGGCCGAGCGCCCCTCCGGGCGCAGGCGCAGGTCGACCGCGTAGGGACCGCCGGGAGGGGTGAGCAGCCCGGCCGCCCTGCCGGCCAGCCCCTGCACCGTCGGCCCTTCCCCCTCGGCGTGGAGGAAGAGCAGGTCGGCGTCGGAAGCGAAACTCATGGCCCCGTCGGCCAGGGTCCCCAGGGCCAGCACCCCGGCCCGGGGCGGGCGGAGGAAGTCCCGAAAGTGACTGCCCAGGAAGATGCGCAGCAGGTCGCGGGCCACCCGGGCCAGGCGCTGCATGGTCGGTTCCAGTCCCGCTTCCCCGGTGACGTAGGCGATCCCCGCCCCCAGCGTCTCCCGGCAGCGCAGCCCCTCCAGCCGGCGGGCCAGTTCGGGGGAGCCGGGCACGGCCCAGCGCTCGGCCCGCAGGCGCTGACGCCAGGTGCGCGGGTCGACCGCGCCCCCGGCGGCAGTGGCGCTGAAGAGCCGCTCGAAGTGTTCGGGGTGACGCACCAGCAGGTCGGTCAGCAGTTCCCCCGAGGCGCACAGGGTGAGCAGGGCCCGGCGCAGGGGGGCCTCCCGGGCGAGCAGGCGGGCGTAGGCGCCGATCGAGCCCAGCCGGCGCAGGATGCGCTCCAGGTTGTTGAGGGCCCGGTCGGGGGCGCCGGTGCGGGCGGCGTCCTCCAGCAGTGGCGGCAGCAGGCCGATGTAGGCGGCCCAGGCGGAGGCGCCCTCGGCCCGCGCGGCCGCGCCGGCCGCGGTCAGCACCCGATGGGTCTGACCCGCCTCCCGGAAGCCCCGCCGGCGCAGGCGGTCCGCGGCCTCCTCTCCCCCCGCCGGCAGGTTGAGCAGCGACTCGACCGGCTCCCCATCTTCGGTCTCCCCCGCTCCCGGCACCAGGGCGTGGAGGGCGGCGGCGACCCGCTCCCGGTGGGCGTCGTAGGCGGCCAGCAGGGCCGCCCCATCGTCCAGCCCCATCAGGCGGGCCAGGGCGCGCCGGCGGGCGGCCGAGTCCGGGATGGTGAAGGTCTGGCGGTCCTCCTCCATCTGGAGCAGGTGCTCCAGCCGGCGCAGGAAGCGGTAGGCCGCTTCCAGGTCCATGGCCGTCGCCTCGGGAAGCCGCCCGGCCCGCAGCAGACGGGCCAGCGCGTCGAGGGTGGAGGGAGTGCGCAGTTCGGGCTGGCGGCCGCCGTAGAGGAGCTGCAGGACCTGGACGATGAACTCCACGTCGCGGATGCCGCCGACGGCCAGCTTGACGTGGAGGGGGGAGGGGGCACCCCCCTCGCGGGCCCGCCGCTCACGCCGATGCCGGTGCGCCTCCTCGCGCGGGTCCTGCTCGGCGTGGGTGGGGAAGATGAAGGGTACGAGCCGAGTGATGAGGTCACGGCCGGCCGCGGCGTCCCCGGCGCAGCCCCGGGCCTTGACCAGCATCTGGCGTTCCCAGGGGGCGCCGTGCCGGGCGTACCAGGCCTCGATGCCACGCACGCTCCGCACCAGGGGTGCCCGGTCGCCGGCCGGACGCAGGCGGAGGTCGATGCGGTAGAGCCCCCCTTCGGAGGTGTACTCGGTCAGGGCCCCGACCACGGTCTCCACGGCCGCGGTCACCGGCGGCAGCACCTCGGTGACCGCCGCCCCCTCGCCGACCTCGAGGGCGAAGAGGAGGTCGAGGTCGCTCGAGAAGTTGAGCTCGGAACCCCCCAACTTGCCCAGCGCGATCACCGCCGGACGGGCCAGCCCGGGGGGCCAGAGCCGCTCGATCAGATGGTTCACGATCCGGTCGGCCAGCCGGCTCAGGGCGGCGAACTCCTCCTCGAGCGTGCTCAACCCGAGGGCGGCCCGGGCCACCATGCGCACCTGTTCGCGGCGGCGCAGCCGATTGAGCGAGGCCAGCAGGGTCGGCCGGTCCCGCACCGTCGGCAGGGCCAGCGCCTCGACCGCCCGGTCGGCTGGCTCGCGTGCTCCCCCCTCCAGGAAGAGCCAGCGCACATCCTCGGGCCAGCGCAGGAGGAGACCGGCGGCGAAGCCGCCGGTGGCCAGCACTTGGGCCAGTTCCTCCAACCCTGGTGGACGGGCGGAGAGTTCGGTAAGCAGGTCGGGGTCCTCGAGCCGTTCCAGAGCGGCCAGCGCCCGGTCGGGGTCGCTGGTCGCCGTCAGGGCCCGGGCCAGATGCTCCTGCTGGGCGACCCAGACCGGACCGGTCAGACCGCGCCCCATCCGCTGGAGCGTGCGGGCCGCCTCGGCCGGATCCAGCAGTCCCAGTCCGGCCAGCGGGGAGGGCTCGGGCAGGGGCTCACCCCCCGGCCGAAGCCAGGGGAGCAGGGAAGGTAGCGGTGCCGGCGCCGGGGACATGGGCGTACCCTACACCGTCCCTCCGATTGCTGTCACGCCAGGGAGCAGAAACGCTTGCCGCTGCGCGGGTGCGCGAGTAGACTGCCGCTGCATGCCGGCGGGTGCGGGCGGAGGCAGCCGGAGCCGGAGGATCCCCCTTGAAGCGGATCGAAGCGATCATCAAACCGTTCAAGCTCGATGCGGTCCGGGACGCCCTGGCCCGGGTCGGCCTGCGGGGGATGACGGTGACCGAGGTGCGCGGGTTCGGCCGCCAGAAGGGACACACCGAGCTCTACCGGGGGAGCGAGTACCAGATCGACCTGCTGCCGAAGGTGAAGGTGGAGGTGGTCGCCCCCGACGACCAGGTCGAGGAGACCGTGGAAGCGCTGCTGGAAGCCGCCTATACCGGCGAGATCGGCGACGGCAAGATCTTCGTGGTGCCGGTGGATGACGCGGTCCGGATCCGGACCCGCGAACGCGGCGATGCCGCCCTATGAAGGTATATTGCTGATGCCGCTGAAACTCGCCGTGCTGGCTTCCGGGGGAGGGACCAACCTTCAGGCGGTGCTGGATGCGATCGCCGAAGGACAACTCGACGCTCAGGTCGTGCTGGTGGCCAGCAACAAGGAGGAGGCTGGGGCGCTGGAGCGGGCGCGCCGGGCGGGCGTGCGCGCCGAATGGGTGTCCAAGGGGGAGGAATACGACCAGCGGCTGCTGGCCCTGCTCGAAGAGACCGCCCCCGACCTGGTGGTGCTGGCCGGCTACCTCAAACTGATCTCCCCGGAGACCGTCCGGCGTTTCCGGCAGCGCATGATCAACATCCACCCGGCCCTGCTTCCCTCCTTCGGCGGCAAGGGGATGTACGGCATCCACGTGCACGAGGCGGTGCTGGAGTACGGCGCCAAGGTCACCGGGGTGACCGTCCACCTGGTCGACGAGGAGTTCGACCACGGTCAGGTGGTGGCCCAACTGCCGGTGCCGGTGCTGGAGGGGGACGACCCGAAGACGCTCCAGGAGCGGGTCCTGCAGGTCGAACATGTACTCTACCCGCGGGTCCTGCAGTGGTTCGCCGAGGGACGGGTGCGGATCGAGGGACGCCGGGTCGTGATCGCCGAACAGGCGGACAACTGAGACGGACACCTGAGGGAAGGACGAGAAGGCATGACGGAGAAGGGAACCAAGGTGAAGGTCGGCCGGGCGCTCCTGAGCGTCTCCGATAAGACGGGACTGGTCGCGTTCGCCCAAGGACTGGCCGGGCTCGGTGTCGAGCTGGTCTCCACCGGGGGGACCCGGAAGACCCTCGAGGAGGCGGGGCTGAAGGTCATCGACGTGGCCGAGTACACCGGCTCGGGGGAGATGATGGAGGGGCGGGTCAAGAGCCTGCATCCCAAGATCCACGCCGGCCTGCTGGCCCGCCGGGGGAACGCCGGTGATGAGCAGGAGATGGCCGAGCGCGGCTGGGGGACGATCGACCTGGTGGCCGTCAACCTCTACCCGTTCGAGCAGCAGGCCGTGGCCAAGGGGCTGGCCTGGGACGACGCCTCGGCCTTCATCGACATCGGCGGGCCGACCATGCTCCGTTCGGCGGCCAAGAACCCGCGCGGGGTGGTGGTGGTGCCCGATCCCTCCTTCTACGAGGAGGTCCTGGCCGCCCTGACGGCCGGGCAGGGGAGCGTGCCGCTGGCCCTAAGCCGCCGGATGGCGGCCGAGGTCTTCCGTCGCACCTCGCGCTACGACGCGGCCATCACCGAGTACCTGGGCACCATGGAGGAGGGGGGGGCCGAAGAGGTCGTCTTCCCCGAGGTGCTGCTGGCCCGGGCCGAGCGGGTGCAGGTCCTGCGCTACGGCGAGAACCCCCACCAGCAGGCCGCCTTCTACAAGGACATGGTCCGGGTCGGACCCAACCTGGCCGACTGCGAGCAACTGGGCGGCAAGGAACTCTCCTACAACAACATCATCGACCTGGAATCGGCCCTCGGCATCCCGCTCGAGTTCTCCGAGCCGGCCTGCGCCATGATCAAGCACACCAACCCCTGCGGAGTGGGCACCGGCGCCGACCTGATGGCCGCCTACGAGGCCGCCCTGACCACCGACCCGATCTCCGCCTTCGGCGGGCTGGCCGGATTCAACCGGCCGGTCAACGCCGAGCTGGCCGCGAAGATCGGCGAGCGTTTCTGGGAGGCCGTCATCGCCCCGGCCTACGACGAGGACGCCCTGGAACTGCTGAAGCAGAAGAAGAACCTGCGCATCATGCGCTACGATCCGAGCGTGCCGCGCGATCTCAGCCGGGCCTGGGACTACAAGCGGGTCTACGGCGGGCTGCTGGTGCAGCAGATGGACGCCGGCCGGGTCGATGTGCACCAGGCCAAGGTGGTCACCAAGCGCGCGCCGACCGAGGAGGAGTACCGTGCCCTCGCCTTCGGCTGGATCATCGTCAAGTGGGTGAAGTCGAATGCCATCGTCTACACCTCCGCCGACCGCACCCTGGGCGTGGGGGCGGGGCAGATGAGCCGGGTGGACTCGGCCCAACTGGCGGTCAAGAAAGCGGCCACCGCCGGCCTTGATCTGGCCGGCTGTGCGATGGCCTCCGACGCCTTCTTCCCCTTCCGCGACGCGGTGGACGCCGCGGCCGAAGCGGGGGTACGGGCGATCGTCGAACCGGGGGGCTCGATCCGGGACGAAGAGGTCATCCAGGCGGCCGACGAGCACGATATCGCCATGGTCTTCACCGGTATGCGGCACTTCAGGCACTGAGAGAAGCGGGGTACGGACGTGGGATTCAGTCTGCGGGAGTTCTTCGCCAACGACGTCGGCATCGATCTGGGGACCGCCAACACCCTGGTCTACGTCCGCGGTAAGGGGATCGTGGTCAACGAGCCCTCCATCGTCGCGGTGGACCGGATGAGTCAGCATGTGCTGGCCATCGGGAACGAGGCGAAGGAGATGCTCGGGCGCACCCCGGAGGACGTGATGACCATCCGTCCGCTCAAGGACGGGGTGATCGCCGATTTCGAGAAGACCGAGGAGATGCTCCGGGCGTTTATCCGGAAGGTCCAGAGCAATCGGCTCTTCGGCCGTCCCCGGATCGTGATCTGCGTCCCCTCGGGGATCACCGAGGTGGAGAAGCGCGCCGTGCGCGACTCGGCCGAGTCGGCCGGGGCCCGCGAGGTCTTCCTGATCGCCGAGCCGATGGCGGCGGCCATCGGTATCGGTCTGCCGGTGGAACTGCCGGTCGGGAACATGGTCATCGATATCGGCGGGGGGACCAGCGAGATCGCCGTCATCGCCCTCTCCGGGATCGTCACCGCCACCAGCATCCGGGTGGGGGGGGACGAGATGGACAAGGCGATCGTCCAGTTCCTGAAGAAGAAGTACAACCTGCTGATCGGCGACCGGACGGCCGAGCAGATCAAGATCGAAGTCGGCTCGGCGGTGCGGCTGGAGCCGGAGCTGGAGACCCGGGTCAAGGGACGCGACCTGGTCGGCGGCATCCCCAAGACGATCACCCTCTCCAGCGCCGAGGTGCGCGAGGCGCTGAGCGAACCGATCTCCCAGATCATCGACGCCGTGCGCATGAGCCTTGAGCGCACCCCCCCCGAACTGGCGTCCGACATCCTCGACCGGGGGATCATCCTCTCCGGCGGCGGGGCGCTGCTGCGCGGTCTCGACCAGCGGTTGCGGGAAGAGACCAACCTGCCCATCAACGTGGTCGAAGACCCGCTCACCTGTGTCGTGCGCGGTACCGGCAAGGTCCTCGAGAACCTGCAGGAGTATGCCAAGGTCCTGATGTCGGGCCGGCGACTCTGAGCGGCGAGTGTCCGCAGGAGGTGAGGTCGCGTGCGGCGCCCGCTGATATCGAAGGAACGCCGGCCGGAGGCGCTGCTCGCCCTCTGGCTGGTATCAGGTATCCTCCTCTCCGCGCTCCCCGGTGAGCGCACCCTCGCGTTCGCGCACGACCTGACCGCCCGGGCCAACGGCGCCTTCCTGGCCACCTTCCAATGGGCCTTCGACCTGGCCTGGCTGGCCGGTGACAACCGGGAGCTGCGCCATCGGCTGGCCGTCTCGGAACTGCGGGTCGGGCAGCTCGAGGAGGAGGGCCGGCAGAACGAGCGGCTCCGGGAACTGCTCGCCTTCGGGGAACGGGCCGAGCCGGAGGTGCTGACCGGGGCCGAGGTGGTGGGCTGGGGGGACGGGCGGCAGGCTTTTACGGTGAGCATCGCGGCGGGCTCGGAGGACGGCGTGGAGCGCGACCAGGCGGTGGTGACCGCGTCCGGCCTGGCCGGCCGGATCGAGCGGGTCACCGGTCCCCATCACGCCCTGGTGAGTCTGCTCAACGATCCCACCAACGCCGTGGCGGCCGTCGTGGAGCGCACCCGGGAGCAGGGGATCTTCCGCTTCCTGGGGGGGACCGGCAGTCTGGAGTTCATCCTCCAGGCGGCCGACGTGCAGGTGGGGGACCGCATCCTCTCCTCGGGGCGGGGGGGCGTCTATCCTCCCGGATTGCTGATCGGTACCGTCGCCTCGGTCTCCGACGACCCCGACCGGGTCACCAAGCGGGTGACGGTCGCCCTCTCGGTGATCCTCGACCGGATCGAGGAGGTCTACGTACTGCGGGGAGGGGTGCGCCGGTGAACCGCCTTCTCCGTTACCTCTTCTTCGGGATCGTGGCCGCGGTCCTGCAGACCACGCTGGTGCCGATGCTCTCGCTGGCCGGACAGCGGCCCGACCTGGTGGTGCTTTTCGCGGTGGCGGTGGGGGCCTTCGAGGGCGCTTCGATCGGCTCGACCGCCGGGTTCCTGCTCGGCCTGCTGGTCGACCTCCACCATCCCCCCACCATGGGGGGGGGCGCCATGGGGGGCGCGCTGGCCGGCTGGCTGGGGGGGAAGGCCCGCGACCTGCTCGACCTGGGGCTCCCGCTCGATCAGCTCATCACCTTCGTGGCCGCCCGGCTGGCCCACGACCTGCTCTACGACGGGGTGGCGGCGCTCAAGGGGTACGGCAACCTGGGCGCGCTCTTTTTCGGGCATGCCCTGGGCGGGGCGGTGCTGACCGCGCTGCTGGGGATGGCCGTGCTGACCCTGGCCAGGCTGCTCGGCGCCGGGAGGTACGCCCTTGATCGTCGATGACGTCCACCGGCGCCGCCGGACCTCCCGGGTGCTCTTCGCGTGCTTCGCCTGCGGGCTCGGCCTGCTGGTGATCCGGGTCGCCCAGCTCCAGATCGCCCGCCACGACGTACTCCACCGGATCGGGGAACAGAACCGGCTGCGACCGGTCACCCTCCAGCCCACCCGGGGGCGGATCTACGACCGGCAGGGACGGATCGTGGTGGACAACCGGCCCTCCTGGACGGTCTTCCTGACCCCGGTGACCGGACCCGACCAGGAGCGGGTCATCGGAGAGCTGGCCGTCATCCTGGGCACGGAACCAGCCTCGATCCGTGAGCGGTTGCACCAGCGGAAGGGCTACCAGTACACACCGCTGCCGGTCATGCGGGACGTCTCCTTCGACGTGGTGGCCCGGATCCGGGAGCGGGCGACCGACCTGCCCGGGGTGAGCATCCAGATGGAACCGCGGCGGCGCTATCCCTTCGGGACCCTGGCCGCCCACGTGCTCGGCACCCTCCGCGAGATCGACGAGGCCGACCTGAACGAGCGGCAGAAGCAGGGGCAGGACTACCTCTTCGGCGACCTGGTCGGCAAGCGCGGACTGGAGATGATCTTCGAGGACCGGCTGCGGGGTACGCGGGGGGTCTCCTACGTCGAGGTGGACGCCCGCGGGCGCACGGTGCGCGACGTGCGGGTGGCCAGTGAACGGGCCCCGGTCCACGGGAGCGACCTGGTCACCACCCTCGACGTGGGCCTCCAGGCAGCCGCCGAGGCGGCCTTCCACGACACCGCGCGGGGGGCGGTGGTGGCGCTCGATCCCCGCTCCGGGGCCCTGATGGTGCTGGCCAGCCGGCCCGGCTTCGACCCGCTTGATTTCAGCGGCGTGCTCGACACCGGGACCTGGAACCGGCTGACCAACGACCCCGACCGGCCCCTGCTCAACCGCGCCGTGGCCGGACTCTATCCCCCCGCCTCGACCTTGAAGGTGATCACCGCCCTGGCCGGTCTGCAGCAGGGAGTCATCACCCCGACCACCCGGCTCGATCCCTGCGTACCGGGGGGGTGGGCGCTGGGGAACCGCTTCTTCCAGTGCTGGAGCGCCGGGCACGGCCGGCTCACGGTCGTCGAAGCGCTCGAGCAGTCGTGCGACGTCTTCTTCTATCAGGTGGGGGTGCGCACCGGACTGCGGGCCCTCCACGACCTGGCGGTGGCCTTCGGACTGGGCCGGCGCACCGGGCTCGATCTGCCCGACGAGGTGTCCGGCTCTTTCCCCGACGCCGCCTGGTACAACCGCCGGCTCGGCACCAACCGCTGGAACGAGTCGAGCCAGGTGATCAACCTGGCCATCGGGCAGGGGGAGATCGTGGCCACCCCGCTGCAGGTGGCGGTGATGACGGCCGGGATCGCCAACGGCGGCCTGCGGGTGACCCCCTACCTGGTCGAGCAGCTGGTCGACCCCGCGACGGGGGAAGTGCACGAGGTGGGTGCCGCGCCCCCCCAGCCGATCCCGGGGGTCGACCCCGAGGCCCTGGCGGTGGTGCACCAGGGGATGGAACGGGTGGTCAACGGCGAGCATGGGACGACCCGGGCGATGGCCGCCCGGGTGAGCGGGCTGCGGGTGGCCGGCAAGTCGGGGACGGGGCAGAACCCGCACGGGGCCGATCACGCCTGGTTCACCTGCTACGCTCCGGCCGACGCCCCGCAGATCGTGGTGACGGTGGTGGTCGAGAACGGCGGCGGCGGCTCGGCCGTGGCGGCCCCGATCGCCTTCGCAGTGCTGCGCGGCGGCCAGCGCGATCGGCAGTCCGCGGCCCGTGGGGTGGTGGGGGAGGGGGGGCCGCGATGAGCGGCGGTCTCGGACGGGACCGGCACGCCCTGCGCGACTTCGACCGGGTGCTCTTCTGGAGTGTGGTGGCGCTGCTGGTCATCGGTGTGCTCTTCGTCTACTCGGCCACCGTCGAGAACGTGCAGGTGCCCACCCCCCTCCACACCCGCCAGATCGTCTGGGCCGTCCTCGGGCTGCTCCTCCTCTTCCTGATGGTC
>CAZFHZ010000083.1:0-14459 GCA_964519015.1 uncultured Gemmatimonadota bacterium | reverse complement strand
TGAGCCTAGTCGCTTCGCTCCAGGCTCATCGGCAGAGCCGTTAGGCAGACGTGTCCCTAGCATGTGTTGCGTTCGGATGGAGACAGGATGGTTGACGATGGTCCGGGGATAGACTTCGGTTGCGAGCGTTGCTGGCCTTCTACCTCAGACGCCGCATGGGAAGCGCGCCGCACGCTCACCCGTGAGTCCGATTTGATCGATGATCTGCATTTCCGTGTCATGATCCTCATGTGTCCCCACTGTAATCAGCGTTTCGTCTCGGTTTTCACAGAGATGGTCGACTGGGTGGATAGTGACGACTCCCAGTACTGGATTCTCCTACCGATCACCGAGGCGGAATTCGGCGACCTTGTCCAGCAAGGGGATTCACTGACCGAAACAACGCTCAATACGCTTGGCCCCGGCCGACGCTGCCTAAAGCGCGATTATCCCAAGAGCGCCGCGGCAGCGTACATCTCCTGGGGGACCGGCATCTCCGTCGGTCCGCACGACTGAACATCAGCCACCCATACTCACCCAAGCCAACCTCAGCGGCATCCTAGTGAATGGAGAATTTCCGCTGTGAGATGCGTGCTTTGCGATAAGTCGATCGAGAATTACAGACCCGAGTTCCACAGCTTACGAATCGACGAACATCGAACCGTGGATATTTGTGACGAGTGCACCCGCAAGTTCGTCAAGTGGCACGGCGAGAAGCTCGCAAGACTGTTTCCCACGAGAGCCATGAAGAAGATGTTTGGGCTCGACGAGTAACTTTGGCCGTAAACCGTCCAATAAGCGCATATAGCTGTCATCAGCCGACAATGACCGATTCAACCTCGTGATCGCCACTTTGCCTCCGTAAGCGGCATCCTGCTGGGTATCGCTATTGTGAGCGTGCTATGCGGTGTAACTTCGGCTGTCATGATCGCAGCGGCGCTTCAGAAACGCAGGGATCGCAGGGATATTGTTGCGGTCAATGTGATCCGGTTTCCTGATAAGGACTGGCCGATTCTAGTCACTGTAGTGGACATGATCTGGGGAATGGTCTTGAGCATGCTAGTGAGTCTTGCCAGTTTCTTCAACGGCTCACGGGTGCGACTTCGACCTCGAGAGTTGATGAAGGAGGTACGGATGAAGAAGAATCCACTGCAGGCGTTGCCGGGGGTCGGACCGAGCATGGCCCGGGACCTGGCCGACCTGGGCTACAAGGAGCCCGCCGACCTGCGGGGTGAGGACCCGGAACGGATGTACCGGCGATTGACCCGGATGCGCGGGGGGAAGATGGACCGCTGCGTGCTGTATGTGTTCCGCTGCGCGGTGCATTGCGCTGCCAACGGTTCGGACGACCCGGTGCTTTCGAAGTGGTGGAACTGGAAGGACCGGCCGGCGGATTGAACGGACGAGCCGACACCCCCGGCTCAGTCCGAGGTCCCCATCCTCCCTACCCGCCCAGGCGGATCATCTCCAGGCGGTCGCGGCCGGCCGTGCGGTAGCCTTCGAGGTGCTGCGGGTCGGTGAAACGCTCTTCGGAGTAGCGGTCGGTGCGGGCGCTCCAGACCCGCTGGATCGTCTCCCGGATCGCATCATCCCCCGCCCTACCCCTCAGCAGGGTCTTCAGGTCGAATCCCCGGGCGGCGAAGAGACAGGTGACCAGCTGGCCTTCGGTGGTCAGTCGAGCCCGGGTGCAGGTTCCGCAGAAGGGGCGGGTGACCGAGGCGATGACGCCCAGGCCCCCTCGCCCGTCGGCAAAGCGCCACGACTCGGCGGGAGTGTTCCCGCGCGGCTGGGAGGCCGGTTCGAGCGCATAGAGGGCCTGGATCCGGTCCAGGATCTCGGCCGCCGGCACCAGCCGGTCGGCGCTCCAGCCGTTGGCCATGCCCACATCCATGAACTCGATGAAGCGAAGGTCGCAGTCGTGGGCGCGAGCGAAGCGCACCAAATCGAGTATCTCCCCGTCGTTGACACACCGCTGAACCACACAGTTGAGCTTGATCCGTTCGAATCCGGCCGCCCGCGCGGCCACGATCCCCTCCAGCACCCGGGCGTGGTCGTCGCGCTGGGTGAGGGTGCGGAAGACCTCGGGGCGCAGGGTATCGAGGCTGATGTTGAGGCGCTGCAGGCCGGCTGCCCTCAGGTCGCCCGCCCGGGGAGCGAGCAGCGCTCCGTTGGTGGTCAGGGAGAGGTCCTCCAGACCGTCGAGCCCGGCCAGCATGCCCACCAGTTCGGCCAGGTCGGCCCGCACCAACGGTTCCCCGCCGGTCAGCCGGATCCGACGCACCCCCAACTCCAGGAATAGACGCGCCAGCCGTGCAATCTCTTCGAAAGTGAGGACTTCCTCATGCCGCACCCAGGTGTAGTGCTCGTGCGGCATGCAGTAGCGGCAGCGGAAGTTGCACCGGTCGGTGACCGAGATGCGCAAGTCCTTCAGGGACCGTCCCAGGGCGTCAGTGGGCGTCACGACCGGACTCGGGCTCAGCGATAGTACGGGTTGGAGCCGTAGGAATGGTCGGTCAGGTCGACTACCTCTTTGATCTCGGGCACCGCTTCCAGCAGTTGCGCCTCCACCCCGTCCTTGAGGGTGACGTGGGCCATGCCGCAACCCTGGCAGCCCCCCCCCATGGTGACGTAGGCCACCCCGTCCCGCACATCCTCCAGAATGACGTATCCGCCGTGCATGGCAATGCCCGGGTTGATCTGCTCGTCGAGCACCTGCTGGACCCGGGCGGCGAGGGGGTCCTTCCAGGCGGCGTTGGGGTTGTCGATCTTGAAGCCGCGGCGACCGTCCTGATTGACGTAATCGACCGAGGCCCCCTCCAGTTTGCCCGCGCTGACGGGATCCATGAAGAGATGGAAAGCCTTCAGGTCGACCACCTGGTCCTCCTCGTGGCGGCTCTCCTGCTTCACAAAAGCCATGTCGTAGCGGAAGCCGCCCGGACCGCGCCCCAGCACGGACAGCCGCAGGGCCAGACCCGGCTCCTCCTGGGCCGCCATCAGGCTGCTGATCTCGGCCAACGCATTCTCACTGAAGGTCACCACGTACCGCTCCTTCCTCGTTCCGTTCCATTCACGGGCAACGGCCGTCCCAGCGGGAGCAGGACCGGCCGGCGGCCGCCCATGGGGGTAAGCGTCACTTCTTCCAGCAGCAGGTCGGGGGCGATCACGCTGATCGGCACCCCATCCCCCGTGGCTCCGTCGAGCAGAGCCTGTACCAGGTGCGGATTCTCCCCGAGCGCCGCAATATCGCGCAAGGTGCGCGCGTCCACGCCTTCGAAGCGATAGCCCCTCACCATCTCGACCCGTCCGTCAAGCCAGAGGCGGCGTACGACCATCGGATTGGCCGCCGGGCTGTCCTCGAGCCGCTGCTGCACCAGCCCCTCCCGGTCGAAGCGGCCCTGGACGATCGGGTCGTGCAGGCGTTCGGCCACCAGTACGTAGGGGAGCTGGGAGCGTTCGGCCAGTCCGTGAAGCAATGCCCGCATCCCTTCATCGCTCTGCGGTGCCGTGCTGGACACCAGCAGGTTGGAGGGCTTGCCCAGCACCGGCAACCCAAAGGCGGCTCGGCCATGTCCGTTGGAACCCGTCCGCTCTCGGGTCGGGGTACGGCTCATGGGCAGGTTGCGCAGCCAGCCGTCGGTGACCACCTCCAGTGGGACGGCCGGGATCCCTTCTTCATCCACGGCATAATGACCCAGCAGGCTCCGGCCTTCCCAGCGCTCCAGGAGCGGGTCGTCCCGCACCTGGACGTCCTCGGGGAGCACGCGCCGGTTCAAACGCTGACTGAGCGTACCGGCATCGTCGAAGAATCGGGCGAAGGTCTCTTCCTCGAACTCGGGTCCGCGCGGGTTGGCCAGTCCGGCCGCCAGGACCTGGGCCAGGAAGGCGCCCGCGGCCTCCCCGGTCAGCAGGAGCGGACCGATGTAGGGTTCCCCTTCCGGGGCGTCCAGCAGGGTATGGAGTTCCTCCTGCAGCGTGTCGGCCGTGGCGGCCAGCGTCACCTCGTCGGGCAGCTGGGCCGGGTCCGGGGTCCGCCAGAGCCGGTAGACGACCTGGGGGCTGCCGTCGGAGGCCCGTCCCCGGACCGAGAGGACCAGTTCGAACAGGACCCGGGGCGCCCGCACCAGCCCGCCGTCGCTGTCGATCATGCGCCGGATCGAAGCATCGCTCTGGAGCTGAGCCTGGGCCTCTCCGACCAGGGGATCGTCCCGGAAACGGGCGGTGACCGCCCGCAGGCGCTCGCGCCAGAGGTCGCGGTCCAGCCCGGAGGGCGGGCCGGGCTCGACCGCGCGGAGGGGGGTGGCGGCCGAGAAATCCGGTGGCCGGTCCTTGGGAGCCGACTGGCGCAGCCAGCTGCGTTTGGCGGCCAGGCGGGCGACGGCGTCCTTGAAGGCCCGGTCGGTGGCCTGCCAGAGCCCCCGGCGCACCGATCCGTAATCGGCCGCCACCGGGAGGTCTTCCTGTTCGGGCCGCCAGGGTCCACGGTTGAGGGTGACGAAGCGGGTGTTGTCGACCCGGGGATCCCCCACCCTCAGTTCGGCGGTCAGCGTCCGGTCCCGATCCGGCCGGTCGATGGTCAGAGCACCGAAATAGGCCCGGAGGATCCAGGCGTCCCGGTCCAGCACAGTATACCGCAAGTGGTACGGCCGGTCGCCCTCAGGGAGAGACAGTTCGTCCATGGAACGGGTCAGTTCGTCCTCCATGGCGGCCAGGACCGGGTCATCCCCTTCCGACCCGGGTCGGATATGCGGCGGGGGCTCCAGGAGCGGTCCGGCCAGCGGGGAGGTACGCCGCTTCTCCACTTCGATCTCGGAGACCAGCAGGGAGGGGGCGGCTGCCGAAACCGGCACTTGCCCCGACTCGGCCCCACACCACCCGTCGAAGACGGCCGGGTCGTCCCCGGCGGCCACGATCCGGCTCAGGCTGGTCAGCGGGGTGCCGACCAGGTCCACCCCCCGGACCAGTTCGTCGGGCCGACCATCGGGGTAGACCCGCCAGACCAGCAGCGGCTCGACTTTGAAGCTCTGGGGGAGGCTCCGCCCGGTCAAGGTGAAGCCTCCCGAGATGTCCGCGAAGATCAGGCCGTAGGGTTTTTTCTGCTTTTTGACGAGGTCTATAAGTTGCTGTCTGAGCTTAGCATACGAGACGGACTTCGAGCTTTGCACGATCAGGTTGCCCTGCCGGGCGACGGGCCTGTAACCGGTCTCCCGCCGGCCGTGTCCGTTGCTGGTGGACTGGGCGGCGATCGGGCTGCGCGACATCAGGAAGGCCCGGAGAACCCCCTGCCTGACCAGGTCTACCCGCTCGGGCCGGACCCCCTCGTCGTCCACTTCGTAGTGGCCTTTGAGGTCCTCGCCGGCATAGACCGTCAGGGTGGGGTCGTCGAAGACGTCCAGGAAGGGGGGCATGACCCGTTCCCCGATCTTGGCCGTGTAGGTCTGCCCCTCTTCCTCGCTCTTCTGGCGGTGCCCCTCGACCCGATGACCGAAGATCTCGTGGATGAAGACCCCGGCCGCCCGGTTCAGCAGGATGGCCGGTCCGGTGTACGGCTCGGTGACCGGGGCGGTCCGGAGGGCCTCCAGGTCGGCGATCAGACGGCGGATGACGGTGTCCACCTCGGCTTCACCGGGCAGTCCGGACGGCTCGGAGCGGTCCCAGACCTCGGCCAGGTAGAGTACCATCCCGTCCTCGGCCTTGGTCTCGGCGTAGACCGAGAGACGGACCGAGGGGGCCGAGGTGACCACCCGGGTGCCACCGGTATCCACCAGGTAGCGGTCGGTAGTGGAAACCGCCAGGTCGACCCGGGCACCAACCAGCTGTGGGTGGTCCAGGAAGAGGGAGGCGTGACGGACCAGCCTGGCCCGCCAGGCCGCCAGGTCGGGATCCAGCCCGGCCAGGGGAGCTTCCAATCGGACCGGTTCGGCGGCGCTGAAATCGGCCGAGGCATCCCCCCGGGGAGCGGCCATCTGCACCTCACTGCGCAGGTTGGCGTAGCGTTCCTGGGCCTGGCGCCAGACCCGCTCGGTGCGGTCCCAGAGGGCGCTCCGCAGCGCCAGCGGGTCGTCGTCGAGGGGAGCCCGGACCCGATCCTGCCAGGTGGTGGCACCCAGGGTCCGGGATTCCCGGGTGTTGTCGAAGTCGGGGGCGCCCACCCTCAGGTCGACATCGATCCAGCGGTCGCGGCGACTCGATTCGTGGGCCAGGGCGCCGGGGACGGCCTCCAGCAGCGTCTCACACTCGTCGGTCAGGGCGTAGGCGAGGTAGTAGAGGGGGGCCGGCCCGACCCCGGCCAGGCCACCAAAGGCGCGGTCCCGTTCGGCCTGGAGGGCGTCCAGGACCACCGTCGGCCGGGCCCGGTCACTGCCGTGCGGCCCCGAGGCGCGGACCACCGGGGCCGACGCGACCACCAGCAGGATGCCGACCGCACAGGCGGCGGCCCGGATGCCGGGAAGCGGGCGCATCCTCATGGGAGGTTGTTGTACCCGTTCAGCTTGTTGCGCCGGCTGGGGTGCTTGAGCTTGCGCAGCGCCTGGGCCTCAATCTGCCGGATCCGTTCCCGGGTCACGTTGAAGATGTTACCGACCTCCTCCAGGGTGCGGGGCTGACCGTCCCCCAAGCCGAAGCGGAGCCGGATGACTCGCTCCTCGCGCGCGGTGAGGGTGGAGAGGACCTTGTTCATCTGCTCCTGGAGCATGTAGGCGGCGGCGATCCGGGCCGGGGAGTCCGCCTTGGGGTCCTCGATGAAATCGACCATCTGGGAACCCTCGTCGTCCCCTACCGGTTTATCGAGGCTGATCGGATTGTGGGCCACCTTCATGACGGTGCGCAGTTTGCCGATGGGCATGTCGAGCCGCTCGGCCAGCTCGTTGATGGTCGGCTCCCGCCCGTTCTCCTGGACCATGGCACGGCTGGAACGGAGGATCTTGTTGATCGCCTCGATGGTGTGCACGGGCACCCGGATGGTGCGGGCCTGGTCGGCGATGGCCCGGGTGATCGCCTGACGGATCCACCAGGTCGCATAGGTCGAGAACTTGTAGCCCTTCTTGTAGTCGAACTTCTCCACCGCCCGCATCAGACCGGCGTTCCCCTCCTGGATCAGGTCGAGGAACTCCAGGCCGCGGTTGGTGTACTTCTTGGCGATCGAGATGACCAGCCGCACGTTGGCCTCGACCATCTCCTCCTTGGCCCGCTCCCGCTCGAGCTCGAGGCGCCGGATACGCAGCAGGTCCTCCCGCAGGTGCTCCATGTCGGAGCCGGCATCCTGCTCGATTCGCCGGATACGCCGGTCGATGTTGGCGATCTCCCGGGCCAGGTCGGAGAGGAGTTCCCGCTTCAGGCCGGTGCGGGCCTCCACCTCGTGACGGAAGGAGGCGGGGGTGGACTTGCGGGTGAACTGACGGATGGCCTCCCGGTCGGCGTTGACCTTCTCCTCGATGGCACGGATCTCGGTCTCGGTCCCCTCCATGGCGTCGAGCTGCTTCTCCATCGCCTCGACCATTATGTCCATCCAGTTCGGATGGATGTTCATGCGGTTGAAGATCTCCCAGGTGGTCTCGCACGACTCGGTGAACTTGGCTTCGAGCGCCTCCAAGCGTTTTCCGGAACGGCACTTGCGCATCTCGGCCCGCACGTTGTCCACGGCCTTCTGGCGCTTCTCCAGATCGGTCACCAGGTTGAGGAAGCGGTCCTTGGCGGGCCCCGACTTCCCGTCCCGCAGTTCTCCGTCGACCACCTCGTCCACCCGCAGCTTGCCTGCGCGGACCCGCCGGCCGAGGCTGGAGACCATCTCGTAACAGGCCCGGTTGCGCAGCAGCGTGCGCTCGATGCCGTGCTGGGCATTCTCGATGCGGCGGGCGATTCGGATCTCCCCCTCCCGGTCGAGCAGCGGCACCCGTCCCATCTCGCGCATGTAGATCCACACCGGGTCGTCGAACTTCATCCGCCCGATGCCCTCGTCCGGACGCTCCCGGCGCGCGGTCCCCTCCCCCTCTTCCTCGCTGTACCCCTCCCATTCCTCCTCTTCGCCGGAAGGGGCCACGTAGCGCGTCTCCTCCTCTGTCTCCGGATGCTCCCCCTGCTCGATCGGCCCGCCCTCCTCCGGTCCCGGCTCGGCGGTGCGGGTCTTCCCCCCGTCCTCTTCCCGGTCGTGGAGGTCCTCCTCGTTGACCAGTGCGATCCCCAGTCCGCGCAGTGCTTCGTAGACGGCGTCGATCTCGTCGGGGTCGTCGTAGTCGTCCGGCAGCAGTTCGTTGACCTTCTGATAGCTCATCACCCGCTCGTGACGGGCGGCCGCCTTCAGTTTCTCGAGGCCCTTTTTCTCGAACAGTTCGTTCACAACCGCATCTCCTGGTATTCCTTGAGCAAGCGGGCCAGGGTCTCTTCATCCCCTGCCCGGCGCGCCTGTTCGATCGAGTCTCTCAGGTGGCGCCGGCGTTCCTTCACCCGGCGTCCGGCGATCGCTTTGAGGAGTTCCTCCGGCGTGCCCTCCTCATCCCCTTCCTCCCGGGCGAGCAGCCCGGCCAGCAGGCCCCGCCCGCCGGTGTCCAGCCGGTCCATGAGTTGGCCGGTGTCCGGTGCGCCCCCCGCTCCCCCCTGACGGCCGATGGCGTCGAAGAGGGCACGTGCCCGCGGATCGCGGAAGTCGTCCGGCTCCAGCTCGTCCATCAGTCGTTCCCGGGCCGCTCCGTCCACCAGCAGCAGCCGAAGGATGCCCGCTTCGAGCCGTCCCAGGGGGGACGGGATGGCGCGCGAGGGGCTCCCGGACGGGACCGACACCTGCTGGGCGGCGAGCCGGTCCAGTTCCCGGCGCAGCACACCCGCGTCCAGGCCGATCCGACCGGCCAGCAGTTCCAGGTTCATCTCACGGCGCAGGGTGTCAGCATCGGCGGCCAGCAGTTCCAGCAGGCCGCGGACGGCGTCGGCCCGAGCACCGATCGGGAGCTGCTCGATGGGCGGGTCGAGCCGGCCCAGATAGAAGGAGACGAGGCCCTCGGCATGTTGCAGGCGGGAGCGGAAGGCCTCCGGGCCCTCGCTCCGCACCATGGTGTCGGGATCCTCCCCGGAGGGCATCGGCACGAAGGAGATATCGAGCCCCTCACGGGCCAGGCTGGCGAAGGAGCGACCGGCCGCCTTCACCCCCGCCGCATCGGCATCGAAGACCAGCACGACCCGGCGGACCAGCCGCTTGAGCAGCTGCGCCTGCCGGTCGGTGAAGGCGGTACCGCTGGCGGCCACCGCCCCGGCGATCCCCGCCTGGTGCAGGCTGAGCACGTCGAAGTAGCCCTCGACCAGTACGGCCCGCTCCTCCCGCAGCATCGTCTCGACCGCCTGCGGGAGCCCGTAGAGTACATGTCCCTTCTGGTAGAGGGGGGTCTCCGGGGAGTTGAGGTACTTCGGTCCCTCGGCATCGTCGGAGAGCAGGCGGGCCCCGAATCCGATCACATGGCCGCGCCGGTCGAGGAAGGGAAAGACCAGCCGGTCGCGGAAGACGTCGTAGTGACCGCCTCCCTCACGGCGCTTGACCAGGCCGGCCTGCCGGAGCACCTCCTCCGGGAAGCCCTGCTCCTGCAGGTGGCGGGTCAGTTCCTCCCAGCCGTGCGGGGCGTAGCCCAGTCGGAAGGACTTGGCCGTCTGGCCGTCGATGCCTCGTCCCTTGAGGTAGGCTACCGCGTCCTTGCCGGCACCTCCCTTGAGCTGGGCCTGGTAGAAGCGGGCGGCCGCCTCGAGCGCATCCCGCAAGCGATCGCGCTTGCCGGCGTCGGGATCGGAGGTACGCCGAGGGATGGGGATGCCCGCCCGGTTGGCCAGTTCCTCCACGGCCTCGGCAAACTCCATCCCGACGTGCTCGATCAGGAAGGTCACCACATCCCCCCCCGCCCCGCAGCCGAAGCAGTAGTAGAACCCACGGCCCGGATTGACCGAGAAGGAAGGAGTCTTCTCGTTGTGGAAGGGACAGAGCCCGAACCAGTTCTGCCCTCTCCGCTTCAGTTTCACGTAGGGGCCGATCACCTCGAGGATGTCGGTGGCGGCGCGGACCTCCTCCAGGAAACGGTCGTCGAACCTCATGGCTCGCCGCCCCGGAAGCGGACCAGGGTGACCCCGTATCCACCGGGACTCTCCCGGTCGAGGCCGAACTCGGCCACCTCGGGATGGGCCGCCACCACTTCCTCCACCACCCGCCGGAGCACGCCCCCCCCCACCCCGTGGACGATGCGCACGTCGCTTACGCCGGCCAGCAGCGCGTCGTCGAGGAACTTCTCCAGTCGCTGCCGGGCCAGCTCGGCCCGGCCAACGATCAGCACGATTCTTTGGGGGAACGACATGATCGGGAGATGCACCCCCCACGTGCGGCGGGGCGGGGCGGGTCCGTTCTCCCTCTCCCGCTCCCGCTCGGTGAGCGGACGCAGGTCACCGGGCCCCACCTCGAGCGAGAGTCCGCTGCTCTCGACCCGGACCCGCCGCCCCGAGACCGACTGCACCACCGCGGCCCGTTCCAGCGGTCGGATCCAGACCCGTTCCCCGGTAGTGGGGGACCATCCGGGTGCGGCCGCCGGGACCGCCGGGACCAGCGCCTCATTCTCGGCGGCAACCTCCTGCAGGGCCTGCCGGGCCCGGCGGATCGAACCGCGGGAGGCCTGCTCCTCCCGGATCAGCCGGACCGCCTCCTCGATCCGGCGACGGGCCTGGATGACCAGCGACTCGGTCTCCCGGGCCGCCTGAGCGCGCCGCCGGGCGGCATCCGCGGCGAGTTCGTCGGCCAGCTTCTGCCAGCGCTGGTGCTCGGCGAGCGCACGCCGATGTTCGATCTCCGTCTCCTGCTGCCGGCGGCGGAGCGCCTCGAGCCGCTCCTCCGAATCGGAGAGCACCTCGTCCAGACGTCGCGCCGCCGGATCGAGCAGTTCCCGCGCCCGGCTCACCACCTCCTCCGGCAGCCCGGCCCGCAGAGCGATTTCGAAGGCGAAGGAGCGGCCCGGCGTACCGGGATGGAACTCGTAGGTGGGGGTCAGGCTCTGGTTGGAGAAGACCATACTGCCGTTGAGCATGCCCGGCGTGGCCGCGGCCACTTCCTTGATGCGTCCGTTGTGGGTGGTGCAGACCGTCCAGGCCCCATCGGCGGTGAGCGAGGCAAGCACGGCGATGGCCAGGGCCGCCCCCTGGGCCGGGTCGGTCCCGGCCCCCGCCTCGTCGATGAGGCAGAGCTTGGCTCCCTCCTGCGGGGCGAGCATGGCCTTCAGTCGCTGGACGTGGGCGGTGAAGGTGGAAAGGTCGGCCTCCAGCGACTGTTCGTCGCCGATGTCCACCAGCACGGCCGACAGGAAGGGGAGACGGCTCCCCTCGGCAGCCGGGATGGGCAGGCCGCACAAGGCCAGGGCGGCGCAGAGACCGACCGTCTGGAGGGCAACCGTCTTCCCCCCGCTGTTGGGACCGGAGATGACCAGGGTGCGACGGGCGGTATCCAGTTCGAGGGTGAGGGGGACCACCCGGCGCCAGCTCAGCCGTCCGCCCAGCAGCGGGTGCCGGGCCAGAAGCAGGCGCAGCTCTCCCGCCGCGTCCACCTCGGGCAGGCTCAGCGGCCCGGCCTCCTCGAACCCGGCCGCGGCCTGGGCGGCGTCGAGGACGGCCAGCCGGTCGAGGTCGGCATCGAGTTCTCCGGCCCGGACGGCGCAGAGGGAGGTCAACCCGGCCAGGATGCGCGCCACCTCCTGCTCTTCCAGCTCGAGGGTCTCCCGCAGTTCGAGGAAGAGGTCGGAGAGTTCGAGCGGTTCGATGAAGAAAGTCTGTCCGGTCCGGGAGCGGTCCACCGCCACGCCGGGCACGCGGGCGCGCTGCTCGGCCCGCACCGCCACCACGAAGCGCCCCTGGCGCAGGGTGGGTTCCGCTTCCTGGGCCAGCCCCTCGGCGTGCCAGGCGGCGGCCAGTTCCTGCGCCCGCGCCCGCCACTTCTCCTCGAGACCGCGCAGCCGGCGGCGCAACCGGGCCAGCTCGGGACTGGCCTCGTCGCGCACCTCTCCGCCGGGGGCCAGGGCGGCCTCCAGGGCGCCCACCTCCTCCCGGTAGCGGGCCGGCGCACCGTGATAAGCGAGGAAGGCCTCCAGGCGGCCGCGGCCGCTGCGGCCGAGCCAGGCGGAGAGGACCTCCAGGCTGTGCAGGACGCTACGCAGGTCCCACAACTGTGGTCCGTCCAGCCGGGTCCCTGGGTGCGCCAGCAGGATGATCAGGGGATCCACCTCGGGGAGGATCTCCAGGGGGATCCGGTCTTCCCCCCCTCCCAGGCGGGCGAGTTCGGCCGCCACCGCCTGGCGGCGCTCCAGGGAGGGGAGATCGGGAGCCGGCTGCAGGCCGACCAGGTGGCGTCGACCCCGGGGGGTGTAGCAGCCGGTGGCGATCCGTTCGAGCAGCAGCCCGAAGTCGAGACGATCCAGATGGAAAAGGCTCAACGGGGTGTCCGCATCAAGCGCCGGTGCGTTCCAGTTCCTCGCGGGCCAGCCGACTGACGAGGCCTCCGTCGGCCTGTCCCCGCAGCTCCGGCATGGCCACCTTCATCAAGCGGCCCAGGTCGGCCGCTCCCTTCAGGCTCTCCCGGGTGATGAGCGCCTGCAGGCGCTCCCGTACTCCTGCCTCGTCGAGCTGGGCGGGCAGGTAGCCCTCCAGGATGGTCAGTTCCCGACTCTCCTTGTCGACCAGGTCGCTCCGTCCCCCCTGGCCGAAGGCCTCGATCGATTCACGGTGGGTCTTGGCCTGTCGGGCCAGTACCCCGAGCACATCCTCGTCGGTCAGGTCGGCCTGCTTGGCGATGCGGGCGTTCTGGAGGTGCGCGAGGAGGTAACGGAGGGTCTCCACCCGGGGGCGGTCCCCTCCCTTGAGGGCCTTCTTCAGGTCGTCCTGGATGGTCTGGAGGAGTAGGGACATCGACGTTCCCGGGCCAGGGTCGATGGGTCTGCGGGCGAGGTCGGGGCGTACGCGTCCGGAGGCGGGCCGCAACCGCGCCGCAGAGGAACGAGGGGAAAAGAAGGCCGAAGAAGCGAGGGGCGGCAAGCCCAATCTGCGGGCTCAGACCGCCGTCAGAAGGGCCAGGGCGCTCAGGGCGGCCGTTTCACTGCGCAGTCGTCGCGGCCCGAGCCCGACCTCGATGGCCCCGGCCGCGACGATCCGTTCGCGCTCCGAAGGACTCAGTCCCCCCTCGGGCCCGATCACCACCCCGATGTGGGCCTGCGCATCGAGCCGGACGGGATCGGCGGCCAGCTCTCGCAGCCCCAGATGGGCCGAAGCCTCCAGCAGGAGCAGCACCTCGGGCGGAGCGGCCAGCAGTTCGTCCAGGGTGAGCGGCCCGTCCAGTTCGGGGAGGCGGGCGCGGCCGCATTGCTTGACGGCTTCACGGGCGATCCGCCGCCAGCGGTCGATCCTCACTCCGGTGCGCTCGACCCGTTCGGTCAGCAGGGGCCGGAGTGCATGCATCCCCAGGGCGGTCCCCTGTTCGACCATCTGGTCGAGCCGGACGGGACGCACCAGGGCCGGATAGAGGGTCACCCGCCGCCGGGGTTCCCGCCATTCGGGATGGCACTCCAGGACCTCCAGTTCGCACTCCGGGGTGGTCGCGGTGATCCGGCAGCGGGCCGCTTCCCCGTCTCCGGAGAGGGCCCACACCTCCTCCCCCGGGCCGAGCCGGCGCGCCCGCACCAGATGGTGCGCCTCCTCCGGGGAGGGGCGGAGATGCTCGCCCACCCGGAAGGGTCCCGGGACCAGGGTGCAGACCTCTTCGCTCACGGCCGGCGGGCCTCCACCAGCACCCAGCCTTCCCGCTGGGCGGCGATGTGCGCCTCAAGTCCGAGTCCCTCGAGCTGGGCGCGGACCGCCTCCCCCTCCCCTTCCTGTGCCTGCAGTCCGGAGGCGAGCAGCTGCCCGGCGGGAGCGAGCAGGTCGAGGAGCCGCCCGGCGTGCAGCCGGAAGAAGGTGAAGTAGACGTTGGCGATAACCAGCGGGAAGGGGGCGCGCAGGGCGGTCTCGGGGAAGCGGGCGCGGAAGAGGTGGACCCGTCCGGTCAGGCCGTTCAGGGCCACGTTCTGCCGGGCCGAGGTGACCGCGTCCGGGTCGTAGTCGAACCCGACCGCGGCCGGCGCGCCCAGCAGCACCCCGCCGATGGCCAGGATGCCCGAACCGCAGCCCACATCGAGCAGGGGACCGCGGGTCAGCGGCACCAGCCGCTCCAGGGCTTCCAGCACCATCACGGTGGAAGGGTGCCGTCCGGTCCCGAAGGCCATCCCGGGCTGGAGCACGAT
This sequence comes from uncultured Gemmatimonadota bacterium, assembly GCA_964519015.1. Taxonomy (GTDB): domain Bacteria; phylum Blakebacterota; class Blakebacteria; order Blakebacterales; family CAYUVJ01; genus CAZFHZ01. The sequence continues at coordinate 207 of CAZFHZ010000083.1, read as the reverse complement.
GGGCAGCCGTCCTTCCACGGCCGAGCGCTTCCAGGGAGGGACCACGATCAGGCGATCCCCCACCGGCAGCGGCGGGAAGTGATAGCGCCACTGGTTCGCCCAGTCCACCGGCGGAACGGGTTCGAGTTCCCGGACCACCCACGGCCGGGCCTGGGGACCGAGCCGTTCGAGGAAATCCCCCAGGCGCCGCCGGGCCCGGTCCGCCGC
>CAZFHZ010000082.1:0-14701 GCA_964519015.1 uncultured Gemmatimonadota bacterium | reverse complement strand
CGCGGAAGCCTGAGGAGGGCGGCCGGCCGTGACCCTCACGCTCCACGACGGTCGGGTGCAGGGCTGGCTCGCCTCGGGGCTCTTCCATGTCCTCCTGATGCTGATCTGCCTGCTGGTGGCGGTCAGCACCACCACCCTGCCCGAACCGCTGGCTGAACTCCTCTTCCTGGAAGCCCCCATGGCCCCCTCCCGGGGATCCGTCGAACCCGACCAGGGGACGCCGGTCGCCACCGCCCCCCGGCCCCAGCCGGCGAGCGACCGGGTCCAGCTGCCCGAACACCGTCCCACTCCCGTCCCGCCCGACCCGGTGGTCACCACCCCGTTGCGACAGCAGCCTCCAACCACCCCGGAGCGCCCGGCCAGCCTGGCCGAACAGTTGACCCGACCGGGATTGGAGCGTCCCCCCACCGCACTAGGCACCCCGGAAGGGGCCAAGCGGACCGCTCCGACCGGGGTGGTGGGGATCAGTGGTCCCCCGGGGGAGAACCCGATGACGGGACCGACCGGGCCATGGCAGATCGAGTGGGTGGGCGCGGGGCGGGAAGTAGTGCGGAGCGTGCTCCCCCAGGTCCCGGCCGGGGTAGAGCGCGAGGTCGTACTGCGTTTCGGGTTCGAGGTCACCCCGGCCGGCGAGGTGAGCGGCATCCGGCCTCTCCAGAAAGGTGAACCGGCACTCGAAGAGGCCTCCCTCAACGCACTGCGCCAGTGGAAGTTCCAGCCGCTCCCCACGGCCGCTCCCCAGGTCGTCCAGCAGGCGGTCATCAGCTTCCGTTTCCGGACCCGCTGATACCGGGATCCGGCTGCTCCGACCGGCTCTGGTGGAGCCGGGAGGGGCGGGTGTTGCATCCTGCAAGACACCTCTGGCGGTGTGGCGCATCATCCGATGTGTTCCGGGCGATGGGAGTCGAGTGGCTTGGGTCCGTTAATCTGTTGTCGGACAATGTGATTCGTCGTTTTCCGGGCCTGTTTCGAGGGCTGGCACGGTTTCTGCCGTGATAACCAGATGGCATTCATGCGTTCCAGGACACCATTCATTAGCGGAGGTTGAAGCGGCATGATCCGTAACCAGAAGGGTTTCACCCTCATCGAGCTGCTGATCGTCATCGTGATCATCGGCATCCTGGCCGCCGTGGCCATCCCACGGTTCCAGGGCGTGTCCGACAAGGCGAAGATCGGCGCCGCCAAGGCCGAGTTGGCCACCGTCAAGCAGGGGCTCGGTATGTACCAGGCCGAGAACGACACCTCGGCCTTCCCGAATGCTGCCACGGTGACCTCGTACACCACGCTTTTCCAGGCGATCAGCGACTACGTGCAGATCTCGAACGAGACCGACGCAGCGTGGACGTTCCTGAGCTACGCCAGCGCCACTCCCGACACCTTCGTGCTGGTCGTAAAGGCCAAGGACCGGGCTCGGACCCAGCTTACCGTCACGCCTACGACCATCACGCCGTAAGACCGGGAGCCGGACACCAGGGGAGAGCACCGGGAGCCCCCGCAGGGTCCCCCGGTGCTTTCTCTGTATCGGGGGCTGGTTCCGGTTACCGGGGCCGGCGCCCGCACAGAAGGGCAGGGATCGGGTGGGTTGGAACGAACTGCAGAGGTTGCTGGGGCCGTGGATCGCAACCGTGCTCGGGCTGGTGGCGGGGAGTTTCGCCAACGTCTGCATCCACCGCCTGCCAAGGAGGGAGTCGGTCGTCACGCCCCCCTCGCACTGTCCCGCCTGCGGTGCGCGGGTGCGGTGGCATGACAACGTGCCCCTGCTCGGATATACTCTGCTGAGAGGCCGCTGCCGGGACTGTGGAGCGCGTATCAGCCCTCGTTATCCACTGGTCGAGGCGGCCACCGGCTTGGTCTTCCTGGGCCTGTGGTACCACACCGGTGGGGAGGTCGTCCGGTTCGGGGTCGAGGCGCTCTTCGTGCTCGGTCTGATCGTGGGGACCGGGATCGACCTGGAACACCGCCTCCTGCCCGACCGGGTGACCCTGCCGCTGCTCGGGTGGGCGCTGGCGGCTTCGCTGCTGCCCGGAGGACTCTCCCCGGTGGCCGCACTGGTCGGCGCCTTCGGCGGCGGAGCGGTGCTTTACCTGATCGCCCTGGTCGGAGATGCCGTCTACCGGCGTGACACGATGGGGGGAGGGGACATCAAGCTGGCGGCCGCGATGGGAGCTTTGTTGGGCTGGCAGCTCCTGATCGTGGCCCTGTTCGCCGCGTTCGTGCTGGGGGCGGTCGGAGGACTGACCTACCTTGCCCTGGGTGGACGCGATCGCATGGTCCCGTTCGGACCCTTCCTGGCCGCCGGGGCGCTGCTGGCCCTGACGGTCGGTCCGGGGATCTGGGCGTGGTATCTCGGCTTCTTCGCCTGAGCGTGGGGAGGACGACGGTGACGATCGGCGGTACCGGAAGCAGACCCGTGTGGAGGTGGGGGCGTCCCGGCCGGCTCCCCGGGGCGGGCTTCACGCTGATCGAGCTGCTCATGGTGGTGGTCATCATCGGGATCGTCACCTCGGTATCCGTCCCCACCTTCCGCGGTTACATGCAGATCCAGAAACTGAGCGCGGCGGAGCGGGAACTGGTCACCAACCTGCGCTACGCGCGCCTGCGGGCGGTCAACGAGCGCAACCATTGGGTCGTTCTGTTCGGCCTCGCCGCCCGGAGTTACGTGGTCTTCGCCGACGACGGCGGAGGGGGCGGGCTGGTCACGAGTCCGGACTATGTCGAGGAGAACCGGAACAACCTGCGACCCGACCCGGGGGAACGGGTCGTCGGTCCCTTCACCCTCCCGGGCGGGGTGGTCTTCGGGATGGTGACCGCGGCCGACCTCCCCAACGGGATCACCATAACCAGCCCCGTTTCGTTCGCGGGCTCACCGCCGCGTTGTGTGTTCTATCCCAACGGGAGCGCGCGGGAGACGGGGGTGATCATGATCCAGCTCAGCGAGCGCCTGCAGAGCGGTGATCCGCGCGGACAGCGGGCGATCGTGATCTACAAACCGACCGGCAACGCCCGGTCGTTCGAATACAACCCGCCCGGGAACCCGACATGGAAGTGACCGGGCGGCAGCAATGGACGGGTCGGAGACGCGTCCCCGGGTCCGGCAGGGTGCACCGGGCCCGGGGCGCGGAGGGTGATCCCCGGGTGCGGAGGGATGGGGGATTCACCCTGGTGGAGGTCGTCATGACCATGGTCCTGCTCTCGGTGGGACTGTTGAGTCTGGCGCCCGTGATGCTGGCCGTCACCCAGGGTAACCGGTTCGCGCAGCACATCACCCTGGCGACGATCCTGGCCGAGGACCGGCTGGAGGAGATCCTGAACCAGTCGACGTACGCGCAGATCACCTCGGCTAACTTTCCGAGTGAGGCCCAGGGGCAGATCCGAGGGGGAGACCCGAAGTTCACGCGCTTCGCACGCTCGGTCACGGTGGCAGACAGTCTCGACGTGCTCGGGCGCAGTCTGTTGAAGAGCGTGACGGTGATGGTCACCTGGACGCGACTGACCGGACAGACCAGTCAGGTCACGCTCCACGGCCGGGTAGCCCGCTTCTGACGGGAGTTGATCCGATGCGGCAGCACCACCAGTCCCTGGCGATGACCGCGGGCGGGCCCGGAGCGGTCCGCCGCCGCGAAGCGGGCTTCACGCTCATCGAACTGATCGTCGCGCTCCTGCTCAGCTCGGTGATGTTCTCGGCCATGGCGGTCGTCTTCCAGACCCAGACGCGCATCAACACGGTCGAGGCGGACGTCCTGGAGAGCCAGCAGAACGCGCGGGTGGCGATGAACTCGCTGGCCATCGACATCCGGCAGGCGGGCTACTTCACCGACCAGTTCAACCGGCAGCCGATCTGGCTCGATGCCGCGCCCTACCAGCTCATCTTCAACGCCAACCTCTCCGACCAGTTCGTCGCCATGCAGCGCGACTCGGCGGTGCCGTTGAGCGACGGCACGCTCTACCACCCCGGCGACTTCACCGCCGCTCCGCAGAACGAGAACCTCCCCGGTTTCCTCGACCGCTACCTGAACGAGTCGGAGACCATCCGGCTGACCCTCGATCGCACCTACGACGGGCTGATCACCAGCGCCGACCGGCAGCCGGGAACGCCCAACCCGAACGTCTATACGCTGACCAAGGAGATCAACGGCAACCCGCCGGCCGTGCTGGCCTACAACGTGCGGGGCCCCAATCTCTACCCCGATGGTGACCGCCCCGAGCCGATCTTCGCCTACTGGGGAGCGTTCACCGCCCCCGATGTGTTCACCCTGTGGGGGGACTCCGACGGGAACGGACGACTCTCCCAGGCGGAGATCACTGCTCTGACCCCGGTCTCCCGGGCGCAGCTCCCCAACATCCGCCAGGTGGACCTCACCATCACCGTCGAGACCGCACGGCCCGACCGGCGCTACGAAGGGCCCCACAGCGTCTCCGGCAACCCGTATCCCTACCGAGAGTACCCCCTGCGCGCCCGCATCCGGGCCCGCAACGTCGGGATCAACCCCACCGGACTGGTGTTGTGCGGGATCAACCCGGCGAGTCCGCTCAATCCGGTCGGTTACGACACCCCCTACGACCGGGGCGGGAGCCTGACCATCCAGTGGGACTCCTCTCCCGACGAGTACTCGGGGGAGGATGACGTGCAGTACTACTCGATCTACCGGCGCCTGGGAGCGGCCGGGGAGGTCGGGATAGTGGGGCAGGTGCAGGCCTTCGGGATCGACACCACCTATGTCTACCAGGACGACGGGGACGTGGATAACTTCAACGCCCCGGTCGACTTCTCCGAGTACTACTACTACATCGCGGCCTGGGACTGCGCTCCGCAGGAGTCGGTCCCCTCGGCCTGGGTCGGACCCCTCGTGCCGCTCCCCAACGGCCCGGCCCCGCCGGTCATCACCGACGCCTGGGACACCCCCTGCGACGACGGCAACGAGATCACCGTGCAGTTCACCAAGAGTCCCCAGGACGACGGTTCGGAGACCGGGGTCGATACCTATGTGCTCTACCGGGGTGTGGTCGCCGATTCGACCGTCATCACCAAGATCCTGATCGATTCCCTGGCGGCGACGGGCACGGCCCAGTACCACTACTACGACAACGAGTACAACGACGCCCACATCGAACCGGAGAACGGCAAAGACTACTGGTACATCATCCAGGCCGTGCAGTCGGGGGTGGCCAGCGAGAACAGCAACGAGTTCGGCCCCGTCACCAGCGGTGAAGGGCTCTCGGCCCCCCGCCTGCAGAGCGTAACGGACCGGCCGGCCGACGACGGCACCGGACTGATCCTGACCTGGCGGCGCTCGATGTCGGAGACCTGCTCACCGCCGCCCACCACCTACCGCGTCTGGCGCCGGGTCAAGGGGAGCGCGACCTTCTCGGTGGTCGCCAGCGTCTCGGTGACCTTCTCCGACACCTACATCTACACCGACGACAACGGCGGCAGCGGCCTGATCAACGGGACGACCTACGAGTACTACATCGAGGTCAAGACGACCGACAAGGCGGCCGAATCCAACATCATGGAGGGCACCCCGCGCGACAACCCGCCGGTCGCCCCCCCCACCAACGTGACCGCCACCGACGTGCCCTGTGAATCGGACGGCGACATCCAGGTGGACTGGGCCCGTTCCCCCGACGACGGGGCGGGGGCCTTCACCGCCGACTCTTACTACATCTACCGGCGACTCGGGACGGCCGGCAGCTGGATCCACATCATCACCATCCCGGCCACCGGCGCGGCCACCTACACCTGGACGGACGCCCACGAGACCAACCCGACCGCCCCGCCGGTGCTGGGCAACGTCTACTGGTACCGGCTGACCGCCTACGACACGGACTCCTCCTCGGAGAGCAACCCCTCCAACGAGGACAGCGCGCTCAGCGACGGCAGCCCGGGCGCGCCCGAGATCACGGCCGCCTACGACACCTACGGGGCCGGGGCACGCGCGATCCGGGTCGAGTTCCTCGCCTCGGTCGACGACGGCGGCTGCTCCGACCAGGTGACCCGCTATCACGTCTACCGGACCACCACACCGGGTGCCTACGGGAGCTCGGTCGGTACGGTCACCGCCACCGATGCGGCCTCCTACAGCTGGGAAGACAACATGGCCAACTCGGCCGCTCCCCCGATCGAGGGTTTCATCTACTACTACGTGGTGCGCGCCTACGACGCCGTGAACATGATCGAGTCGCAGAACAGTAACGAGTTCGGGCCGGTCGAGCCGTACGGAGCGACCTGCCAGTGCTGCCCGATCTTCAAAGACGACATGGAGAGCGGGAACATCGGCTGGAGCGACGGCGGGACCCGGAATGACTGGGAGCTGAACACCCCCAACGGGAAGTCGTTCGACCCTTCGCTGGCCCACTCAGGCTCCCGCGTCTGGGGGACCGACCTGGGACGGGGCTCCGCGGATGGACAGTACCGTTCCAGCGCCGACTCCTACCTGATCTCACCCACCCTCGATCTCTCCGCCTTCGAGGAGGGCTACATCACCCTCTCCTACTGGCGCTGGCTCTCGGTCGAGCGCTACAACAAGGATACCGCCCAGATCAAGGTGGACGTGGGGACCGGCTGGCAGGTGGTCTATCAGAACCCGCAGGCCGACCTGGTCGATACCAGCTGGCGCCTGCAGTACATCGACCTCAGTCCGTACGTGCGCGGTCGTTCCTCGGTCCGGATCGGCTGGTTCCTCAAGACGAACAGCTCCACCCAGTTCGGCGGCTGGAACATCGACGATGTGGAGGTCTGCTACTCCGCCCCCAGCCCCTGCGATTACTTCCTCTACGTCGGGGACTCGATCGCGGAGAGCCAGGGGAACAACCTCTTCTTCGACATCACCAACGGGGCGGACACGCCGATCACCATGCTGGGGATGGAGCTGAACTGGTCGGCCGAAGGGAGCCTGCTCAAGCTCATCCGCACCCAGGCGGGGGGCCCGGGGGAGGTCTGGGATACGGCGACCGCCCAGCCGGCCCCGCTGGAGGCGACCTTCCATACTCCGGTGCCGTTCGCGGCCGGGGAGACCATCACGTTCAAGCTCCAGTTCCAGCCGGGCCAGATGCGCGGTTCGGCCATGTCGATCCGCTTCATCACGGCCTGCGGCCGCTCGAGCGAGGTCGTGATCCAGGTACCGGAATAAGGGGGGGGTGGTGAGGATGCGTCGGATACTGCGAAGTTGGCGTAAGCGGATCGTCGGGCGGTTGCGGGCCGGCCGGCTGGGCCAGGAGCGGGGCTCGGCCCTGATGGCTGCCTTCTGGATGCTGGTCGTGCTCCTGCTGGCCGGGCTGGCGGCCAGCTACTCCACGACCACCGAGATCGGACTCTCGGGCAACCAGCGCCTGGATGCCCAAGTCTTCTACCTGGCCGAGGCGGGGGTGGCGCAGGTCCACAAGTACCTGGACGGGCTCGGCATCCCGCTGGAGGGTGGGGGGGCCACCCGCAGCGCCCCCGTGCTCGTCTACCTCGATCAGCAGATCGGGGCGGGGAGCCTGCAGGGGCGGTTCACCGCCTACGTGGACAAGATGGACGATCTGGAGGGGAAACCGACCAAGTACTTGGCCATCACGGTACGGGCCACCGTGCCCGGCGCCCCGATCGTGAAGGTGGTCCAGGAGATGGTGGGACAGGAGAACTTCGCCAAGTTCGCCTACTTCACCGATATGGAACGCCTGCCTTCGGGGACCATCGTGTGGTTCAACACCGGGGACGTCCTGCGCGGTCCGGTCCATTCCAACAGCCAGTTGAACATCCACGGCGACCCGGTCTTCCTCAAGGAGGTCTCCACTACCGCGGCCAGCATCAACTACTATGCGGGGACCAACAATCCCGACTTCCGGGAGGGGATCACCTTCAACGCCGATCCGGTCGACCTGCCCGGCGATACCGGCCTGATCCGCTCCAAGGCCCAGGAAGCGGAGGGACTCTATTTCGGCTCCAACGCCACCCTGATCCTGGACTACGACCCGGCGACCAACTTCGCCAGCGTCTCGGTGGACCTGGGAAGCGGGCCGGTGGTCTACCAGGTCCCACAGAACGGCGTCCTCTACGTCGACGGCACCTGTCACATAAAGGGGACACTCAAGGGGCAGCTCACGGTGGCCTGCAGCGGGGACATGTATATCGACGACGACATCTACTACACGACCGACCCACGGGTCGACTCGTCCAGCACCGATCTGCTCGGCCTGGTCTCCGACGGCAACGTCTACATGGCCGACACAGCGGCCAACCTGGATGCCGGGGATGAGACCGTCATGGCCTGCATCATGGCCCTGGGGACCTCGTTCACGGCCCAGAACTACGCCTCCGGGAGTCCCCGGGGTTACCTGCGGGTGATCGGCGGTATCATCCAGGACCGGCGCGGGCCGGTCGGGACCTTTAACGCGGGTACCGGCCAGATCGTCTCCGGTTACGACAAGGACTACGTCTACGACGCCCGGCTGGCCAACAACCCGCCTCCGGCCTTCCCCACCACCGGACGGGTCATGACCCTGGCCTGGAAGGAGTTGGATCCGAGCTACGACATATCGCAGAATGTGTTCTGAAAAACGGTTCCAGGGCGCTTGACACCCAGCGAGGGAGATTCTATTGTTGTCCTCTCTGTCTAGGTGTAAAGAAGTAGAAACAGGACGAAAGAGACATACTTGGCCCGATCTCGCGGACTCCGTCCGCCGTTCGCGGAGCCCGTCCGCAGTTCACGTATCCGGCCACGCCGGCCCGGCGCTGAGGTGAGATGGCCCTTCTGAAACGGGGAAAGAGCACCGTCGGTCTGGATATCGGGTCCTCGTCCATCAAGATGGCCCGGATCGTCCATGGTTCGCACGGCTACGTGCTCGACCGCTACGATCTCGAATCCCTGCCGCCCGGGGCGATCGTCTCCGGGGAGATACGTGAGCGCGACCTGATCGCGGCGTCCCTGAAAGAGGTCATCCGGCGCAACAAGCTCAAGAACGCCAACGTGGTGGTCAGCCTCTCCGGCTTCGCCGTACTCCACGATACCCTGACCATGCAGGTCATGTCGGAGGATGAGGCCCGGGCCCAGGTCTACTCGGAGGTCGAGAAGATCAGTCCGTTCTCCATCTCGGAAGTGACCCTGGACTACAAGGTCATGGAGGTCTCCGAGGAGGAGAACATGATGCGGGTGCTGCTGGTGGCGGCCAAGAACGAGGTGCTCGAAGGGCGCCTGGAGCTGCTCCACAGCCTGGGCGTTCGCCCGGCTGTGGTGGACGTGGATATCTTCGCCCTCTACAACACCTTTGAAGCCAACTACGACATGGCCGACTACAAGGGCGCAGCCCTGATGAACCTGGGGGCGAACACCACCAGCGTCACTTTCGTCTTCGACGGCCAGTTCCACTCCGCCCGGGACCTCTCAATCTCGACCAGCCATTTCAGCGAGCGGCTGCAGAAGGAACTCAACCTGCCCGAGGACGCCGCCCAGGGGCTGCTCCACGGGCAGCCACCGGCCGAACTCGACCTCGACCGGGCGGCTGACATCATCGCCGAGGTGGGAGCGGAGCTGAGCGATTCGATCGAGATGGCCATCAGCTACTTCCGTTCGACCGTCGACCTGGACGGACTCGACGTGATCATGCTGTGCGGGGGCGGGGCGCTCATCCCGGGACTGACCAACCTGCTGCAGACCAAGAACAACGTGCCCACGGAGGTAGCCAACCCGCTACGCAAGATCGAGTTCGATCCGCGCCTGTTCGAAGAGGGAGAGTTGGCGCGCATCGCCCCTTCCCTGATGGTGGCCGTGGGACTGGCCCTGCGCGAGGTCGGCTGAGATGGTCTTCGAGATCAACCTGCTTCCGGAGAAGTACCGGAAGAAACGCATCGCGATCAAGCTGGACGTCAAGACGGGGGCCATCGCCGGCGGGGTGGTAGTGGTCGCCCTGCTCGCCATGGTCACACTCAACCAGGGACGGAAAGTGGCCGCGCTGGAGCAGCAGATGAGCGACCTGGAGAACGAGAAGGCGACCTTGGAACCGCAGGCCAACCGGATGCGCAACCTGCGCCGGGACATCCAGGACCTCAACACCAAGATCGGCACGCTGGGCGCGCTGGGGAGCCGCAACGCGATCCAGATCCAGGTCCTGGAGATCCTCAACCGGGAACTGCCCGACAACGTCTGGTACCTGGACCTCAACCAGGAACCGCCCCAGCAGCAGCGGGGCGCCGGCGCAGCGCGGGTCGCGGCCGACCGTTACCAGAACGTGCGGGGGGCGGCCCTGCGCATGGAAGGCGTGACCGAATTGATTGCACGCCTGCGCCGGGCACCGCTCTTCCAGACCATTGACACCAGTTACATCCGGCCGCTGCGGGTGGAGGGGAGCGACATCTTCGAGTTCGCCCTCGTCATCACGCTCAACATACCCGGGTAGACGACCATGGCTTTCGATCTGAGCGACCAGAAGAATCAGTTGATGCTGCTCGGCATCCTGGGCGGGCTCGGCCTGATCTATGTCTGGTTCACCTACCTCTTCGAGCCGCGCAACGCCCGGATCACCGAACTGGACGGACAGATCCAGACCCTGACCAGCGAGATCGGCACCTTGCGGTTCGAAGTGGCCCAGCTCCCGAAGGTCCAGGCCCAGCATACCGAACTCACCGCCCGCTGGGACGGACTGCTGACGGCGTTCCCCTCCGAGCTGCGCGAGGAGGAAGTCCTGGGCAACGTGACCAGCGCCCAGAGTGCCGCCGGCCTCTTCATCACCGGCTTCAACAAGGGGGAGAGCCGGCGCCGGGAACTTTTCACCGAGCAGGACTACTCCGTGAACCTGGTCGGCCGCTACCACGAGCTGGGAGTCTTCATCGCCCAGATCGCGGCCAAGCCGCGTCGCATGAGCATCGAACGGATGCGCCTGACCCATCCGAGCCAGCGGGAAGGGGGGGGTGGCGGCGGGGGAGTCGGTCCCCAGGCTCGTGAGGACGAACTCTACATCGTTATCACGCTACGCACCTACATGGTGCCGCAGCAGGGTGGTTGAGATGGAGCGTCGGAACAGGAGCAGCGCCTGGGTCGTGACCGGCGGTCTGCTGCTGATAGGCCTCGCCGGACCCTTCCCGGCGGCGGCCGGGCAGCAGCAGGGGCCGGAGTCGGGACCCGTTCCGATCACTTCGGCGGCCCTCATACCCGGGCCTACGCCGCAGACCTTCACCCTGCGCCTGAGCTGCGAGTCGGTCTGCGAGTATGCGACCTTCTGGGTTGGAGCGGGGCACACCTTCGTGGTCGACGTGCGCAACGCCTATACCCCCTTCCGGGGGCAGGCGGTGGGGGAACTCAACGTCTCCGGTGTGCAGGCGGTGCGGGCCAGCCAGTTCCTCGAGGCGCCCGAACCGATCGCCCGGTTCGAACTGGAGACGGCCGGTGGTCTGGCCTCGGTCGCCCGATGGGTCGGCAAGGACCTGGAGATCGCCTTCGGACCGGGGGATCCCACCTTCCGGGGTACCGGTCGCACCCGGTCGCCCGGGAGCGGTGCCGTCGCGGTACCGGCACCGGGCGCCACTCCACCGACCACCGGGACGCCCCCGCCCGCGGCCACGGCCGACACCACCCGGGCCGCCCCGGGCTACCGGGCGGTGGGACGCGATAATCCCTTCGACCCGTTGCTGAAACCGCCCGAGAACCCGATCGACCGGACCCGGCTGGAGCTGCGTGACCTCCCCGACTCCGAAGCCCTCATCCTGACCGGAATCGTCTTCCTGGAGGACCGGCCGGCGGAGAGTGTGGCCCTGCTGCGGGACGCGGCCGGCTTCACCTACCGGCTCCGTAAGGGGGACCGCGTGAAGTTCGGCGTGGTCACGCTTATCACCAAGAGTGAGATCCACTTCGCGCTCGACAAGTACGGTCGCCAGTACGAGTTCAAGCTGTCCCTGCAGCGCAACCCGAGGTGAGAGCCATGCGACGCGGAGCAGTCGTGTTCATGATCGCAGTGGTACTGGCCGCCACGGCCCCGCCATCCACCGGCGCCCAGTCGGGCGGAGCGGGGGGGACCATCCGGGGGCTCGGGTTCGAGAACGCCGACATCCGGTCGGTCATGGGGACCATCGCCGAGTTCGGCGGGGTGAACATCGTGACCGACCAGCAGGTAGTCGGCACGGTCACCCTCAACCTGCGTGACGTCTCCTGGACCGATGCCCTTCAGGCCGTCATGACCCAGCTCGACCTGGTCAGTATCCCCAGCCTGGACGTCATCCGGGGAGGACTCGAGTCGGACACCAAGTTCATCCAGGTGCTCCGGCGACTCGACTACAACACCCGCCAGCAGCAATTGCTGGCGCAACAGCGGGACCTCGCCACCAGCCAGCCGCTCGAATACTACATCATCCGTCTCTCGCACTCGCGGGCGCTGGAGATCCAGACCGCCGTGCAGCCGCTCGCGAGCGCCGATGGAATGATCCAGATCGACACCCGTACCAACAGCCTGATCGTCCGGGACTATCCGGAGAACATCGCCCTGATCGATGAGATCGTGAAGCAGCTCGACATCCCGGTCCGCCAGATCCGCATCGAGGCCAAGCTGCTCGAGGTGGATTCCGACCGGCTCCGGGAACTCGGGCTCAACTGGGACCTCAACGTGACGGGCGCCAATCCACTGGTCATCACCGGCAGTACCAACCTGGGGGCGTCCACCTCCGCCGACTTCGTCACCACCCTGACCTCGGGGACCATGAGCCTGGACGCGACGATCTCGGTGCTGGAGACGCAGGGACTGGCCAACATCCAAGCCACCCCCTCGATCTCCGTGCTCGACAACGCGCCGGGCGCCATCTTCATGGGGGAGCAGATCCCGCTGCGCCAGCTCGACATAGCCGGGAACGTGACCATCCAGCTCCAGCAGGTGGGGACGGAGCTGGTGGTCACTCCTCACGTGGTCAAGGACGACCGCATCATCCTGGAACTGGCACCGAAGCGGGAGTCCTTCCGCGTCGACCCCTCCGCGGGTATCATCATCACGACCCAGCGGGCCTCCACGACCGTGGAGGTGGGGGATGGTGAGACGGTGGTGATCGGGGGATTGCGTTCGGAAGAGGTCCAGGAGGCGGACACCGGGATACCGATCCTGATGGACATCCCCTTCATCGGGGCCGTCTTCCGGTTCCGCCGGCACCAGGTGCAGGTACGGGACATGATCCTGTTCATCACTCCTCGGATCGAACGCGGGAGCGACGTGATTCGGCCGTAATCCGGGGCGCTGAGCCGCCCCCTTCCGGTTGAGGAGCCAGACATGCACAGCAGAACGCTGAAGCGTATCGGTTTGTCCGCGCTGGTCGTGGCGATGGTCCTGGCCGGCTGCCAGGCCGTCAAGGAAACCGGGCAGCCCCTGGGGATCCGGGACTTCGAGTGGTCGGACGTGCCGCTCAACATACCGGCCGACGGTGTGACCGAGACCGAACTGACCATCACCGCCATCACCACCGAGGGGTTGAAGGTCCAGAACGTCGCGGTGACCTTCAGCAAGACCCCGACGTCGGGGTCCGGCCGGTTCTCGCAGGCCACCGTGATCACCGATGCCAGCGGGGAGGCCACCACCACCCACAACTCCCCCGAGCGCACCTCCTACATCGCGGTCCAGATCACGCCGGCGGTGACCGACACCGCCGGCTACATCCTCAATCCCAAGGCGGTCGCGGCCGTCCAGGCGGTCCGTCCCCCCGAGGGGACGATCGCCTTCGTCTCGGCCGGCCCGATGAGCGATGAGGAACTGGGCGCCCGGCTGCATGCCCATCTGCTCGCCCAGGCCCGGGAGAACGCCCAGCAGCGGCGCCGGGGACTGGCCGCCCTCGCCCCGCAGGAGAGCGGGAGCGGCGCCGGTCAGGCGGCTGCCGACGCGGCCCAGCTCACGGTCAACTTCCTGGGGGTCCAGATCCAGCTGACCTCGAGCAAGAGCCAGCTTCCGGCCGACGGCATCTCGACCTCGCAGATCGAGGCGCGGGTGCGCACCGGCACCGGTTCCATCAACGTGTCCAGCCGGGAGGTGGAGTTCACCGCCAAGGAGGGGAAGATCACGGCCGGGGCCGTCTCCGACCAGTTCGGCATCGCCCGGGCCACCCTGACGGCCGCCACCACCACCGCCGCCCGCGACACCATCCGGGCCCGCCTGGGCTCCGCCATCACCGCCTCCCTGGTGGTCCCTTACGTCCAGCCGGTACTCACCCTCACCTCCGATGAGGCCAGCCTGCCGGCCGACCGCTCCTCCTCGACCGCGGTCCGGGCCCGCCTGCTCACCCCCTCGGGGAACCCGATCGTGGGAGCGCAGGTCGACTTCACCCTGGCCTATACCCCGACCACTCCCGGCGATCCCAACGACGCCTCCCTGACCATCCAGGGGACGACCAACTCCAGCGGTGAGGCGATCGCCACCCTGAAGGCAGGGAAGAACCCTGGCACCGCCACCATCACGGCCGCCTTCAGCGGCCAGTCCGCCTCCACCTCGATCGGCCTGCTCGGGCTCAACGTCACGATCTCCAGTGAGCAATCGAGCATCCTAATCAACGAAACCAGCGCGGACAATAACAGGACGCAGATTACCCTCATCGCCAAGACCCAGACTACCAACGTGGCCATCTCGGGGGCCACAGTGATCTTCGCCGCCGACTTGGGGACCATCCCGGTCTCGGCGACCACCAACAGCTCCGGCATCGCGAGTGTCTACCTAACCAGTTCCACCACCGCCGGTACTTGTACGGTCATCGCGACAATTGGGA
>CAZFHZ010000081.1:0-14833 GCA_964519015.1 uncultured Gemmatimonadota bacterium | reverse complement strand
AGGATCAGTTTCTCGAGATCACCCGGCGGTCGGTTCATGGTCGCCTCCCTTCCCTCATCTCTACGATCTACGATGCCGGAAGGTTACCACTGCGTTGCAGGGGTTATACGGGAACCGCGAGCGGCCGATCGCGGGAGGCCGGTGACCGGTACTGCGGAAGCAGCGGGAATCCAGGCCAACTCGTCAGGGCGCGTCCCGATGGAACCCGCCCGCGATCCTGAACACCCAGGCGTGTTCACCGGGCAGTTCGGCCGGTGATACCACCGGCGGCCGGATCCCGATCCCCTCCCCCCGCGCCGACCACCCGATCGGCTTCTCCGAGCCCAGCAGGGTGACGGCAGTCACGTCATCGGCGGAGATCCCGGCGACGACGATATCCTCTTCCGGCCACCGGGTGCAGATGAGGTAGAGGTCCTCCCCTTTGACGGTGAAGAAGCGGTCTTCGGGATCGGACGCGGCCCGGGATCCCCCTCTCCGCCAGGAGGTGCTGCCGTAGATCGCTTCCCCGTTCACCTCCAGCCATCGGCCGATATCGACCAGCCGCTGCTGCATGATCACCGGAATCCGGCCGTCGGCCGTGGGTCCCACATTGAGCAGGAGGTTGCCCCCCCGGCTCGCGATGTCGATGAGTTCATGGATGAGGTCGGCCGACGAGCTGTAGTCATCGATGTTCTCGGCCCGGTTGAATCCATAGGAACCGCCGATCCCCCGGCTTTCCTCCCACGGGTGGCCGGGGCCCACCTCGGCGTCGGCATACTCGCTGGAATAGTAGTCACCGTGGACGCCCGGCATCCCCTTGGCCCACCGGTCGTTCACGACGACCTCCTCTCGGTTCGGCGCCTCGTTGTAGAGCCAGGCGAGGAACTCCTTCGTCTTCCAGTATTCTTCGCTGCCGTCCCACTCCCCCCCGTCCGAGAAGATCAGAGCCGGGCGGTAGCGGGTGACCAGTTCCCGGAGCTGGGGGAGGAGATGCTCGTCGACGTAGCGGTCTTCCGGGATGCGGTACTTCTCCACTGTCGCCCGGTCGAGGTAGTACCCGTTCTCGGTGCGATGGGTCCAGGTACTCTCCCATTCGATGATCGAGTAATAGAGACCGAACCGCAGCCCGGCCCGGCGGACGGCCGCCGCCAGGTCGCCGACCAGGTCGCGCCGGGGGCCGGTATCCCCGCTGTTCCAACCCTTCTTGAAAGGACTCTCGGTCGGCCAGAGACAGAACCCGTCATGATGCTTGCTGGTGAGGACGACGTATCTCGCGCCGGAGCGCCGGAACAGGTCCGCCCAGAGATCGGGATCGAAGAGTTCGGCCCGGAAGAGGAGAGCGAAGTCGCGGTATTCGAAGTTCTCACCGTAGTTGGCTACGTGGAAGGCCCGCCCGCCGTTCTCCCGGTCGTTGATCACCGAAGCGTAATACCACTCGGCATACGAGGCGTAGAGACGGTTGGAGAGCGGCCGGTAGGCCGGCACCGAATAGACCCCCCAGTGGATGAAGATCCCGAACTTGGCCTCATTGAACCAGGCCGGGATCGGTCGGGCGTCGAGTGATTCCCAGGTCGGCTCAAAGTGCTGGGCGGCGGCCGGCCGGCCGAACAGGAGCATGAGACCGAGCCAGGCGAACAGGTATCGGCGGGGGATCATGGGCCATCGCTCCGCTGGGCGTCCGGTTCTCTGCGGGCAGCCTCATCATAGAGAGGGTGCCCCGGCCGGTGTATCGCTTTCCGGAGGAGCATCGGCTCCGTTCATTCCCAGCGGAGTGCGTCCACCGGCTGGATCCCGGAGGCCCGGCGGGCCGGCACCAGGCTGGCCAGCAGCACCACCCCCAGCAGGATCAGGAGGGGCAGTCCGAACGAGACCGGGTCGAGCGGGCTGAGCCCGAAGAGTTCGGAGCGCATGGCGGCCGCCGCTCCGAGCGCCAGCAGGGCGCCCACCGCCAGCCCCGGCACGACCAGCCGGACCGCGTCCTCCAATACGGTCCGCACGACCCGCTCGCGGGTCGCCCCCAGGGTCATCCGGATGCCGATCTCGCGGGTCCGCCGGGTGACGGCGAAAGCGACCACTCCGTAGACACCGATGGCCGAGAGCAGCAGGGCCAGCAGGCCGAAGCCACCGGCCGCCCGGGCCATATCCCGCTGCCCCTGGGTGCTGCGGGCCACCAGGGACTCCGAGGTCTCCACCCGGGGGATGGGCAGGCCGGGTTCCACCTCCAGGATGGCGGTCTGGATGGGTTTGACCAGGGAAGTGACCTCCCCCTCTCCCCGCACCAGGATCATGACCCGCGGCCGGGTGTAGGTCTGGCGCAGGGGGATGAACACCTGCGGCCAGTCCTCGGTGGCCCGGCTGGAGGCCACATCCCGGACCAACCCGACGACGGTGAACACGGGCGAGGCGTCCCGGTTCATCCGGATACGGAGCCCCTGCCCCAGGGCATCCCCCTGCGGCCACAACCGCCCGGCCAGCGATGCGGTGATGACCACGACCGGCTGCGAGGAGGCATCGTCGGTGGGTTCGAGCCCCCGACCCTGGAGCAAGGTCGCACCGATGGTCGGGAAGAATCCCTCAGTTGCGCGCGTGAACTCGACTCTCACGGCATCATCAGTCCCCTCTGGGACATCGGCCCGCGAGGCATCCGTGAAGTTGCCGATGAGGTCGAGCGGGAATCCATCCGCCAGGGTGACTGCGGTCACTCCCGGCAGGCCCGCGACCCGCTCCATCATCCGGCCGCAGACCGAGCCGACCGCTTCCAGGGAGGTCTGTCCGGTCTGCCCCAGATCCAGACTGACCGCCAGCAGCCCCCGGGACTCGAAACCCGGATCGCGATGGTCGGCCCGACCGACTCCGCGCAGGAGCAGGGTCCCGGTGACCAGCAGGAAGAGAGCGACCCCGGCCTGGGCGGAAGCGGCGAAGCGGTGAAGGCGACCGACCCGCAGTCCGCCGCCCCCGACATCGCTCTTGAGGGCCAGGGCCAGGTCGGGACGACTGAACCGGACCGCCGGGACCAGACCGACCGCCAGGGTGGTCACCAGGAGCAGTACCAGGAAGACGATCAGGATCGAGGTATCGGGCAGGAGACTCCCTTCCGGAAGTCCGGTGAGTCGTACGAAGAGGATCCCGCTGGTCCCCCACAGCGCCAGCAGCGCACCCAATCCGCCACCCGAGAGGGCGAGGACGAAGGCCTCGACCAGCAGCTGTCGGACCAATCGTCCCCGGCCCGCACCCAGGGCGAGCCGCACCGAGAACTCCCGTTCCCGGGCGGCACTGCGGACCAGGACCATCCCCGCCACATTGGCGCAGATGATCAACAGGACCAGGCCGACCAGGACGATCAGACTCCCGACGGCGAGCCGATCCAGGTCGCGGTTCAGGGCCGGGACCGGTCCGAACGCGAAAGCGCGGGCTCTCCGCTCCTCGTTGCTCTCGGGATACTCGCGAGCCAGACGGGCGAAGAGCGTCCCCAGCGCGGCATCGGCGGCCTCGATCGTGGCCCCGTCCTGTAACCGGCCCAGAACCAGCAGCCAGGAGGCGCCCCGATCCGGCAGCAGATAGGCATCCGTCTTCAGGAGCGGATGCTGCAGGAGCGGAGCCCACAGCTCGGTGGGACGACGGAGGATGTAGTGACCACCGAATCCCTCCGGCGCCACCCCGACCACCGTACAGGAGGTGCGGTTCAACTCGATCGTCCGGCCGATGATCCCGGGTTCACCACCGAACCGTTCCTGCCACAGCTCATGACTCAGCACGACGACCGGGGGTGAGCCGGGATCTTCCTCCTCGGCCGGCAGAAAGGTGCGGCCCAGGGCCGGTACCGCCCCCAGCACCCGGAAATAGTCCGCCGAGACATAGTTGACCTGCACGAACGAACTGTTGTCATCGAGGGTCAGGACCCCCTCCCGCTCCTTCCAGCCGGCCAGCGCCGCGAAGGGATTATCGGTCGATCGCAGGTCCGTGAAGTCGGGATAGGTCCATTCCGCCATCATCTCACCATGATGGGAGACCAGCAGTTCCACCACCCGGTCGGCCCCGACCACCCCCGGCACTTCTCGCAGCCAGGTCGCCCGGAGCATCGAGAAAAGGGCCGTGTTCACCCCGATACCGACGGCCAGCGAGAACACCGCCACCACCGTGAAGCCAGGGTGCTGGCGCAGGGTGCGCAGGCTGAACCGCACATCGTTCACGAACTCCTCTCCGGGACGCCAGCCCAGCTCGGCCCTGGTCTGGTCGCGGACCTGCTCGGGTCCGCCCAGACGGAGGCGGGCCTGCCGGGCGGCCTCGTCAGGGGAGAGGCCACGGCGGATCAGTTTCTCGGTGTCCTGTTCCAGGTGGAACCGGATCTCCTCGTCGATCTCATCCAGATGGCGGGAACGACCAAGCAGGGTTCGGAGGCGGAAGAGCAATGCGTGCAGCGATCGCATGGCTCAACCCTCCTGGGCCGTACGCAGGACGCGGTTCACCGCCTCACTGGACCGCTCCCAGTTCGTGACCTCGCGTCCGAGCTGGCCCCGACCGGCCGGAGTCAGTCCATAGAAACGGGCCCGCCGATGGCTCTCGGTCTGCCGCCACTCGGCCCGCACCCAGCCGGCCCGCAGCAGGCGCTGCAGGGCCGGGTAGAGCGAGCCCTGGTTGACCTCGAACACCTCGCCGGAGAGCTGCAGGATGCGCTCCGCGATGGCGTAACCGTGCTTGGCTTCGTCCTGCAGGACCCGCAGGACCAGCATGTCCAGCGTGCCCTGCAGCAGATCGGAACGGGAGAGGGTCATGGGCGGCCTCGTCGGATCGGGACATTCCACTAGATAGTCTAGTAAACGAGGTGAGAGGCCCGGATGTTTCGGGGTTGTCTCGATCGCGCGGGTGATGGACCTCAGCCCCGGGTCGAGGCCGCGGACGCCATCCGCCGGATCTACGCCCGCTAGTCGCTGCCCAGCACTCGGACCGGATCGACCCGAGTGGCTCGCCGGGCCGGGATCCCGGAGGCGATCGCGGCTACGCCCAGGAGCAGCGCGAAGACGCCGGCTATCGGGAGAGGCGCCAGCGGTGTAACACCGAAGAGGAGGTGAGCCACCAGGCCGCTGGTCAGGATCGTCCCCAACAGACCGAGGACAAGGCCGATCGTCGCCAGTCGCAGTCCCCGGGCGACCACGGACCGGTACACCTCCCCGGTCGTGGCCCCCAGGGCCATGCGTACTCCGATCTCGTGATGGCGCTGCGTCACGAAGAAAGCCATGACGCCGTAGATCCCGCCGGTCACCAGGATCAATGCCATCAGCGCGAAGATGTTGATCAGAAGCGTGTTGAACCGGCGGCGGGCCAGGCTCGAGTCCACGATCTGGGCCATCGAACGGATGTTATCAACCGGGATGGTGGCGTCGATCCCCCGCACAACCGTCCTGAGGGCCGTCGTGAAGGCCAGCGGATCCCCACTCGTGCGGACGACCAGGAAGCCGCTGTCACGCACCGCCAGGTGCTCGTGCAGGTAGATCTCCGGGGAGGATTCCTGTTCCAGGCCGAACTGGCGGACGTTCCGGACCACGCCCACGACCGTGATCCAGTATGGCTGCGTCCGGTTGTAGCTGAAACGCCGGCCGACCGGATCCTGATCGGGCCAGAGCCGGAGGGCGGTCTCTTCATTGATGACCGCTCCCGGCGAACCCTGGTCGGCATCCTCCCGGTCCAGGCAGCGACCGGCCGCCAGCGTGATCCCCATCGTCTCGAAGTAGCCCGGCAGGACCGAGGAGGTCTCGATGAGCGGCCCCTCCCACTGGTCCTCGCTCCACGACTTCCCCTCCACGATCACCGTGCCGTTGATCCCCCCTTCGAGCGGCAGTTTGCTGGTGAAGGAAGCCCGAATCACGCCCCCCCACCCCTCCAGGCCCTCGATCAGCCGGTCCCAGAAGGAGTTGATGGATTCCTCGCTGTCCCATCCGGTCCCGGTCAGCCCGATCCCGGCCGTCAGGACGTGGCCGGGCTCCACGCCCGGCTCCACCCGGTGCACGTTGAGATAGCTCAGTACCATCAGGGTACCGGTGTCGGCCAGCAGGAGCGCGAGGGCGAACTGGACCACCAGCAGGAGGTCGCGGAACCGGCCGGCCGAGTGTGCTCCGGAGGCCCCCCGACGGCTCTGCCGAAGGTGGCGCTCGAGACCCCGGCGTCCCACCGAGAGGGCCGGGACCAGGCCGGCCAGGATGCCGGTCAGGAGGGTCGCCGCCAGCGTGAACAGGAAGAGCCCGGCGTCGAATCCGATGCCGGCCGCCCGGGGCACGTCGGCCGGGATGAGCCCCTTGAGGAGCTGCAAGCCCACCAGACCGGCGGCCAGTCCGAGCCCTCCGCCCACCACCGCCATCGTCAGGCTCTCGGTCAGGATCTGTCGTACCAGTCGCATCCGGCCGGCCCCCAGTATCGACCGCACGGCCAGTTCCGTGCTGCGGGAGGAGGTCCGCGCGGCCAGCAGACCGGCGATGTTGGCACAGGCGATGAGCAGCACCAGACCGACCGCCGCCAGGAGCAGCCCGTAATCCCGGCTGACCGCACCGAGGAGCTGTTCGCGGACCGGGACGACCGCGGCACCCATCCCGGTATTGGTCTCCGGATGCGCCTGCTCGATGGCCGCCGCGATCGTACGGAGTTCCGATCCCGCCCGGGCTGCTTCGACACCCGCCTTGAGCCGGCCGATGACCAGCAGCCAGTGCGAACCCCGTCCCGGGTTCTCCGGGGTGACCTTCAGCGGGGTCCAGATCTCCGGGGCCTGGGAGGACCGCCAGGGAAGAGGGAACCAGAAATCCCGGGGCATGACGCCGACTATCGTGCAGGCCGTGCCGTTGATGAGCAGGGTGCGTCCGACCACATCCTCCCGGCCCCCGAAACGGCTCCGCCAGAACCGGTGGGAGATCATGACCATGTCCTCGCCGTCCGCCTCCTCCTGCTCGGTGTAGGCGCGGCCGAGCAAGGCCGGGACGTCCAGCGTGCGCCAGAGGCCGGCCGTGGCCGGGGCGGCGAGTGTCCGCTCCGGCCGATCTCCCGTGTCGGTGTTGATCTGCTGGATGGTGAACGCACCCAGGTCGCTGAAGGATGTGTTCTGTGCGCTCCAGTCCAGGAAGTCGGGGCCGGTCACGGGCGCCCGGGGCAGTTGCGGTTCGACCTCGTAGAGCAGGAACAGGCGGTCCGGATCCCGGTAGCTCAGGGGGTCAAGGACGACGCCCTTGACGATCCCGAAGAAGGCAACGTTCAGCCCGATGCCCAGGGTGAGGGTCAGGATGGCCACGGCGGCCAGCACCGGGCTGCGGCCCAGACTCCGGAGACCGAATCGGGCGTCATTCCAAAGAGATCGCAGGTATTCCATCCTCTGCTCCTTCCTCATCCGCTGGGAGGCGATCTGCACCGTTTCCCGCTTGAGCGCCCGGACGTTCCCGAAGAGCCGCAGCGTCTCGCGGCGCGCCGCCCGCTCATCCATCCCAGCCGCTACGAGCTGCCGTATCCGGGTCTCGATATGGAACCGGAACTCCTCCGCCACGTGCGCGGACACCCGCCCGCGGGGATGCTCCAGACGGAAGAGCCGGTGCCAGACGGACTTGAAACTCACGGCAGATCCGCCCAGGCCAGCCCCAGGACGCGACGCACGGCGTCCAGGTGTTCGACCCAGCCGCGCAACTCCCTCTCCAGTTCCCGGCGGCCGGCCGCCGTGAGCCGGTAGAACCGGGCGCGCTGGCGCTTGTCGCTGATCCGCCACTCCCCCTTGATGAGTCCCTCCTTCTCCAACCGGTGGAGGGCGGGATAGAGGGCCCCCTCCTCCAGTTGGAGCTGCCGGCCGGACAGCCGGCGGATCTCCTCGGCCACCCCCAGCCCGTGGACCGGCCCGACCCGGTGCAGCGTCTGGAGGATGAGGAGTGAGACGGTGCCGTAGAGGTTGTTGGAGCGGATCCGGGTCATGGCGGGTCTCCCTGGTCCTAAGCGGCTTATGTCCTAAGCCGATTATACGCTATCTACCCCGGGAAGGTTACCTCTGATGTGGCCGGCGGGTGTGGCGTACCGAATCGATCGTCAATAGTGGGAGGTTTTATAAGAGAGCGTCCGGACTATGCCCTACCCTCCAGAACCAGCTCCTTTGCCGCCTCTCATCATCCGGGTAGTGGGTCAACAGCCTCGAGAAGTCGTACAGATGAACAACGGCCTCACTGTTCACGACCCAGGCGAAGAGGCCGTTGGGCAGTTCGGAGAGGTAGTAGAACATATCGGTGGGTGAACACCGAGATCCGGTTCATCAGCTCATCAGAGACATATAGATGCCCATCCGCACTATCGATACCGGTCGGTCGCCTGTACTCACCGGGGCCCTCCCCCTCCCGGCCGATCAGGCCGACAGGTTCCCCGAC
Organism: uncultured Gemmatimonadota bacterium; assembly: GCA_964519015.1. GTDB lineage: Bacteria > Blakebacterota > Blakebacteria > Blakebacterales > CAYUVJ01 > CAZFHZ01. Next base: position 6,476 of record CAZFHZ010000081.1, on the reverse strand, counting down.
CTGCACGGCGGAGCGCTGCTGCGCCACGGTATGCGAAGACACCACGAGGTACAGGACAACGAGATACCAGGCCATCGTGACCGAATCTGCCGGAGTTGGACTTCCCCTATTCCGGAACACGCCACTGCAGCACAGAATCCAGCCTACGGACTGCTGAACCATGCGCCGGATCGCTCCGAGAGGATACGTCATTATCCTCTCTTCACTCCCTGATGCAAGTCACTGAGACAGATCATGCCTCTCGATCGGGCAGATCTCGACCTGGGGAGCGCTTATGATCATCAATCGGGGAGGATTCACCAGGAGATAACCGGTTTCCGGGCGGGCTTCGGCTACGGTCTGTCCGATGGAGAAGACGTATCGTTGTTTTCGACCTGTTAGTCAATCTAAAAGGGGAAATCGACTTTTATGGGTGCTTTCCAATCGCATTTGTGTATAATGTTTTTCGACACAGCTTGATGGTTTCATGTACTTTTCGACCCAAGCGAAGGTTTTTCGACCAATGGCATGGAAACTCGATCCACCTCAGATCTTCCAGGATCGCCTGGTCCCCAACGGGACGAGGCTCGCCGGCTGGGCGGCGCTCGTCCACGGCCTGGGGCTACCGGCCCCGGTCAGGGCACCCAGCGCCGTCGCCGAAGGGCACATCAAAGGCAGCCAGCGCAGCGAGGACGGCTGGACCGTCTTCGACAAACGATACTGGCCCGGCGAGCGCATCACCGATCACCTGACCTTCGCACTCAGGCACGAGCCGATCGACCTTCTGATCCTCAAGCGATTCTTCGTCGATGTCTCGCCGGACGAGATCGCTGCCTTGATCAGGGGGACGCCGACCGGTACGCTCACCCGCCGCGCCTGGTTCTTCTACGAGTGGCTGACCGGGACAGAACTCGATATCGACGATGCGCCGACGGTCACGGCCGTCGATGCGCTTGATCCCGCCAGGTATTTCACCGGCGAGCCGCGCCTTTCAAGACGACATCGGGTCCGCGACAACCTGCTCGGCACCGGCGACTACTGCCCGATCATACGCCGCACCGAAGCCCTGGAAGCCTTCCTTGCCCGCGGCCTCGCTGCCAGGGCCGCCGAGATCGTCGGCCGCACCGGGGCCCACTTGATCGCGCGCGTCGCCAGCTTCCTGCTGTTCGCCGACAGCCGCGCGAGTTTTGAGATCGAGGGCGAGCGCCCGTTGCGCAACCGTCTTGAACGCTGGGGTCGTGCCATCCTTCAGGCGGGCAAGAACCCGCTCTCACTCGATGAGCTGAACCGCCTTCACGGCGTCCTGATCGAAGATACGCGCTTCATCCGCGCCGGGCTGCGACCTGACGGCGTGTTCCTCGGCGAACGTGACCACAACGGCGATCCGCTCCCTGAATTCATCGGCGCACGACCGGCGGATCTGACCGCCCTTCTCACCGGCCTGATCGCCGCGAATGAGCGGATGATCGGGAGCGCAGTCGATCCGGTCCTGCAGGCGGCGGCGACGGCCTTCGGCTTCGTCTATGTCCACCCCTATCAGGACGGCAATGGCCGGCTTCACCGGTGCCTGATCCACCACGTCCTGGCGGAGCGGGGATTCACGCCGGCGGGCGTGGTCATCCCGGTGTCCTCCGTCATGCTCGACCGGATCGACGAATACCGCGATACGCTGAAGAGCCACACCGGCCCGCTGATGGAACTCATCGACTGGCGGCCGACACCGCAGCGCAATGTCGAGGTGGTAAACGATACCGCCGATATCTACCGCTACTTCGATTGCACCGAAGAGGCGGAATTCCTCTACGAGTGCGTCGCCCACACGGTCGAGCACGACCTGCCGCAGGAGATCGACTTCCTGCGCCGCCGGGATGAAGCGCAGAAGCGCATCATGGAGATGGTCGAAATACCCGACCGCGTGGCCCAAGACCTGATCATGTTCATGCACCAGAACGGCGGCACGATCCCGGAGAAGCGCCGGAAGAACGAATTCGCAGCCCTCACGGACGAAGAAACCAGGGGCATCGAAGCGATCTTCGGGGAGGTTTTCGCGGCCGGTGGTCGATGAGGATTGCGTTTCACCCGGCCGCGAGAATCTGAGATGCTGTGCCCATGGATCGGCCGCAAGCACACTGCCTCCTGCTTCTCCTCGCACTCGGAGGAGTCGTCGGGTGCGGGAAGGAAGCAGCCGTCGATCGGGTAGCCTACGATCATGCCGCCACGCTGACCCCCGAAGTGACCATCGGGACGGTGGACGGGGCGCCTGAGTATCTGTTCGCATCCATCTTCGATCCAGCGCAGGGTACCGCTCGTCCGGGTGACCGGAGCCGAGCGGCAGGACCAGCGGGATTACATCCGGAGCCTGGTGGATGAGTTCGGAGGGTCCGCCTCGGGACCCGTCCCGCAGGTCCCGGCAGTGAAACCGTACTTCAAAGCCATCCGGTTCGGTCAGAATGGACGCCTGTGGGTCTCGGTCCCTATGCCCTCTGAGTGCAGCGTACCCGCGGAGTCAGGAGATACCGGAGTTGTCAAGGATGTGGCTACGCCATCCTGCTGGGCGTCGCGGTCTCTGCAACCCTGAAACCGGCCAGAAAAGCCTCCAACATCAATCCTGTGGATGCGCTGAGGTCGGAGTAGGAACTGTAGTTCGCTTGTTAAATTCTCAATAGGTGGCTGGTATTACACATCGCAGTTCGACGACCTGGCCGACCTCGACCCGGGGGGAGATCCCGTGACGCACAGAGGCAACTGGGGGATATACGGTCTGGGAGAGAAGGTTCTGCTCACGAAACCGGATAATCCTTCCGAGTTCATGAGTGCTTTTATAAGGGCCGGGATCTCAGACGGGAACATCAATTACATAGACGCCTATCGGGGCTGCGGGATCGTTTTCTCACAGAGCTTCATCCGTCATGATCAGGACCAGCTCGGACTGGCGGTCGCCGCGGCTCACATCAGCAGCAAGGCGGGTGACGTTTCAGCCGCGGGAAACGGTGCAGACGACAGACGGGAGATCGCGCTGGAGCTGTCCTACCGGGCCCAGGTGAACAGCATATTCAGTCTGCAGCCGGACATACAGTACGTGATCAATCCCGGATTCGATCCTTCTCTCGAGAACGCGCTCCTGGTGGGCGTCAGGGTGGAACCCGCCTTCCAGTAATCATCCGTTGCAGACCCGTCACGGACGGACAATTCGCTTCCAGAGGCGGCGGATCTCCCCCGCCGCCGGTCCATCCTCGCGGGCCGTAACCGGCACCCCTTCGACCATCGCCCGGGTGACCGAACCGTCGAAAGGGATCCTTCCAACCACCTCGATATCGCGCGCTCGGCAGTGCGCCTCGATCTCATCCGTTCCCTCGGGGTGGATGTCGGCCTTGTTCACGCAGACCGTGGTCGGGATGCTGAAGTGTTCCGCCGTCTCCAGGATACGCTTCAGGTCGTGGACACCCGCCGCGCCCGGTTCGGTGACGATCAGGGCGGAATCGGCGCCGGTCACGGCACTGATGACCGGACAGCCGATCCCGGGGGGTCCGTCGACCAGGATCATGTCATAACCGTTCCCGCCGGCGTGGGCGCGGGCCATCTCCCTGACCGCCATAACCAGCTTGCCCGAGTTTTCCTGCATGGGATGCAGGGCGGCGTGGAAGAGCGGACCGTACCTGCTCTCGGAGTAATAGAGGCTACCGGCGACCTGCTGTTCCATGAGGACGGCCTTCTCCGGACACACGTGCATGCACGCGGCGCACCCCTCGCACGATATGGGATCTACGGAAACCAGATCGGGACCCCCCGGGGACGGGACGATGGCATCGAAGCGGCATACAGCCACGCATTCCATGCACCCCGTGCAGAGGTCCCGGTCGATGACCGCCAACTTACCCCCCTCGAAATCGCGCTGCCCCTCCAGGACGGGCTCCAGCACCAGCTCCAGGTTGGATGCATCCACATCGGCATCCACGATGACGGCCCTGACCGGTGTCTCCCCCCCGGAGGCCAGGTGTGCGAATGAAGCCGCAATAGTGGTCTTGCCCGTGCCTCCCTTGCCGCTCAGTATTACCAGCTCCCTCACCGTAAGCTCCCCCCAGCCCTTTCCACCATTCTCCCGTAGAGCCCGCGCATCCGATCGCGGTATTCCGGATAGACGGCCGTCAGCGGCTGCCGGCGGGCGAGCCCTTCGGCTATCCGGCGGTCCAGCGGGATGCGGAGCATCACCGGAAGATCCGCACTCTCACAGAACCGTTTTATGCCATCATACCCGGTCCCGTCGCGGTTCAGGACCACGCCGGCAGGTATCCTCATCGCGGTCACCACCTCTACCATCAGGCGCAGATCGTGGAGTCCGAAGGGAGTAGGTTCGGCTACAAGGAGCGCAAAATCGGCACCCTTCAGAGCCTCCACCACGGGACATGCCGTGCCCGGCGGCACGTCAATGATCACAATCTCCCGGCGGGCGGATTCCATCCCCTCCCTCCCCTCTTCCCGTCCCAGACCCATATCCCACTTCTTCAGCTCCCGGATGATGGGCATCGCCATGGCCTCACCCACGTTCATGACACCGCGGGCGAAGTGGATCCCGCAGGGTGTGGGACCGGCCTCCAGCACACCCGTAACCCTGGGCACCTCGCTGATAGCACCCTCCGGGCAGTTCAGCGTGCAGCTGCCGCACCCGTGACAGAGCTGGGGAAAGGTAAGTACCTGCTCTCCCGCTACCGCAATGGCATTGAACTCGCACACCTCCGCGCAGCGTCCGCAACGGGTGCAGGCGTCCCCGTCGATCTCGGGCACGGGGGGTCCTGTCTCCATCCGTATCTGGAAATCGGGGTTCAGGAAGAGGTGTGCGTTGGGTGCCTCCACGTCACAGTCGATGAAAAGGAGGCGGGATCCGTTCCGGGAGAGATCGCCCACACCGGCACTATCCTCACCGGCCAGGCTGAGAGCCAGAGCGGTTGAGACGGTGGTCTTGCCCGTTCCGCCCTTGCCGCTGGCAACGGCTATCCGCATCGCTCGTTCCCCGGGGAGTGTATTACCTGCCGTGACGTCCCGGACCGTCCGGGGCTGTTACCGGATCGAGCTGCCCTTCCCGGTAGCGGCTCAGCACCTCGCTGACCTTCAGAGATCCGGCCTCCTGGAAGACGAACATCTTTATTTCGGTCGCGACCATTATCTCATAGGCGTTCGGACCGAAGGCTCCGCTCACCGCCACATCGGCACCTTTATCGGCAACGAAACGCGCCGCCTGCACACCGGCGCCGCCGGTGGCATCGCGGGCGGGATTTTCGAAAGCCTCCCATTCCCGGCTTTCTTCCTCCACGATTATGAAGCAGGCAGCCCGCCCGAAACGCGGATCGACCTCCGCCTCCAGATCGGGGGATGCAGCCGTGATGGCTATCTTCATCTCACTCTTCACTGTCATGATTGTGGTGGTGCATGCTCTTGCCGCACGGTTCGATATCCTCCAGGCGGCCGCCGATGAATCCCTGCAGCGCCTCCTCGACCGTCCAGCCGAGCCCCCTCACGGCCTTCACTCCCGATTGCTCGAAATAGGCCAGGGCCCGGCGCCCCATGCCTCCCACCAGGATCACATCCGCACCCTGCTCCTTGATGAATGCGGGTACCTGACCGGGCTCGTGTCTGCCGTAGTAGGGATTATCTACTTCCTCGACCGTGGTGACCCTGCCTTCCTCCACATCCAGCAGTATGAAAACCGGACACCTCCCGAAATGCTGGCTTACGGGACTCTTCAGGCCGTTCTTGCTGTCGGCCGGGACCGCTATACGCATGTACACCTCCTTTGCTGTGCTCATACCGAGAGGTCGGACTTAAATCCTCTCCTCATCAGTGCCGGTTACCGGAGCTCTTCATCCCTGTACCAGAATCTCAGCCCCCGGCCTCTACTCCTTCCGAATCCCCGGCCGCCTCCGCGACCGAAACCGCGGCCCAATACCCTGCCCAGGCCCCTGCGCGGGCCCGGATTGGCGTACCCCGGCTCGTCGTATCCTTCGCAGTAACCGGCACGGCGGCCGGTCCTCTTGCCCCTGCCTTCGGGTCCTGTTCTGTCTCCACCTGGCATCGTAATTACCTCCCTTGATCAATCTTCCTTCTCTTCCTCTCTCTGCCCCCTGTCTCGGGCCGTCAGGAGCCGTTCGATCTCTTCGCGGGTACGGCTCAGATCCTCGATCCAGATATCCAGTGTACGGAGACCGTCCCCGGTTATGCCGTATACGCGCCTGCGGGGGCCGAGGCTCTCCTCTCCCCATTGAGAGGATACCAGCCCGTCCGTCTCCATCTCCCTCAGGGCGCGATACACCAGACTCGGATCCAGACGATCCAGATCGAAGCCGAACTCCTCCAGCCCGTCCAGGAGGTTGTAGCCGTGATCTTCCCCGCGCTGAAGCAGTGTAAGCAGGCAGGGCTGCAGAAAGCTCATGACCCGCCGCCGGCGACCGCCGCCTCCACGACCGCCTCCGAAACGACCTCCTCCTCTACCCCCCCCACCCCCG
>CAZFHZ010000080.1:0-14880 GCA_964519015.1 uncultured Gemmatimonadota bacterium | reverse complement strand
GGCTCACGATGATGTTCCCGTACTGCTGCTCATGATCGGCCCGCTCGAAGGTCCGTCCCGCGACCACCGAGATACCCATGGCCTCGAAGTAGCCCGGCGTGGCGAACTTGTACCAGAACATGGGGGGAAGTTCCCCCGCCGGGGTGGGAAGGTCCTCGATATCATGAGCGGTTCCCGTGGCGTTCTGACTCAAGGGGAGATTGCTCACACCGCCGGCGGCCTCCACCCCGGGCAGGGCCCGCAGCCGCTCCAGGAGCTGCGGGTGGAATCGGGTCGGTCCCTCGGCGCCGCGGTACACGCTGGAGGGGAGCGAGAGGCGGAAGGTGAGGATCCCCCTGGTGTCGAAGCCGGGATCGGTATGGCGGATCTCCCAGAAGCTCTTCACCAGGAGCCCCGATCCGACCAGCAGCACCATGGCCAGGGCCGTCTGCGCCACCACCAGGGCGTTGCGCAGCCGGTGGCGCTCACGCCCCTCGGTGGTGCCCCGGCCGGCGGAACCGAGTACACCCAGGAGTCCCGCGACACGATAGCGGAGGGCGGGTACGATCCCGAAGAGGAGGGCCGAGAGGAGGGTCACCCCCAGGGCGAAGCCCAGCACCGTTCCATCAATGGAGATCTGATCGAGGCGGGGCAGTTCGGGCGGGGCCCCCCGCAGCAGGAGGGGCGTGCCGATCCAGGCCAGGGCCAGACCCAGGACACCGCCCAGGCCGGCCAGCACCACGCTCTCCAGGAGGTAGTACCCGGCCAGTCTTCCCCGGGTAGCCCCCAGGGCCGCCCGTACCGCCATCTCCCGCTGGCGGCCATCGGCGCGGACCAGGAAGAGGTTGGCCACGTTGGCGCAGGCGATGAGGAGAAGAAAGCCCACCGTACCCAGAAGGATCCACAGGGGACGTTGCATGTCCCCCACCACTTCCTCCTGCAGGGAGTGCACGATGGGGTGGAAGCCCCCCGCGTCCAGGAAGTTGATGAAGGCTTCCGCGCTCGCCCACCGCTCCCTGACCCGCTGCAGGATGGTATTCTCCTGCGCCACCGCGGCCTCGACGGTGATGTCCGGCTTGAGACGCGCCACCGCAGAGAAGGAGAAATTCCCGGGATCTCCGTTCGCCAGCTCCGTGTTCAGGGGGAGCCAGAGTTCGGACTTCCGGTTCGGCCCGCCGAAGTCGAAACCCGCCGGCATGACACCGATGATCTCCGTGGGTTCACCGTTGAGGTGCATGGTCCGGCCCACGATCCCCGGATCCCCGCCGTAGCGGCGCTGCCAGAGCCCGTAGCTGAGGACCACCGCACCTGCTCCACCCGGGCTCGCCTCCTCGGTGGTGTAGGTGCGTCCCAGGAGCGGCGGGACCGCCAGGACGTCGAAGAACCCGGCCGTGCTGCCGGTGGCCTGCACCCGCTCGGCGTCCCCGTCCTCAGTGAGGTTCCGCTCCAGCCCGATATACAGACCCATGGCCTCGTAGGCCTGGTTCCCGATGGAGTATTCGTAGTAGACCCCCGGGGAGATGCCGAACTGGTTGTAGCCCAGGTTCGGGGCACCGTGCCAGAGCCCCACGATCCGTTCCGATCCGGGATAGGGAAGCGGCTTCAGGAGCACTCCGTTCACGGCACTGAAGATCGCGGTGGTGGCCCCGATCCCCATGGCCAGGGTGAAGGCCGCCACTGCGGCGAAGCGGGGTGAGCGGGCCATGGCCCGGACCGCGTAGCGGATATCCTGCCCGAGAACCTGTGGCATGGGATCTCCCTTCAATTGTCGGTTTCCCCCTCCGTGCGTCACCTGCCTCCAGCCTCGTCGTACGGGAAGGAGAGCGGCGAGGGCCCGGTGCCCCACCACGCTCAACGCCTCCCTCAGGTACCAGCGCCGGGCAGCCGGTACGCTCCCTCTGGCCCACTGCCGGTATTCCTGGTCCAGGTCCCCCCGGATGCTCCGGCCCACAGGGTCGTCGGGAAGTACCCACCTGAGGATTCCCGCCACCAGGCGGGGGGGGCCGGTCGGCGAGGTGTTCATCCGTCCTCCGAGAGCAGATCCTCCAGCCCGGCCTCCAGACGTCGCACCGCCGCCTGGGCGGCCCGGAGGGTCGCCAGCCCCGACTCCGTCACCTGGAAGCGGCGCAGCGGCTGGCCGCTCCGCTCCTCGGTGCCGGATTCCATGGTCCAGTTGAGGAAACCCTTCCCTTCCAGCCGGTCGAGGGTGCCGTAGAGGGCGCCGCGGCTCACCCGGCGTCCGGCTCGCTCCTCCAGTTCGGCGGCGATGGCCGGGCCATAGGCCTGCCCCCGGAGGCGGAGGGTGGCCAGCAGGACCAGCTGCTCGAACTCGCCCAGGTATCTCGTGCGGCGCATGGTCCGTCCGTTGGTCGATGGCGAAGTGCCGGGTTCCGAGCCGGGCGCCGGTCCGGGTACCGATCCGGGGCCGGGCGTAGCGGTCAGGAGTCTAGTTTCTAGACTCTTTACCCGGTTGATACACCCGGGGGGAGGAAAAGGTTGCGTCGGTCTCTCTGGTAACGTCTCTTTGGGCGCCTTGTCTACGCCCCGACCTGCGCGTATCCTCCGGGCGTGATCCACCGCTCCGGTGTGCTCTCCCGTCCGTGAAGGAGTCCCGAACCATGATGTCATGCCGTTCCGCCCGTGCGCTGGCCGTCGCCCTGGTCGTTCTTCCCGTCCTGTGCGGGGCACCCTCTCCCGCTGCCGCCCAGACGCCTCCCGAGCGGGCCATCCGCCGCGACATCCCCCTGACCAACGCGATCCGCCGCGCTTTCGAGGCGGGGACACGGGATACCACCGGGAAGCCGGGCCCGAACTACTGGCAGTTGGGCGTGGACTACACCATCGCCGCCCGTCTCGAACCCGCCACGGGCATGCTCACGGCTCGTGAGACGGTCCTCCTCCACAACAACAGCCCCGATGAGCTGCGGGCCATCGTGCTCCGCCTCGAGCAGAACATCTTCCGGGCCAACGTGGCCCGGGCGGAAGCGGTGCCCGACATCACCGACGGCATGGTGGTCACGGCCATCGCCGTGGACGGTCAGGCCGTGGACCTCAACTACCGGCCGGCGCGGCGGGGGCGGGTAGGACCCGGCGCCCGAGGAGGCGCGCCCACCGGACCCGAGCAGACCTTCGTCAGCGGGCTCGAGACGACCTCCGGCACGATCCAGCTCAAGGACCCCATCCCGGCCGGGAGCATGGCTACCCTGGATGTGGAATGGAACTTCCGGGTCCCGGTCGCGTCCGGCGGCCGGGGACTGCGCATGGGCGCCTGGGGGGACAGCCTCTTCCAGGTGGCCCAGTGGTACCCCTATGTAGCGGTCTATGACGACCTGCGGGGCTGGGATACCGAGCCCTACCTGGGCACGTCCGAGTTCTACCACAACTTCGGTCGTTTCGACGTGCGGATCGAAGTACCGGCCGGATTCACCGTGGGCGCCACAGGCATGCTCCAGAACGGCGCGGAGGTCCTGAGCCCCAAAGTGCGGCAGCGGCTCTCCCGGGTGCTGGACTCCGATGAGACCTGCACGATCGTAGGCCCCGGGGAGTTCGGAGCGGGAAGCGCCACCGCGGCGGGCGACCGCCTGGTGTGGCACTTCGTGGCCGACAATGTCAACGACTTCGCCTGGGCGACCTCCGACCAGTTCGTGTGGGAAGCCACCCGCGTGTCCATCCCCGGGGGCGGGACCATCCCCTTCGAATGGATGTACCTGCAGGCGGACTCCACCCGCTTCGTCGGATCCGCCGAGACCGGCCGTCACGCCCTCCAGTTCTACTCGAAGCTGTGGATGCCCTACGCGTACTCCAAGATGACCATGGTGGACGGGCCCGATACGGGGATGGAGTACCCCATGCTGGTGATGTCCTCCCGGGGAGCCGAGGATCATGAGATCGGCCACTCGTGGTGGCCCATGATGGTGGGCACCAACGAGACCTGGTACGGCTTCATGGACGAGGGCTTCAACCAGTACATGAATATCCTGTCGGCGGCGGACGCGCGGGGGCGGGCTCCCAACCTCGACGGTCAGGGGCAGCGGTACGGACGCACCAGCGGCGACGAGCGTGAGGGTCCCCTCATGTGGGACGCCAACTACGGCGGCCCCATGTACTCCTTCCAGGCCTATTCGAAGGCGCCCCTCATGCTCTCCATGCTGGGAGGGATCGTCGGGGACGAGGAAGTGTGGCGGGCCATGAGTGCGTACGCCCAGGCCTGGTGCTTCAAGCACCCCTCACCCTGGGACTACATGTACTTCATGAACAACGCCCTGGGGCGGGACCTGGGCTGGTTCTGGTACTACTGGCTCTTCACCACCGAGTCGGTGGATGGCTCCATCCAGGAGGTGACCACCTCGGGCAACACGACTACCGTGACGGTCCACCAGGACGGGCAGATGCCCTCCCCGGTGGTGCTCTCGGTGGAGCTGGCCGGTAGCGGACCGGCGATCCGGCCCATGCCCAACGCCCGGATGGTGGATGACCACACCGCCCTGGTCACCTGGCCGGTGGAGGTGTGGTTCACCGGGAGCCGGACCTTCCAGGCGCGGCTGGACTTCGGCGGGCGGGCCATCACGAAGATCACCCTGGACCCCCACGGGCGCTTCCCGGACCGGGATCCCTCCGACAACGTATGGCCCCGGCCTACTTCGCTTTCTTCAGGAAGGGCACGCCGTTGACCATCCAGTCGGGGGCCGGCGCTCCCTTCAGGTAGTGGTCGAAGAACTGCTCCATCCGCTTCTGGAAGTCCTTCTGGTTCTCCGGCTTGGCCAGGTGGTGGTCCTCCCCCGGGTAGGAGCAGAGGATGACGTTCTTCCCGTTGAAACGGAGGGCGTTGTAGAACTCGATCGCCTGGAGCCATTCCACCGAGCCGTCCACCACCCCATGCAGGATGAGCAGCGGTGAAGTCACGTTGCGGGCGTGATAGACCGCCGACTGGTCGATGTAGAGCTGCAGGTCGTCGAAGGGATTGGTCCCGAAACGTCCCTGCCCGTAGTAGTCGTAGCGGTGCTGGTTGGTCCCCGAGCTCTTCCAGAGCTGGTCGAAGTCGCTGACCAGGTTGGTTGCCCCCGCCCCGTAGCAGATGGCCGCGAACACCTTCGAGTGGGTGGCGATGTAGGCCGAGCCCTGGCCGCTGAAGGAATGCCCGTGCAGGCCCACCCTGGCCGGGTCGGCGTAGCCCAGCTCCACCGCCTTGGCCACCGCCGCCTCGACACACTCCTGCATGTCGCTGTGGGTGGTCCGGGTGCGGAAGTGCACGTCGGGGAGCAGGACCAGGTAGCCGTTGCTGAGGTACTTGGAGAACATCGGCGTGTCACGGGATATCACCCGCGGATAGCGGTTCAGGTTCTGTGAGTTCTTCTCGTAGAAATCGACCAGCATGGGGAGGCGCTCCCCCTGGCGACGACCGTCGGGGACCATCAGCACGGCCTGCAGGCGCACCCCATCCCGGTTCGTGTAGTCGAGCAGCACACTGCTCCCCCAGCGGTACTCCCCCTGCCAGGGGATGGCGTCGGTGACCTTCTTACGCTGCTTGAAGTCCAGGTCGCAGGTCCAGTAGTCGGGGAATTCGCGCAATGTCTCGCGGGTCAGCAGGAGGACGTCGGCCCGCTTCGCCTTCGACGGGTTCCCCCAGGCGCAATCCTCGTAGACCAGTTCGGTCAGCCGCCCCCGCTGCAGCCGGAAGTAGCCGTCCTTCTTGGTCCACTGTCCGTAGGCGGAAAGCAGCAGCGGCTTGGAGAGGTCGACCGTGCGCTCCTCCGGGTCGAGCCGGACCAGCCGGAACTGGATCTCGTCGGCCGTCCCGCGCCCCCCGGTCAGGTTCTCCGGGGCCGAGCCGTCCAGCGGCTGCCGCCAGATGTCGTAACGGTGGTTGAGCAGGACCGACTTGCCGTCCTTGGTCCACCCGGCCACCCCGTAGGGGGGCGGTGTCCCCGGGCTGTCGTTCTCCTGGTTCACGAAGCTCACCGGGGACTTCGCGGTCAGGTTGAGGTGCCGGTCGGCCGCGATCTCGTAGCCCATGACCTGCCCGTCCTGCCAGTAGAGCAGCCAGCGGCTGTCGGGAGAGAGCCCCAGGGTGCGTCCGGGTCCCCCCTTCAGGACCGGCGTGCGCGCACCGGTGCGCACATCCACGCGGTAGAAGTCGGCCTGCGACTCCTTCCAGTCGCTGACGTAGGCCCGCTCGTCCCGTCCGATCCCCCAGCGGCCGTCCCGGGTCAGGTCGATGTTCTTCATCGTCTCATCGGCCAGACGGACGAAACGGCCGTCGGCCATCAGGATTGCGCAGGTGTAGGTGAAGTTGCGGTCCCGCTCCGCCTGGAGCATCTGCACCGATTGCAGCCGGTCGTCCTGCCAGTGCCAGATGTCCACGTCGGCAACCTTCTCCGCTTTCTCCTTCGGCTTCTCAGGTTCGGTCTCCTGTTCCCTGATACCGGCGAAGAGGGTGCCGGTGTCCTCGCTCCAGCTCAACCGGCCCCGCTCGCTCACTACCCACCCTTCCGGGAAACCGGCCGCCGAGGCCGGATCGAAGTCGAAGCGCTTCGGCGTCCCCTTGTCGAACCCGGTGAAGGCCAGCAGCCGGTTCCGCTTCTCCACTTCCTTCTCCGCCTTGGACCCCTTGAGGACCGCCAGCGCCCGCCCCTCCTCCTCCCAGGTCAGGCGGGCGTAGGTAAGGGTGTCGTTATCGGCCGCCCGGCGGGTACCCCGGGCCAGGTCCATCAGGTAGAGTCCGTTGCCGTTCCGGTCGGCCGCGTCCACCGTGAAGGCGAACCATGTACCCGGCTTGTTGAAGGCGAACTCGGAGACGCTCCCCAGCAGCTCCTCGAATCCTTCGGCCAGGTGGCGCAGGATCAGGTCACTGCCGTCGAAGTCGCGCTGCTCGCGAGACTTGCGCTTCTTCACCGCCAGGTAGCGGGAGCCGGCGGCGAAGGCAACGCGGTCGGCGTTCTCCCAGGTGGTCTTGGTCCCGCTCGCCAACTCCATCAGTTCCGCCTGCTGCGGCACCGGCTTGCGGTCCTCGCGCAGCTTCTCGGCCTCTTCGTAGCCGGTGGCCACGATATAGGCGACCCACTTCCCGTCCTCGGAGAACTGGGGCCGCCCGCCGCGGGGGATCATGTGCTCGGTCCCCGAGGCCAGGTTCTTCACATAAAGGGTGTCGTCGGCGTACTGGTGGCTGAAGGTGAAGCTCATCCACCGTCCGTCTTCGCTCAGCGCCGCGTCGCGGATCGACCGCCAACGGCCGTACTCGTCGACGGTGAGGGCCTTGCCGGTGGCAGCCGGTTGGGCCAGTACGGCCGTCATGGGGGCGAGCACGAGGGTGAGCAGGACCAGCAGCGGGAGGAGACGTCGAGCCGCGCGCATGGGATCACCGTCCGTCAGGGGTAGAGGGTCAGGCGTTCGGGCCGAGCCAAGGATAGGTGGCCTCCCCCCGACCGGTCAATCCTGCGGCGGCCGGAGCGTGCGAGGTGACACCTACTATCGACCGAACCCAAAGGATGCCCGGGGGCGTATCATCACCGATATGGGAACCCGGCCAGCCCGCCCGGCATTCCCGGGCCGGGCCGGCATCCCGACGAGAGGACCCTCGATGGACCGACTGTGGCAGGATCTGCGCATCGCCTGGCGTTCGCTGGTGAAGCGGCCGGGTTTCACGGCTGTGATCGTGCTCACCCTGGCCATCGGCATCGGCGGCAATACGGCCATCTTCAGCGTGGTCAACGGGGTCATGCTCCGCCCTCTCCCTTACCGCGACCCCGGCCGGCTGGTGGTGGTCTGGCAGCGGCACGAGGCGGCCGGCTTCCCCGAGATCCCCCTCTCCGTGCCCGCCTTCCTCGACCATCGGGAACAGGCGAAGAGCTTCTCCGCCATGGCGCTGATCGGATTCGGAAGTAAGACGATCACCGGCGTGGGAGAGCCAGAGAGCATCCAGTGCACCCAGGTCTCCCCCGAGCTCTTCGCGATGCTCGGGGCTACACCCCGGCTCGGCCGGGTCTTCTCCAAGGAAGAGGAACAGCCCGGGAGCGACCATGTGGTGGTACTCGACTACCGGTTCTGGCGTGATCGCTTCGGAGGGGACCCAGCCGTGATCGGACGCGAGATCCGGCTGGATGGGGTGACCTACTCGGTCGTCGGCGTGATGCCGAAGAGCTTCCTCTTCCCACCCCCCATCACCTTCCTGGGGCGGATGCTCCCGGTGGAACCCCTGATGTTCGAGCCGCTGGTGCTGGAACCGGCCCGGCTGAACCGGGGGAATCACCAGTACATGACGATCGCCCGGATCGCGGACGGGATCACCTTCGAACAGGCGGATGAAGAGGTATCCGCCATCACCGCCCGGCTGACCGAACAGTACGCCGACAGTGACGCCGGCCTCTCCGGATGGATCACCCCGCTCCATGCCCAGTCCCACCGGATGATCCGCGGCTCCCTGCTGGCCCTGCTGGGGGCGGTGGGTTTCGTGCTGCTGATCGCCTGCGCCAACGTGGCCAACCTGCTGCTGGTGCGCGCCGGCGCCCGTCAGCGGGAGATCGCCATCCGGATGGCGCTGGGCGCCGACCGGGGCCGCCTGCTCCGCCAGTTCCTGACCGAGAGCCTGTTGCTGGCGGGCCTGGGCGGACTGCTCGGTCTGCTCCTCTCGCTGGCCGGGACGGGTCTGCTGGTGAAGCTGAACCCGATCGAACTCCCCGACATCTTCGGCGCCTCGCTGGACGGGCGCGTGCTCGGCTTCACCCTGCTCACCGTGCTCTTCACGGCCGTCGTCTTCGGGCTGGCCCCCGCCCTCTTCGCCACTCGCGACCGGCTCCGGTCCGCGCTCGGGGACGGGGTCCGCACCGGTGAAGGGCTTGGGCAGAACCGTCTGAAGCGGCTCTTCGTGGTGGCCGAGACCGCCCTGGCGCTGATGCTGCTGACCGGTTCCGGGCTGATGCTGCGGAGCCTCCAGCAGCTCCAGCGGGTGGACCTGGGCTTCCAGCCGCACCGCCTGATCGCGGTCCCGCTCAGCCTGCCCGCCGCCGCCTACTCCGACAGCGTGGCCTGGCAGCAGTTCTTCGTCTCCAGCGCGGAACGGTTGGCCGCCCTGCCGGGCGTGATGCACACGGCGTTCACCACGGCCATCCCCTTCAACTTCGACATCAACGGCCGCGGCTACTCCGTGGAAGAGGAACCTCCGCCGAAAGATGGGGAATGGACGATCGCCTTCGTCCGCAGCGTCTCCCCCACCTACCTGGAAGCGATGGGGAGCCGGCTGGCCGAGGGGCGGTTCTTCGATTCCGGTGACGAGGCCGGCACCCAGCCGGTGGTGGTGGTCAACCGCGCCTTCCGGCAGCGTCACTGGCCGGCCGGGGAGAGTGCGCTGGGGCGCCGGATCACCTTCGATGACCGGGACAAGGAGACGCCCCCCCGCTGGCTGACCATCGTAGGTGTCATCGACGATGTGCGGCACATGAGCGTACAGACCCCCGAGGACCCCGCCGTCCTCTTCCCCTTTACCCAGGCGCCCAGCCCGTACGCCTCGTTGCTGGTCCGGACCGACGGCCCACCCGACCAGGTGCTCCCCTCGGTCCGCTCCGCCATCTGGGAGATCGATCCCGATCTGCCCGTCGGCGATGTCACGCTCATGACCGATGCGCGCGACGGCGCCGTGGCCGAGCCCCGTTTCATCGCCCTCATCTCGCTCTTCTTCGGTCTGGTCGCCCTGCTGCTGGCGGCGATCGGACTCTACGGCGTCATCGCCTTCGTGGTCGGCCAGCAGACCCGGGAGTTCGGTATCCGCATCGCTGTAGGCGCCCAGCCCGGCCAGTTGCTGGCCCAGGTGCTGCGCTGGGGAGTGGGGCTGTCGGCCCTCGGGATCCTTATCGGCTTGGCCGGCTCGCTGGCCGTCGGACGGTCGGTGCGGAGCCTGCTCTACGGGGTCGACCCGATTGATCCGGCCACCCTCATCGCCGCCACCACGGTACTGATCGTGGTCACCGTCGGGGCCGCCTTCCTGCCCGCCCGGCGGGCCATGCGGACCAGTCCCATCGAGGCCCTGCGGTCGCAGTGAACGCGTCCCGGTCCGGGCCGGGCTTGGCGCCCGTTACGGACCGGGGCATAATGCGGGGGATGAGATTCCGGCATCGCCCCAGACCCGTCCTCACCCCCGCCGGCCAGCCGACTGGCCGGCCGGTTCTGCTGCTCGCCGCCCTGCTGCTGGCCACTGCTTGTGCCACCTCCGGGCGCACGCTCCCCGAACCGGTCCGCGTCCTCCCGGAGCCGCGCCGTTTCTCCGGCCCGGAACCCTTCGACGAACAGGCCCGCCTCGACCTCTCGAGTGCCACCCGTCTGATCCACGAAACCCGGCTCGAGGAAGCCGGCCCGATCCTCGACCAGCTCTGCGCCGACGTCGCCCGGGCCGACAACCATCCCCGCTTCGTGGTCATGCAAGGGGTCTTCCAGCTCAAGGGACTGCTGGCTTATCTGTCCGGAGACCACGTCACGGGAGACTTCTGGCTCGCCCAGGGCTACCAGATACGCGGAGTGATGTGGTGGGCGAGCTGGGAGGACGCCACCGAGCGACTCATCCTCGACCAGCTGCATTACGCCATGGACTGGCCGGCCGGCCGCCGCAGCGACCTCTACCTCTGGACGGCGGCGCTCTTCGACCAGCTCGAGCAGCCGGAGCAGGAGTTGACCTACGCCCGGCTGGCGGCCGAGAGCGATACCAGCTCCGCCCGCAAGGCCTACGTGCTGGCCCGTGCCCTGCTCCGCTCCGACCGCATCGAGGAGAGCATCCCCTGGTTCCGAGCGGCGGTCGAGCGGGAGCCACGGGAGGCCGAAATGCTGAGCGATTACGGGGTCGCGCTGAGCGTGGCGGGACGGGAAATGGAGGCGCGTGGCGTACTGGAACAGGTGGTAATGCTCGCTCCCGAAGACTTCAACGCCCGGTTCAACTTGGTGATCGCCTGCTACCTGGGGGGGGACCTGGTGGCCGCCGAAGCGGCCTACCGCGAGGCGTGGCAGCGCATCCGTCCGCAGCAGCGGCTGCTGCGGGTCGCCTCGCTCTACTTCCTCATCGACGGGGGCCGCGACCAGGAGGCGTGGCGACAGGCCCGGGCCGCCGGACAAGCCCACCTGCTCGGGAAACCTCACACCACGGCCCTCTGGGCAGTCGCTCTCGAGGTGAGCGGCCGCCATGAAGAGGCGGTGGATAACGTGAGAAGGCTGCTGGTCCGGGAGCCCCTGGCCCGCGATCTGGCCTGGGTTTCGGGACGCTGGTTCCTGCGCCGCCGGATCCTGGACCTCTACACCGCCCTGCTGGCCGAGGCGGGTCGCGGACCGGACACGAGAGGGAATAACCGATGAGCACCGGCCTGGTCTCCGACGACCGCTACCTGGAGCATTATCCCTCGCTGGGCCATCCGGAACGCCCCGAACGGCTCGAGGCCCTCCTGATGGGCCTGCACACCGCCGGTCTGCTCGAGCAGCTGGCCCCGGTGGCCGCCCGACCGGCCGAGCGGGCCGAACTGGAGCTCGTCCACGATCCCGGTTACCTCGACCTGGCTCACCGGGAGATCGTCGAGCTGCGCCGGCCCTATCTCTCTACCGGCGACACGGAGGTCTGCCCAGCGACCTGGGAGGTCGCCCTCTGGGCCGCTGGTGGTGTGCTGGCCGCGGTCGACGAAGTGGTGAGCGGTCGACTCGATAGGGCCTTCTGCGCGGTACGCCCTCCCGGGCACCACGCCACCCCCAACCGCGGGATGGGTTTCTGCGTGCTCAACAACGTGGCGGTCGCGGCCCGGTATGCCCAGCGGCGGTACGGAGTCGATCGGGTCCTTATCGTGGACTGGGATGTCCATCACGGCAACGGTACCCAGGAGATCTTCTACCGGGACGGGGACGTCTACTATTTCAGCACCCACCAGTGGCCCTTCTACCCCGGCACCGGTTCCGCTCAGGAGAGGGGCGAGGGACCCGGGAGCGGCACCACCCTGAACGTGCCGCTACCGGCAGGAAGTGGGGATGAGGAACTGCTGACCGCCTTCACGGACCGGCTCGAGCCGGCCGCCGAAGACTTCCGCCCCGACCTGGTGCTGATCTCGGCCGGGTTCGACGCCCGCACTGGGGACCTGCTGGGCGGCCTCGAGGTCACCGACGAAGGATTCGCACAGCTGACCCGCATCGTGCAGGCGATCGCCGCCCGTCATGCCGGCGGGCGGTTCGTCTCGGTACTGGAGGGGGGCTACACGCTGGCCGGCCTGGCCAGCGCCGTCGCCACCCACCTGGGCGTGTTGCTGGAGGGCTGACCGATCCGCCCGGCTACTCGCCCCGCGGCGGGGGCGGTGGGGGAGGCGGCGCCGGCGGTCGCAACGACTCGGGGAGCGGGCGGTCGCGGGTGACCACGTCGTTGGTGATCGAGGCGATCCACCAGCGACCCTCCTTCTCGACCAGCCCGAAGCTGTCCAGCCCGTACTGCCCCGGCAGGTCGGCCGGGGTCATGAAGCGGGCGCGGTAGACCACGAAGCAGTGGGCCATGCTCCCGTAGCGGGTCAGCTTCAGCGTCTGCACGGTCTCCTCGAAGCCGCGCTCCCCCATGCGCATCCGCTGGAAGTCACTGTCGAACCAGTCCACGAAGCCCTTCAGGTCCAATATCCCCATGGTGGTCGGGGTCATGCGCATGCCGAACACCGCCTCGGGGAGGAAGAACGACTTCACCCGCTCCCAGTCGGGATCGGTCCCGGGGGGGAAGGTGACCGCCGCGTAGAGCCCGCGCACGAGCGTCTCGGGGTCGTTGAAGACCGGATCGGTGGCCGTCTGCTGACCGGATACCCGTCCGGCCGCCAGTGTCAGGAGCAGGATGATGGACAGACCCTTCCGGTAGTGACGCGGGACCATCGCGCCCTCCCTTCCTTTCAGAGTGAGCTTCCCTCCCCGACGCCCGCCGAGCCTACCATCCTCTCCCCGACCGGCGCCAGTACCGAGCGTTGTACGCCCCGGGTCGCCGGGCTATGCTCGGACCCGCCCACCCCAGCCGGAGACTCCGCCATGCGCATCCAATCCAGGACGGTCCTGCTCCCCCTCCTCCTGTTCTTCGCTGCCTCGATCCTGACTCCGGTACCGCTCTCGGCCCAGGGCACGCGCGCCGACTACGCGCGGGCCGACCGGCTGCAGGCCGAGGCGGGACGGCTCGTCTTCGACGTACCCGCCGGCCTCGAATGGATCGGGGGGAGTTCCCGCTTCTGGTACCGCAAGCAGAGCCGGGAGGGGAAACAGTTCCTGCTGGTGGATGCCGAGCGGGCCCGGAGAGCCGCCGCTTTCGACCACGCCCGGCTGGCCGCCGCGCTCAACCGCGCGACCGACAGCACCTTCACGGCCGGCACCCTCCCCTTCGACCGGATCGGGTTCGAGGGGGAGAACACCCTCACCTTCACCTGGGCGGGGCGGCGCTGGAGCTGCGGACTGCGCGACTACACCCTGACCCGCGGGGGGCCGGTCGAGGCGAGGGCGCGCGCGCCCAGGCCGCCGGAGGGGGAACGGGCGGTCGTCTCCCCCGACAGCACGAAGGAGGCCTTCCTCCGCGACTCGAACCTGTGGGTCCGGCAGCGCTCCGACGGCCGTGAGACCGTGCTCAGTTTCGACGGCTCGGAGGGGGAGTACTACACCACTCCCGTCTGGTCCCCCGATTCCTCGATGCTGGCCGCCACCCTCTTCCGGCCCGGCTTCGAGCGGCTGGTCCACTATGTCGAGTCCTCGCCCGACGATCAGCTGCAGCCCAAGCACAGCACCCGTGTCTACACCAAGCCGGGGGATGCCCTGCCGATCCGCCGGCCGCGGCTCTTCCAGGTGGCCGAGGGCCGGGCGCTGCCGGTGGATGATCGGCTCTTCCGCGAGCAGTACGAGGTCTCCCGGCCCCTCTGGCGGGCGGACAGCCGCGCCTTCACCTTCGAGTTCAACGAGCGGGGGCATCAGACCTACCGGGTGCTGGAGGTGGACGCCGCCACCGGCGCGGTACGTGCCCTGATCGAGGAGACCAGCCCGACCTTCATCGACTACAGCGGCAAGCACTTCCGCCGCGACCTGGCCGACGGGCGCGAGATCCTCTGGCTGTCGGAGCGGGACGGCTGGTGCCATCTCTACCTCTACGACAGAGCCACCAGGCAGGTGAAGCGCCAGGTCACACGCGGGGAGTGGGTGGTGCGCCGAGTGCTCGCAGTGGATGAGGAGACCCGGCAGGTGGTCTTCGAAGCCAGCGGCCTCCAGCCGGGTCAGGATCCCTACCTGATCGACGTCTACCGGGTCGGCCTGGACGGCGGAGAGCCGGTCCGCCTGACCGCCGGAACCGGGAACCATAGCACGGTCTGGTCACGCGATCGCCGCTTCTTCGTGGACACCTGGTCGCGGGTGGACACCGCGCCGGTCTCCGTCCTGCGCCGGGCCTCAGACGGAGGCGTCGTGCTCGAACTGGAACATGGGGATGCCGCCGACCTGCTGGCCGCCGGCGTCCGTCTCCCCGAGCCCTTCACGGCCAAGGGTCGGGACGGGACGACCGACATCTGGGGGGTCATCTGGCGTCCGACCACCTTCGACGAGAACCGCCGGTGGCCGGTGATCGAGTACATCTACGCCGGGCCCCACGATTCCTTCGTGCCCAAGTCCTTCCGCGCCTTCACCCAGATGCAGGCCCTGGCCGAACTCGGCTTCGTAGTCGTCCAGATCGACGGCATGGGCACATCAAACCGCTCCAAGGCCTTCCACGATGTCTGCTGGCGGAACCTGGGGGACGCCGGCTTCCCCGACCGCATCTTCTGGCACCGGGCGGTGGCCGCCCGCTACCCCTGGTACGACATCGAGCGGGGGGTGGGCATCTACGGCCACTCGGCGGGGGGTCAGAGCGCCCTGGGCGCCTTGCTCTTCCATCCCGAGTTCTACACCGTGGCG
>CAZFHZ010000079.1:0-14990 GCA_964519015.1 uncultured Gemmatimonadota bacterium | reverse complement strand
AGGGAGAGGGCCGGGACGATGAAATGGAGGAAGAGATCGGCGGTCTCCCAGCCGGTGGGGCTGAAATCGAGTTCCAGGGGGTATGAGAAGTAGAGCGATCCGTAGTCGGCCAGCCAGCCCTGGGCGTCCACCCAGAAGATGCCAGCGATGAAAATGGTGGAGAGGCTGGCCGCGAACAGGCTGCCGCGCAGATCCAGGAAGGCGCTGGCCAGGATGACCGGAATCAGGAAGAGGAGCGTGAAGGTGCTCGAGCTGGCCCCGGTGTAGAAGACCACCAGGGCCATGACCAGCACGTCGAGTACGACCTGCCAGTAGAGCGGATTCTCGGGAGAGGGGCGGATCGCCTCCTCGCCGTGCTGGCGCTGCCAGATGGCGACCAGGACCTGGGCCGCCACCAGAGCCACCAGCGGGATGTCGACCACGTAGACGGCGATATCGCGGAAGGCCCCGCGCATGAAGAAGAAGCCGGCCGCGGCTACGAAGGCGACCAGGGAGAGCCTCAGGATACGGATGAATCGGAGGATGCGCGGACGGGCGAGAGTGACCATGGCAGGCTCTCAGCGGCCGGGCGGGCGGGCGGCTCGGGCCCCCCCGACCCGTCGCCGCCGGTCGCGGACCGTCAGCTGACGACCTTCATCATGTCGAACAGCGGCAGGTACATGGCCATCACCATGCCACCGATGACCACACCCAGGTAGACGATGATGATCGGCTCGATGATCGAAGTGAGGGACTCGACCGCCGCGTCGACCTCCTCCTCGTAGTAGTCGGCGATCTTCTCGAGCATCTTGTCGAGTTCCCCGGTCTGCTCCCCCACGTTCACCATCTGGATCACCATGGGCGGGAAGACCCCCGCTTCGGCCAGGGGTGCGGTGATCGTCTCCCCCCCGCCGATGCTCGTCCGGGCCTTCAGGAGCGCGTCCTGCAGGATCCGGTTGCCGGCCGTGCGGGCGGTGATGTCGAGCGCCTCCAGGATGCTCACCCCCGAACGGAGCAGGGTGCCGAGGGTGCGGGAGAACCGTGCGGTCGCGGACTTACGGACCAGGTCCCCCAGCATCGGCATGTTGAGCTTGAAGTTGTCGATCGTCTTCTCGCCCTGGTCGGTGGCGTAGTAGCGCTTGAAGAGAAAGGTGATGCCGACACCGGCCCCGATCAGCACCAGGATGTACTTCTGGAGGAACTCCGACATGCCCACCACGATCTTGGTGGGGAGCGGCAGGGAGACGCCCGAGGAGGCGAACATGGTCACGAAGTTGGGGATGACCACGATGAGCAGGGTTGCGGTGGCCCCAATGGCCACCGTCATGACCACGATCGGGTACATCATGGCACCCTTGATCTTCCGCTTCAGGGCATCCGATTTCTCCATGTAGGAGGAGACCCGCAGGAGCACGTCGTCCAGGATGCCGCCGACCTCCCCCGCCGCCACCATGTTGATGAAGAGGCTGTTGAAGGCGTTCTTGTGCTTGGCCATCGCCTCCGAGAGCGTGCTCCCCGCCTCCACGTCGGAGGTGAGCTGCTTGACGATCGTCTTGAACGACGGGCTCTCGAGCTGGGAACCGAGGATGTTGAGGCACTGCACGAGCGGCAGCCCGGCGTCGATCATGGTGGCGAACTGGCGGGAGAAGATGGTGATGTCGGCCGCGCTGACCCTCTTCGGTCCCCCGAACCCGGGAATCTTGAATTCGGCCGCCTTCTTCTTGACCTGGGCCTCGCCGATACGGCGGGCCTTGACGATCTGCTGGGCCTGCTCGATGGTCTCGGCCTCCACTTCCCCGGAGACCTTCTTCCCCGCCGACGAGGTGCCCTTGTACGTGAAGACCGCCATCGATCATCCCCCCTTCCGGGCCGCCGACACTCCCACCGAACCGCCCCGCTGCAGCATCTCCTTCAGCTCGTCCGGGTCGGAGCTGCGCAGCATGGCCTCGCTCATCTCGACCTTCCGGCCGCGGACCAGATCGTAGAGGGAGTGGTTCATGGTCCGCATGCCGTGCTTGGTCCCGACCTGCATGATGCTGTAGATCTGGTGGATCTTGCTGTCGCGTATGAGCGCCCGCACGGCCGGGGTGCAGATGAGGATCTCCAGGGCGGCCACCCGACCGCCGCCGATCTTGGGAAGCAGCTGCTGACTCAGCACGCCCTGCAGGGTGAGGGAGAGCTGGGTCCTGACCTGCTGCTGCTGGCTGGTGGGGAAGACGTCGATCAGACGGTTCATCGTCTGGGCGGCCGAGTTGGTGTGGAGGGTGCCGAAAGCGAGGTGACCGGTCTCGGCGATGGTCAGCGCGGCTTCGATCGTCTCCAGGTCGCGCATCTCCCCGATCAGCACTACGTCCGGGTCCTGCCGCAGGGCGGCGCGCAGGGCGTTCTGGAAACCCAGGGTGTCCGCCCCGAGCTGACGCTGGTTGACCAGCGCCCGCTTATGGTTGTGGACGAACTCGATCGGGTCCTCGATGGTCAGGATATGGACCGGTTCCTCGACGTTGACCCGGTCGATGATGGCGGCCAGGGTGGTGGATTTCCCCGAGCCGGTGGGGCCGGTCACCAGGACCAGGCCGTTGGAGAGTTCGGAGAGTTCCTTGACCACCGGCGGCATGCCCAGCCGCTCGAAGGAGAGGATCTCGTAGGGAATGGTCCGGAAGACGGCCGCGCTGGCGCCCCGCTGCATGAAGACGTTGCCGCGGAAGCGGCTCAGCCCCTTGATGCCGAAGGAGAAGTCGAGTTCCAGTCGCTCCTCGAACTCCTTCTTCTGTTTCTCGGTCAGCACGCTGTAGGCCAGCGCCTGTGTCTCGTCCGGCCCCAACCGCTCATACTGCGACATGGGGACCAGTTCCCCGTCCACCCGCATCATAGGTGTGGAGCCGACGGTGATGTGGAGGTCGCTCCCCTTGCGGGAAACCATCTCTTCAAGAAGGTTCTTCAGATTGATCGTAGGCATCCGCAATACCTGTCGTTAGACCTCGGTGGTCTCCCGGAGGACTTCCTCGAACGAGGTGATCCCCGCCTTAAGTTTGGCCAGCGCATCACCGCGCAAGGTCAGCATGCCGTCGGCCACCGCCGCGTTGTGGATGTCGTAGGTGCTCTTACTCTCGAGGACCATGTTCTTGATCTTGGCGTTGACCGGGAGCACCTCGTAGACACCGGTCCGTCCCTTGTAGCCGGTCCGGTTGCAGGTCGCGCAGCCGACCGGTTCGTAGATCTTGATCCCTTTCGCGATCTCCTCCTTGGGGACCCCGAGCAGTTCCCCCTGCTCGGGTGTCATCAGCGATTCCTTCTTGCACTCCTTGCAGAGTCGCCGCAGCAGCCGCTGGGCCTGGATGACGTTGGTCGAGGAGGCGACCAGGAAGGGCTGGACCCCCATGTTGAGCAGCCGGTTGATGGTGCTCGCCGAGTCGTTGGTGTGGAGGGTGGAGAGCACCAGGTGACCGGTGAGGGCCGCCTTGATGGCGATCTCGGCGGTCTCCAGGTCACGGATCTCGCCGACCATGATGATGTTGGGGTCCTGCCGCAGGAAGGAACGGAGGGCGGCCGCGAAGGTCAGGCCGATCTCGGTCCGCACGTGCACCTGGTTGATCCCGGCCATGTTGTACTCGACCGGGTCCTCGGCGGTCATGATGTTCGTGGTGGAATCGTTGAGCAGGCTCACCGCCGAGTAGAGCGTGGTGGACTTCCCGGAGCCGGTGGGTCCGGTCACCAGCACCATACCGAACGGCCGCTTGATGCCGTCCATGAAGTCCTTCAGTGCCTTCTCCGTGTAGCCCAGCTTGGTCAGGTCGAGCGAGAGGTTCCCGGCGTCGAGGATACGCATGACCACCTTCTCCCCGAAGATCACGGGGAGGATGGAGACCCGCAGGTCGACCGTCTTGCCGCTCGTCTTGACCTTGATGCGGCCGTCCTGGGGGACGCGCCGCTCCGAGATATCCAGGTCGGACATGATCTTGAGGCGCGATACCACCGCCGCCTTGAGCCGGAAGGGGATCGGGGACATCTCGATGAGCGTGCCGTCGATGCGGTAGCGTACCCGGATGGCCCGCTCGTACGGCTCGATGTGGATGTCGGAGGCCCCCCGGCGGATGGCGTCGATGATGATCGAGTCGACCAACCGCACCAGCGGGGCGTCGGTGATGGCCGCCTCGATGGCCTCGTCGTCGGTCTCCTCGTCGGTCTCCAGGACCTCGAGTTCCGAGCCGTCGAAGTCCTTGAGGATGTCTTCCATCGCCTCGTGGATCTCACTCGACTCATCCTTGTAGACCTTGACGATGAGCTCCTTGATGGAGTCCTCGGAGGCGATGACCGGCTTGACGTTGAAACCGGTCACGAACTTGATCGAATCGAGCACGAAGATGTTGGTGGGGTCGGCGGCGGCCACGGTGAGAGTGTTGCCGTTCTTGGCCACCGCCACCACGTTGAACTTCCTGGAGACGTCGACGGGGATCATCTTGGCCACTTCCGGCTTGAATTCCCCGTTACGCAGGTCGACCACCTCGACGTTGAGCTGCTTGCCGACGAAGGTGAGGATCTGTTCCTCGGTCAGGATACCCATCTTGACGATGTTGGCGCCCAGGGTCCCCCCCTGGCTGCGCTGGCTGTTCAACGCATCCTCCAGCTGCAGCTGGGTGATCGCCCCCGCCTTCAACAGCATCTGACCGAGTTTAATCGCCATCGCCCGTCCCCCCGGTCCTTCCGGCTAACCCAGAGCCATGATGGCCGCCAGTACGACCACCAGCAGCACCACCAGGATGATCAGGGTGCGCATACCGCCACTGCGCTGCTCCACCACGCCGGGGCGGCGTAGGTGGACCCGTGGACGTCCCTCCAGTACTTCCTCGCGCTGCCGGGCCTCTTCCTCGTCCGGCACCGGGCCGAAACGTCCCTGGAAGCGGCCACTGCTCCGCAGACGTACCACGCGCCCTCCCCCCCTGCTCCATCGATCCCGACCGACCGTCGCCGGCCGATCGATGATTATAGACCACCTACCACAGCCGAATCCCCCCTAAAAGATAGGCGGTTCTACCGACGGGGAAGTCCAGGATCAGTCTGAGGAGCTGCGGGCTCAGGAAGAGGACGGTCACCAGGAGGGCCAGCATCCACGGTCCGGCGGCCCGGTAGAGCTGCAGGGAGCGGTCGGGCAGGAAGCGCATGACCAGGCGGGAACCGTCCAGGGGGGGCACCGGGATCAGGTTGAACCAGGCCAGGACGATGTTGACCAGGAAGCCCAGGGCGACCATGGCCAGCAACGCCTCCGGGATCCCCGCCGGTACGTGCCCGTACAGGAAGGCCAAACCGGGACGCATCTGTTCCGGACCGACGATCCGGATGATCCCCCCCAGCACGGCGGCCTGGATCAGGTTGGAGGCGGGACCGGCGCTGGCGATCCAGAAGAGGTCCCGCCGCGGGTTCTTAAGATTTCGGACATCCACCGGGACCGGCCGGGCCCAGCCGAAACGCTGGGTCACGATCAGCATCAGGGTGCCGACCGGGTCGAGGTGGACGAGGGGGTTCAGCGAGAGTCGGCCCTGGAGCCGGGCGGTGGGGTCGCCCAGCCGGTCGGCGGTCCAGGCGTGGGCCCACTCGTGGAGCACCAGGGCGAACAGGACCGGCGGGATGATGATGAGCAGCCGGCTGAGGTCGATAGGCATGGAGCCAACTTGGCCTGCCCCGCCCTCCGGGTCAACCCGCTTCCCCCGCTGCTGCCGCCAGCCGGGCCGCTTCGGCCAGGGCCTCCGTCCGGTCGGCCAGACGGCCGTCGAGCTGAGCGTGTAAGAGGCGTTCCAGGATCCGGCCCCGCTCCGGTCCTGAGGGTACGCCCATCCTGGCCAGGTCGGTCCCGTCCACCCAGGGCCGGACACCGAGCAGATCGTGGACGAACCGGGCGATGCGGCGGCGGGCCCCCACCCCGGTGGTCCGGGTCAGCAGATGGACCAGGGCCTCCGGGGTGAGTCCGTGGAGGGCTGCATACAAGGCACTGTCGGGAACCGGGTTGGGGCGCTCGAGCAGGTGCCGGACCGTACCGGAGCGTCCCTTCAGGCTCTCCCAGGCCCGCAGCGCCGCCGAAGCGGGCTGGTAGCGGCGCAGCAGGTCCCCCTGTCCCGAAGGACCGGCCGGTTCGGTGAGCAGGAGCCAGCCCAGCGCGAGCCGGTCGGGCGGCCCGGTGCCTGGTGCGGCCAACTCGGCGGCGAACCAGGCGGAGTCCTCCTCCAGTCGGTGCCAGCGGACGGCGATATCCGTCGGGAGGGGCGCGGCCGGCCCCGGGAACGCTCTGTCCACACCCAGCCGGGCGAGCCCGCCCAGGGCGGCGAGGGGTTCAGCTTCGGCCAGGATCCGGTCGATCTCGGCGGCCAACCGGACCGGGCTGACCGTGTCGAGAGCCCCACCGGCCAGTGCCGCCGCGACCAGCTCGGCGGTCCGGGCCTCCAGTCCGAACCCGAACCGGCCGGCGTAGCGGACCAGGCGCAGGATCCGGGTCGGGTCATCCCGCAGCGAGCCCTCATGGAGCAGCCGCAGGAGCTGCGCGCGCAGGTCGGCGCTGCCGGCCAGGGGATCGAAGAAGGTGGCCCGGCCGTCCGGCTCCAGCCGGACGGCCATGGCGTTGATGGTCACATCGCGGCGGACGAGGTCCTCGGCGAGCGGGGCCGGTTCGACCTCCGGCAGGGCCCCCGGGCTCGGGTAGTGTTCCCGCCGGGCGGTGGCCACATCCACCGGGCAGGGACCCTCCCCGTCCACAGTCGCGGTGCCGAATCGGGGATGGGTGCGTACCGTCGCCCCGAGCCGCTGACCCAGGGCGAGGGCGAAGGTAAGCCCCTCCCCCTCCACGGCCAGGTCGAGGTCGAGTACCGGCCGGCCCAGCAGCAGGTCGCGGACCGGCCCTCCGACCAGGGCGAGCGTCTTCCCCCGCTCGGCGGCCAGCCGGGTGGCGCTCTCCAGCCGGGCCCACCGGGCCGGGTCGAGCCGGGCGGCGAGCAGCTCCCGCACCTCGGAGCCGTCGGCGGGGTAGACCGCCGGGAGTGGGTCGGAAGAAGGTGGGCTCATCCGCGCGGGTGGAAGGTCCGGTGGACCTCCCGCAGGTAGGAGCGGTCCACCCGGGTATAGATCTGGGTGGTGGCGATGTCGGCGTGGCCGAGCAGTTCCTGGACCACCCTCAGGTCGGCCCCCCCTTCCAGCAGGTGGGTGGCGAAGGAGTGCCTCAGGGTGTGCGGGGAGCAGGGCTTGCGGATCCCGGCCCGTTCCACATGCCCGTGCAGGATCTTCCAGAAGCCCATCCGGCTCAAGGGGGTGCCCCGGGCGTTCAGGAAGAGGCGGTCACACGGGGCCCGCTTCTCGAGCAGCCGCCGGCGCGGTCCCTCGAGCCACCGGACCACCCAGTCGGCCGCGGGGCGACCGAAGGGGACCAGGCGCTCCTTGCGGCCCTTCCCGATCACCAGCAGCAGGCGCTCCTTCAGGTCGAGGTCCTCCAGGCGGAGCCCGACCAGTTCGGAGACGCGCAGCCCCGACCCGTAGGCGACCTCCAGGAGGGCCCGGTCGCGCACCCCCAGGTCCTTCGAGACATCGGGCGCCTCCATGAGCCGTTCCACTTCGATCACGTCCAGGACCACCGGCAGCCGCTGCCACAGCCGCGGACGTTCGATGTCCTCAGCCGGGTCCCCCTGCATGAGCCCCTCGGTGCGCAGGAAGCGGTGGAAGGTCCGCAGGGCGGAGAGGGTGCGGGAGACTGTACGAGGGGCCAGGCCCCGTCCCCGCAGCCGCCGGACGTAGGCCTCCAGGACGTCCCTTCCCGCCCCTTCCATCATTAAACCCTGCTCTTCCAGGTATTCGAGCCAACGGGTCAGGTCGCGCCGATAGGCGGCGACCGTGTTGGAGGAGAGGTCCCGTTCCACGCTCAGGTGGTCGAGGAACTGACGGAGCCGATCACGGTCGGTCTCAGCCACCCCGGGCCCCCTCCCCCATAGCGTCCATGATCCGGCGGGCCAGCCGGGGCCCGATCCCGGGGGTGCGGGCGATGGCCTCCTCCCCCGCCTGGAGCATGCGGGTGACGCTCCCGAAGGCCTGGAGCAGCCGCCGGGCCTTCCCCACCCCGATCCCGGGCACCTCGGTGAGCAGGGTGGCTCGCACCCGCCCGGCCCGCTGCTGGCGGTGGAAACCGACCGCGAACCGGTGCACCTCGTCGCGCACCCGCTGCAGCAGGCGGATGGCCGGGGCGGAACGCCCCGGGGACTGGGGGCCCTCCGCGTCGGGCAGGTAGATCTCCTCGAGCCGCTTGGCCAGCCCGATCACCGGCAGCCGCTGCCGGTCGAGTCCGAGCGCGTCCAGCTCGCGCACCGCGGCGGCCAGCTGGGCGGCCCCCCCGTCGATGAGCACCAGGTCGGGGAGACCCTCCCGCCCCTCCTCGTCCAGCAGCCGGCGGTAGCGGCGACGGACGGCTTCGGCGATGCCGGCCGGGTCGTCCCCCCCGGCGGCCTCCTTCAGCCGGAACCGGCGGTAGGCGCTCTTCTGCGGCTCCCCGTTGCGGAACCGGACCATGGCCGCCACCGCGTGGCGTCCCCGCAGGTGGCTCACATCGAAGGCCTCGATGATCCGCGGGGGGCGCGGCAGGTCGAGTTCGCTCTGCAGGGCGGCCACCGCCTGGGCGGTGAAGGGACCGCGCTGGGCCCGCCGGACCTGCCGGTCGCGCAGCCGGAAGCGGGCGTCGGTGGCGGCCATCTCGGCCACCTCGGCCGGCGCGCCGCTGCGGGCGGCCACCACCCGGACCCGTCGCCCCGCCCGCAGGCTCAACGCCCCGGCCAGCAGGGTCCGCTCCGGATGGGGGCGCGGCAGGTAGACCGCCGGCGGAATGTGGCTGGCCCTCAGGTAGTGCCGGACCATCAGTTCCCCCAGGAGCTGCTCGTCTTCCTCCCCCAGGGAGGAGGCCAGCACGTAGGTGTCACGACCGCTCAGGCGCCCTTCCCGGACCTGGAAGATCACCCCGACCCCCTCCCCCGCCTCGCGGGCCAGGGCGAAGACGTCGAAATCCTCCCGCCGGTCACTGACCACCCGCTGGCGCTCGGTCGCCCGGCGGATGGCCTTCAGGCGGTCGCGCAGTCGGCCGGCCTGCTCGTAGTTACGCTGCCGGGCGGCCGCCTCCATCTCCGTCTCGAGCCGGGTCAGGAGCTGTCCGGTATGTCCCTCCAGGAAGAGGGCCACCTGGTCGACCAGGTGGGCGTACTCGGCGCGGGTCTGGCGGCGGGTGCAAGGGGCCTCGCAGCGGCCGATGTGGAACTCCAGGCACTCCCGCAGGGAAGGGTCGGTGAAGGGGATCTCCCAGTCGCAGGTCCGCAGCGGGAAGATGGCCAGGATCGTCTTCACCATCTCCTCCATCGCCCCCACGCTGGTGAAAGGACCGTAGTAGCGCGCCCCGTCAGCATGCAGTTCGCGGGTCTTGAAGAGACGCGGGAAGTCCTCGCGGGTCAGCTTCAGGTAGGGGTAGCGCTTGTCGTCCTTCAGCTCGACGTTGAAGCGGGGGCGGTGCTCCTTGATCAGGTTCTGCTCCAGGATGAGCGCCTCCACCTCCGTTTCACAGGGGATGAAATCGACCGCGGTGATCCGCCGGGCCAGCAGGGCCGCTTTCGGGTGGAGGGAGAGCCCTCCCAGGTGGGTACGGACCCGCGCCCGCAGATCGACCGCCTTGCCGATGTAGATGATTCGTTCCCGCTCGTCTTTAAGCAGGTAGACCCCCATGCGGCGGGGGATGCTCTCGAGCAGGCGCTCCCCGGACAAAGGACCCCCCTCAGGAGGCGGGGCCACCGCTATCCTGCGCAGCGGCGGCCGACAGACGGGCCACCAGCCGGACGAAGTTGCGGGCGTAGACCAGCCCGCTCGCGACGATGAGCGCGGTGCCGAGCCAGACCAGCGGATAGCCGATCCCGGTCCAGCCCACCGTGTAGGCCACCAGGGTCGCCATCAGGACCACCGTGGCTCCCTTGCCCAGCAGGTTGGCGCTCATCACGATATCGCGGTTTAAAAAGAGCAGGTAGGAGATGGTCAGGATGACCAGGTCGCGCAGCACGAAAAGGGCCACGAACCAGGCCGGGAGCCCCCGCAGGATGACCAGGATAAGTCCGAGCGATCCGGTGAAGAGCTTGTCCGCCACCGGGTCGATGATCCGTCCCAGCTGGCTGATCTCGTCGCGGGAGCGGGCGACGTAGCCGTCCAGGAAATCGGTCCCGGCCGCCACCAGCAGCAAGCCTAGGGCGATCCAGTTATGGGTGTGGCGGTCGACCAGCAGGGCCAGCAGCACCAGGGGGATCAGGCCGAGCCGGACCAGGCTGAGCAGATTGGCCAGGGTGAAGATCCGCTGACCGGCCATCAGCTCGCGGCGCCTGGCCTTGCGCTCGTCGGACTCCCGCCACATCCGGCGGGTCTCGTGGAAGGCTATCCTCACGACCGGTCCTCCGTCGAATCGGCCACCCCCAGCAGCTGCCGGGCCTGCCGGAGCAGCTCCTCCCCGGCGCTCTCTCCACCCATGAGTACGGCCAGCGCCCGCGTGCGTTCATCCCCTTCCAGCCGGCGGATCGAGGTGCGGGCCCGACCGCGGCTGACCCGCTTTTCCACCACCAGGTGGGTCCGTCCCCGCCGGGCAATCTGGGGGAGGTGGGTGATCACGAGCACCTGGTGGGCATCGGCCAAGGCGGCCAGCCGGGCGCCCACCCGGTCGGCGGTGCGTCCCCCGATCCCGCTGTCGATCTCGTCGAAGACCAGGGTCGGGACCCGGGAGGCCTTGCCGAACACGCTCTTGATGGCCAGCATGATGCGGCTGACCTCCCCCCCCGAGGCCACCCGCGGCAGCGGCATCGGCTCCATGCCGGGGTTGGTGGCGATCCGGAAGAGCACCTGGTCGAGTCCCCCCGGACCGGCCGTATAGCGGGTCCCGTCGGGCCCGGCCAGCATCCCCTCCGGATCGGCGTTCGGGGTGACATCGATCAGGAAGCGGGCACCGGGCATGGCCAGCCCCTCCAGCTCTTTCTCGATGCGCGCCTGCAGGTCGGCCGCCGCCGCACGCCGGCGGCGGCTCAGCTCGAGGGCGGCGGCGACCGTGACCCCGCCCAGCTCGGCGACCCGCCCGCCCAGCTCGCCCTGCTCGCTGTCGGCGGCCTCGGCCGAGTGGAGCAGTTCCCGCAGGTGCCGGTGCCGTTCCAGCATCGCCTCAAACGAGCCGCCGTACTTCTTCCCCAGCCGGATCAGAGCGGAGAGCCGCTCCTGCCGCTCCAGCAGCCGCTCAGGGTCCGATTCGAAGCCGTCCAGGTAGCGGCGGGCTTCGAGCCCGGTCTCCTGGAGGGCCAGCCGGGCGTCGCCGACCAGGCGCCGCAGACCTTCCAGCTTCGGGTCGAGGTCGACCAGTTCCTTCAACTCGTCCTCGAGCCTGTCCAGCCGGTCGGCCAGCGCGCCCGGGCCCTCGGCCACCGTCTGGATGAGTCCTTCCAGCCCGGTCTGGAGCCGCTGCGCCCCTTCAAGGAGGCGCACCTCGGCCTCCAGTTCGGCCTCCTCACCGGGGTGGGGATCGAGGGCGTCGATCTCCCCCAGCTGGAAAGTATGCAGTTCCCGCCGCTCGGCCCGCTCCCGGGCCTGGCGCTGGAGCCCTTCCAGCCTCTCGCGCGTCCCGCGCAGCTCCTCGAGCGACCGGCGGTAGGCTTCCCGCTCCGACTCCAGTCCCGCCCAGGCGTCGAGCAGGAGCAGGTGGTTGGCCGGCTGGAGCAGGGACTGGTGCTCGTGCTGGCCGTGCAGGTCTACCAGCTCCTCACCGACGGCCTTGAGGGTTCCCACCGTGACCGCGGTGTCGTTGAGGAAGGCCCGGCTGCGCCCCTCGGTGGTCACTTCGCGGCGCACCAGCAGGCCCTCATCATCCCACGGGACGCCGATCTCCTCCAGGCGCGGGCGCACCGGGTGGTCGGCCGGGAGGAGGAAGCGTCCCTGCACGACGGCCCGCTCGGAGCCCGCCCGGACCAGGTCGGCCGAGGCGCGCTCCCCCAGCAGGAGCTGAAGAGCCCCGATCAGGATCGACTTGCCCGCGCCGGTCTCCCCGGTCAGCACGGTCAGACCGGGATCGAGCTCGAAAGAAGCCTCGGCGATGACCGCGAAGTCGCGCACGCTCAGCGAATGCAGCATGGAGACGAATATAGCAGCCTTCCGGGAGCTTCGCAGGTCAATCGAGCCGGACCTCCCCCGCTCACGGGCGGCGTATCGTGATGGCCCGGGCCGTCCCGCCGGCCGGCGGCTTGTGAGTTCCCGGACGGCCGGATAGAATCCTCTCCTCGACCAGGAGGTGCCGGTGATGTTGAACCCACGCGAACAACCAACCCCCACCGACGGGATCATGGTCCTGGCCATCCTGGCCGCCGTGGTCGTCCTCGACTACCTGACCGGGTACGAACTCAACTTCTTCGTCTTCTACTTCCTCCCGGTGGCGCTGGCCGCCTGGCGGGCCGGCCTGATGCCCGGCCTGGCCGCGGCCGTGCTCTGCTCCGCCGTATGGTTCGAGTTCGATTTTCTGTCCGGACACGTCTATCCGAGCGCGGGAGTCGCCGTCTGGAACACCATCGTCCGGCTGGTCTCCTTCCTGGTCATCGGCTGGGCCATGAGCCGGATCCGGGACCTGCTCCTGACCGAACAACATATTTCGGAAGACCTGGCCCGCACCCTGGCTGAGGTCAAGGTGCTCGAAGGTCTGCTGCCCATCTGCGCTTCCTGTAAGAAGATCCGGGACGAGGGTCAGCAGTGGCAGCCGCTGGAGAGTTACCTGGCCGACCACTCCCAGGCCACCTTCAGTCACGGTCTCTGTCCCGACTGCGCCCGCCGGGCGATGGAGGAGGCGGGTCTGACCGGCCGCCGGCCGGATGCATAGGAGGTCAACGACGGTGGCACTCCAGTCCCCAACGAGACACCCTTCCTTCAAAACGGGTTTTGCCCTATCCGCAATTGTGCTTGCTGTGAGTTGCAGTGCGGAACGCCCTAGGGTGCCGATGTTCTCCGCCGAACTCGAAGTGATTTACCAAGAGCCCAAGGAATCAGCGAGGCCATGGCTCATCAATTCCAAGGACCTCGTCCTTCTCGGCGATCGTGTATATGTGCTCGACGGTAGACTGTCGGAGGTGGCCGCCTTTGACGTACAGAACGGGACGCCCATTCTGCGATTCGGTGGCAATGGAGAGGGACCAGGGGAATTGGGTGGGTACCCGCTTGGACTCGTGACAATTGGTGACCACATTGGGGCAATCCACCTGGGATCAATTTCGTGGTTTAACAAGGATGGGGACTTCATCAACAGGGAATCGTTACCGACGATTCTGGACTACTCTTCCCCGTCGCTTCACTACTCCACCGACGGTATTGTCTTCAACGTAGGCTACCAAGGGGAGGACTCCCCATTGGCAGCCTACATATCGGAGAAAGACACGGTATGGATAGGAGAAGCGAGTGCTCCGGTTGGAGATGCTCATCCCTTGACGGCGAATATCATTAACGCAGTTCACGTGGCCAGATTCCCTAATGGAAACTTCCTATTGGCTCACATACAACATGATCGTATCGGATTCTATTCCTCATCGGGACTCCATATCACCACGGATTCCTGGGGAGATTTCTCAAAGAAAATGCAGCGTAATGAACGCGGGCTGCTGTGGGGCCATCCGGGGCTTGCTCTTAGTGTGACTCTCGATGATAGTGGTACCGCGTATGTACTGGGGGGTGAATCCTCGCAGACCGTCCGGGCATATAGCTCCGATGGGGTGCTTATCAGAATATACTCACTCGATACTCGGACATTCAGGATTGCATGGAAGAACGGCGATGTGGCATACGCCTTGACGGGCGGTGACAATCTGTATCGTGTTCGGATTACAGATCAGAAAGGGGAAGCTGGGGCCAGGTAGGTTGAGTAATCGGTTCAGCCATTGCGACAAGTTCCTGTAGAGCTGGCAGAAGTACTCATCATCGTCCACGATCCATACATTTGGCTATTCGCGGACTGGTTTTCGCTTCTTGATGGTCCTCTTGGCGCACATATCAAATGGCCGACAGTTGAAAGTTCCCGACCGTATGTCTCAGTCGAGTTATCAATGGAAGGAACTCGCCTTCAGGTCTGACCACTTCAGTTGCATCCTCATTGTGCCGAGCGGGCCATACATTGAGGATGACAGTCATTCCCGCGCTCTCATCGTCACCCCTTCCCGCTCCCCCATCCGGTAGTGGAGGGCTTCGCTCATGTGGGGGGCCCGGAGGATAGGGCTCCCGTCCAGGTCGGCGATCGTCCAGGCCACCTTGAGCAGCCGGTGGTAGGTGCGGGCCGAGAGGTGGTAGGCCCGGGCCGCCCGGGCCAGCAGGCGCCTCGATCTCAACCCAAGGAGGGATAGAAGTACCCCCCAAACCAACTGTTCTAACCTGCCGGGGGTGGGTCAAAACTTAACCGTTTGGGTGGGTCAAATACTGAGCGTTGCGAACAAATGACCTCGGTCTGCCATGAGAAAGGCTATCCGTCAAGGTCCACGTGGGGACCGTCGAGCTGGATACCCTCTTGCCCGCCTGCCATTCGCACTCTGAGTGGACTCAAGTCTTGGAGTCCGGTGCATGATTGTGTCCTGCCGTGTGTCACGAACGCAGAGAGGAGGTAATCAGTAGGGAAAATCCTTCTTGAAGCGATGCTGCACGAGAGATGAAGGTAGGCCCTTCGTAGCCGCTCTGCGGGGGGAGGCTACAAACCGCCTCATGCTGCGTTGGTTGAAGACCGTCGTGGTGAGCGATGAGGAAACGGCGTCCAGGAGGCGTCAGGTGGGGGCCGGGAAGACGACCACTGCTGAAGCATCGAAACACAAACAGACGGCATCGAAACCGGGGTGTGGCAGGAACTCCGGGAAGAGCCTGGCGGGAGCCCGCTGATTGGCCAGGTGATGTCCGGTGTGGAGGTGGCGTGAGTCCGGTCTGCGGCTCTTGTGCGGAACGTGAGAAGGCGTGTCCTGATACCGCCGCAT
>CAZFHZ010000078.1:0-15329 GCA_964519015.1 uncultured Gemmatimonadota bacterium | reverse complement strand
CCGCCTCGGTCATCGCCCACGAGATGAAGACCCCGCTGACCAGCGTGACGACCTACACCGAGCTGCTCAAAACCAATTACGAGGACCCGGAGTTCCGCGACAAGTTCACCGACGTGGTAGCCCCCCAGGTCACCCGGCTGACCCGGCTGGTGGACGATTTACTCGACTTCAGCCGCGAGACCCGCCTGGTGCGCGGTGAGGTGGACCTGAACTTCCTCCTCCACCAGGGGATGAGCTTCTTCGGAGAGATGCTCGTCCATCATCATGTGGTGCCCCTCGAATCGCTCGCTGCGGAGCGTCTGGTCCACGCCGACGCGGACAAGCTGGAACAGGTCTTCTTCAACCTGATCAAGAATGCCATCGAGGCGCAGGCGGAGGGGGGGGTGGTGGCGGTCGCCACCCGGGATGAGGGGGATGAGGTCATCGCCCTGGTGGCCGACCTCGGCCCGGGTATCCTCGAGGAGACCGCCCGCCAGGTCTTTGAACCCTTCTTCACCACCAAGTCGAAGGGGACCGGACTCGGTCTCGCCATCACGAGCAAGATCATCGCCGCCCACGGGGGGCGGATCGAACTCGCGACCCCGCTCGCCAGCACTCCGGAACCCGACCGGAAGCTGCTGCGGGGGATCCTGGCCGATCGCTGGTCCGAGGAGAAGGCCGGTACCTGCTTCATCGTCCAGCTACCGGCTGCAATCGGGCAGCGGGAGGTGTGAGCGCATGGCCCGGATCCTCGCCATCGACGACGAGAACAGCATCCTCGAGTCGTACCGTATGGCCCTCAGCGGGCTGCATGAGATCACCGTCGCCGGGGGGGGTACGGACGGGCTCAGCCGGCTCCAGCAGGGGGGTATCGATGTCGTCCTGCTCGACATCTCCATGCCCGGCCTGTCGGGCATCGAGGTGCTCCGGGAGATTCGCCGGCGGGAGTGTGATTGCGCGGTGATCATGGTAACGGTCCACCGGGACGTGGAGATGGTGGTCGAGGCCATGAAAGCGGGGGCCGACGACTACCTGACCAAACCGTTCAAGGTGGCCGAACTGCGGCATGCCGTGGAGCGGAATCTGAAGGTGGTCCGCCTGGCGCGCCGTACCCGCTCGCTCGAGACCACCCTGGCCGAGTCCATCGGTCCGTCGGGAGAGATCGTCTACACCTCCCGGGTGATGGAGGAGGCCTTCGACACCCTGCGCCGGGCGGCCGCCACCGACGCTTCGGTCCTGATCACGGGGGAGTCGGGGACGGGGAAGGAACTGGCCGCCCAGTTTGTGCACCACCAGTCGCGACGGGCCGACGAACCCCTGGTGACGGTCAACTGCGCCGCCATCCCCGAGAACCTGCTGGAGTCGGAGCTGTTCGGGCACGAGAAGGGAGCCTTCAGCGGGGCGGTGGAGCGCAAGATCGGCAAGTTCGAGCGGGCCAACCGGGGGACCATCTTCCTGGACGAGATCGCCACCCTCCCGCTCGACCTGCAGTCGAAGCTGCTGCGCGCGCTGGAGAACCGGGAGATTGAACGGCTGGGGGGCCATATTCCGATCCATCTGGACGTGCGCTGGATCGCCGCGACCAACCGCGACCTCACCCGCCTGGTGGAGCAGGGCGCCTTCCGGGAGGATCTCTACTACCGCCTCAACGTCATCACCGTCACCCTCCCGCCGCTGCGGGAACGGAGCGAGGACATCCTCCCGCTCACCCAACACTTCCTCGAGGTCCTGGCCCGCGACCTGAAGCGGCTTCCGCTCGAGCTCGAGGACGAGGTGCTGGAGGTCTTCCGGAGCTACTACTGGCCGGGCAACGTACGCGAGCTGCGCAACCTGCTGGAGCGCTTGAGCGTGCTGGAACCAAGCCCCCGGGTGGGGGTGGCGGCGCTCCCGGAGCGGATGTTCGGTGTCGCCGGGGAGCGGGGGGGATCAGCCCCGGGCAGTAGGGAGGAAACCGGATACAAGGAAGCCATCGAGACCTACCGCCGCGACCTCATCGTGCAGGCCATGCGGACCGCCGGAGGTAACCAGGTGCAGGCCGCCCGCCGGCTGGGGCTCCACCGCAACACCCTCATCCACCACCTGCGGAGCCTGGCGATCCGGCCCGAGGAATGGGGGAAGGCCTCCGGGTCCCCCGAGACCCCCTGATCGCCCAATCCATTGCGCTGTTGTTGCACGACATATTGTGCATCTGGAGACGTTTCAGCCTCGCCCGATAGCCTTTCCGAGTGCCCTCCCAACCGGGGTTTTTCTTCTCAACCGTTTGTCCTGGCTTAGGTTACATCGGATACCCCATTACCGCACGGTGAAGCCTGCCGGCTACGGCACAGGGATTGCGTAGTGAGGCCGGGTACGCTGACGCCACGTTGGCCGCAGGAGGAGACCCTGATGGTCCTGCCCGTCTGGATGATGCCCGGCCTGGCCACGTTCCAGGCCACGGCCCCGATCGCCGCTGTGCCGCGCCGTGGGCGGATCCTCGTTGTGGAGTCGGATGAAGCCCTCCACCAGGTGATCCTGGATGCGCTCGGTCCGGCCCTCCCGGTGATCGGAGCCCGTCACGGTCGGGGAGCGCTCGAGGTCCTGGCCTCCGGGGCGGTCTCCATCGCCCTGGTCGGACTCCAGGTCCCCGACATGAGCGCGCTCACCCTGCTGCGCCGGGTCCGGGAACACCTGGCCGGCTCCAAGGTGGTGGTCGTGTCCGATTCCGGGGACCATGAACTGGTCCGCCAGGTAGCCGAACTGGGAGTGGTTGATTTCCTGGAGAAGCCCTTCAGCCTGACCGACCTCTATCAGTCGGTCGACAGCGCGATCCGGGGCAGTACGCGTCCGCTCGACCCGACCTCCTTCCAGCTGCGCAGCAACCAGAAGTGCCGGTTGCGCCGGCAGGCGATGCTGGCGTTCGCATGAGAAGGTCTCCCGGAGCCCGGTTGGCGGGAGAAGTGGCCCCGCCGGAGCGGATACGTTGCCGACAGCGGCAGGATCTGCTGAGCGGTGTGGTGGGAGAGCTTCAGGTGATAGGCGGTTATGCGGGTCTGCTCCTCGAATTGCCTCCGGAGGACCCCCGGCGGCGGGAAGGGGAGAAGATCCTCGGTGAGGTGACGGCCCTGCATCGTTTCATCGCGGAGACTGCCTTATAGCCGTTACCCCCCTGTCGAGGATGGAGTGTCCGCACGGCAGGGTCGTCACCTCAACCGCCGGTCGGCCGCCCGCCCGGGGCGAGCGGCGCACGGTCGTATCGGGAAGATGGTGCCGGAGGCCGGACTCGAACCGGCATGGTGTTGCCACCGGGGGATTTTGAGTCCCCTGCGTCTGCCAATTCCGCCACTCCGGCACGGAAGGGTCAGACCGAATATAGGGGCATCGGGTGCCCAGTGGAAGCCCGGTGCCGGATCGGCAGCCGACCGGACCTCTGCGGTCCGGGCGCACGAGGGCGCACGAGAGGGATGAGGGGAGACGGGACCGTGAGCACTGGCCCTGGGTATCGCGTGCCCACCGGGGAGGAGCTCGACGTGCACCCCATCCAGGGAGTCCTCGATCGGTTGCCACTGGGGCTGGCCCTGATCGATCCGGAGGGCCGGTTCCACTACCGGAACGCGGCGCTCGACCGTCTGCTGCGACGCAACGGCATCTCCCCACCGGAGAACCTCTCGGGCCTGGAGAGGCTCCTCCCCCTCTCGGAAGACCGGAACGCGCTCCAGGACGGCCGGCCGACCGACCTCCTCCGCACCCTGGGCAGCGGCGATCCCGCCCGCGAACGGATCGTGCGGGTTCGCGGCATCCCGCTGAGCGGGAACGGGGCGGCGGATGTTCGCTCCGCTCTCCTGCTCGAGGATGTAACCGAGTCGGAGCGGCTCAAGCGACAGCTCGGCCAAGCCCAGCGCATGGAGAGCGTGGGCAGCCTGGCCAGCAGCGTCGCCCACGACATCAACAACATCCTCACCGCCATCCTGGGAAGTGTCCATCTGCTGAAACGTGAGGTCCCCACCGAGAGCCGGATGCGCGGTCCCCTCGACACCATCGAGCGGACGGCGCTCAGCGCCGCCCAGCTGGCGGCTCAGCTCCTCACCCTGGCCCGGAACCGACCGCTCGCTCCCCTGCCGCTGAGTGTGACCGCCATCGTGGCTGAGGCCCGGACCCTGCTGGTGCGGGTCCTGGCCGAGGACATCCGGCTCGAGCTCGACCTGGAGGAGCGGATCTGGACGGTGACGGCCGACCCGGCCCGCATCCTGCACACCCTGGTCAACCTCTGCATCAACGCCCAGGAGGCCATGACGGGCCGCGGCCGGATCGTCATCGCCACCCGCAACGTCGACCGGAGCAGTCTTGCCCCCCGCACGGGTGACCTGTCACCGGGGCACTACGTCCTCCTCTCGGTGACCGACGAGGGTCCCGGCATCCCCCCCGAGATCGCCGAGCGTGTATTCGACCCCTTCTTCACCACCAAGGAGGGGGGGACGGGATTGGGGCTCTCGACCGCGTATTCGATGGCCCGCGACCAGGGGGGTGCGGTCACCGTCTATTCCGAACCGGGCCTGGGAACCTCCATCAAGGTCTACCTGGCCGCCCAACCGAGCGTGTTCCGGGTTGAGCCGCGCGGGCCTGAGCAGGAGCCGCGGGTGCCGCTCGGCACCGAGACGATTCTGATGGTCGACGACGAACCGCTCCTGCTGGAGCTGGGCTGCGAGATCCTCTCCCTGCACGGTTATCGGGTCGTCACCGCCGCCTCGGGGGAGGAGGCCCTGAAGGCCCATCAGGCCAGCCCGGAACCCATCCCGCTCGCCATCCTGGACATGGCGATGCCCGGCATGAGCGGGCTGGAGACGATCCGGGCGCTGCGACAGCGGGATCCCGCGATCAAGGTCATCCTCTCCAGCGGTTTCCATCCCTCCTCGCGGGTCGAGAGCCTGCTCGGCACCGAGGTCGACGCTTTCGTCAATAAACCGTATGAGATCCCGCACCTGACGGCCGAAGTCCGGCGCCTGCTCGACCAGGACACCGCCCCTCCTCCCGCCCCCTGAGCGGGGGCGTCGCTCCCCGGTTGTGCCCCATCGCCCGGGGTGGTATATCGAGGCCATGGTTGCCGCATCCCTATCGCTGCCCGCCCGTATCGACCATACTCTGCTGAAACCGGAAGCCGGACGGGACGAGATCCTGATGCTGGCCGACGAGGCCGCCCGGCACGGTCTGGCGGCGGTGGTGGTGCTCCCCCGCTGGGTGAGTCTGGTCCGGCGCCGGCTGGAAGGGACGGGGGTGGCGACCTGCTCGGTGGCGGGATTCCCGCTGGCCCACGAACTCCCCGCTACCCTGGCGGCCGCCGCCCGGGCCCTGACCGGCGAAGGGGCCGAGGAGATCGACATGGTGCTCTCCACCGGTGCCCTCCGCTCCGGAGAGGAGAGTTGGGTCGTCGAAGAGATAGCCGCTGTCGCTACCGCCGGCCGGGAGACACATCCCTCCCTGCTCCT
Source organism: uncultured Gemmatimonadota bacterium (assembly GCA_964519015.1). Lineage (GTDB taxonomy): Bacteria > Blakebacterota > Blakebacteria > Blakebacterales > CAYUVJ01 > CAZFHZ01. The sequence goes on along the minus strand of CAZFHZ010000078.1, from coordinate 9,891 downwards.
GAAGGTGATTGTGGAGACCCATCTGCTCGACGATGCCCGGCTCGCCCAGGCCTGCCGTCTGATCGCGGAGGGGGGTGCCGATTTCGTCAAGACCACCACCGGGTTCACCGGTGGGGGGGCCACCCCGGAGGAGACCGTTCGGTTGAAACGGCTCGCTCCCCCCGTACTCCGGGTCAAGGCCTCGGCCGGGATCCGCACCCTGGAGCAGGCCCTCGCCCTGGTGGCGGCCGGCGCCGACCGGCTCGGCACCTCAGCGGGTGCTTCGATCGCCCGAGCCTGGGAGGAAAGACAGGATGCCCACGCCATTTGAACCGTTCGCCGTTGGCTCCCTGACCCTGCCGAACCGCATCGTGCGGGCCGCCTGTGGGGAGCGTATGGCGGACCTCCAGGGACGGGTGGGGCACGACCTGCTCGCCTATGTGGACGGCCTGGCCCGGGGAGGTTCGGGACTGATCATCCTGGGGCACGGCTATGTCCGACGGGACGGTCGGCTGACCGACAACGAGACGGGACTCGACCGGGACGACCAGATCCCCCGGTTGCGGTTGGTCGCCCAGCAGATCCAGCGCCGCGGGGCCCGGGCCTGTCTCCAGGTCAACCACGGGGGACGACAGTGCCGGCCGGTGGTGATCGAGACCACCCCGGTGGCCCCTTCGCCGATCGAAGTCCTCAAGACCGGGGTGGTTCCCCGGGAACTGGCCGGGGATGAGATCCTCGCCCTGGTCGCCGACTTCGTCCGGGCCGCGGGCCGGGCCCGGGAGGCCGGCTTCGACACCGTCCAGATCCACGCCGCCCACGGGTACCTGATCAGCCAGTTCCTCTCCCCGGCGACCAACCGGCGGGAGGACGAGTGGGGAGGGGATCCCCAGCGCCGGCGCCGCTTCCTGCTCGAGGTGGTCCGGGGGATCCGGGCCGCGCTCGGGCCCGATTACCCGCTGCTGCTCAAGATGAACCTGGATGACTGTGTACCGGGCGGGATCCCCCTGGAGGAGGCCCTGGCCGCGGCTGCGGCCGCCGGTGCGGCGGGCATCGACGCCCTCGAGGTCAGCGGCGGCATGGTCGATTCCGCCAAGGGGGCGGCCCGCAAGGAGATCGAGCCGGGCCGGCAGGAGGCCTACTTCCGTCCCCTGGCCCGGGCCGCCCGGGTCGCCCTCGATATCCCGCTCATCCTGGTGGGGGGGATCAAGTCACCCGAGACCGTCCAGGACCTCATTGCGAGCGGTGATGTGGACCTGGTCGCACTCGGCCGGCCGCTCATCCGCGAACCCCGGCTCCCGCTGGAGTGGCTCGACGGCCGGCAGACCCCGGCCGACTGCCGCTCCTGCAACCGGTGCGCCCTCTACAAGGACCGCCCGTTGCGCTGCGAGAGCCTGGCCCTCGAGCGGGAGCGGGTGGCGGAGGCGGAAGCGAGCGGACCGGCGGTGGGTTGAGCGGGGCGTTCAGTCCGGGGGGATGCGCCAGCTCCGGACGTTGGCCGGGTCGTGGACCGTGCACTTCTCGGTCGGCTGGTAACGCTCCAGGAAGAGTTCGGTGAAGCGCTCGGGGCAGGTGGGGAGGGCCAGCTTGAAATAGGGCTCCTCGGTGGTCGGGCTGGTCCGGCAGAGTTCGACCTGGACCACCCCCGGGGGCATCCGCCAGTCGTCCTTGGGGAACTCCATCTCCCGGTAGACGTCCCGCATGAAACGCGCCCAGACCGGCATGGCCATGACCGCCCCGGAGGGATCGGACACCCCGGTCCGGGTCTTACCGCCCGGGATCTGCATCGAGAGGTTCTGCTCGGCGAAGCCGATCCACACCCCGGCCACCAGCCGGGGGGTGTAGCCGAGGAACCAGGCGTTGGTGAAGTCGTTGGTGGTGCCCGTCTTGCCGGCCGCCGGGGCGTCGAAGTCATAGACCGACCGGGCCAGCCCGGCCGTCCCCCCCTCGCTCAGCACTCCCTTCATCAGGTCGACCATGATGTAGGCCAGGGCCGGTTCCAGCACGGGTATCCGCTTGACCGGGGTACTCTCCAGCTCCCGCCCGAAGCGGTCGCGCACGCTGCGGATGAAGCGGGGCTCGACCCGCACCCCCAGGTTGGCGAAGGTGGAGAAGGCGCCGACCATCTCGAGCAGGGTGACGTCGGCCGCCCCCACCGCGATCGAGGGGTAGGGCCGCACCGGGGTGGTGATACCGAACTGGCGCATGTAGCGGACCATGATTTCCGGCTTCATGTCACCGTGCGGGCCTTGCCCGCCTCCCATGATGAGGCGGGCGGAGACCAGGTTGATCGAGCGCTTGAAGGCCACCCTCAGGGTGAGCGGCTCACCCACCTCGTTGTAGTAGTTGGTCGGGGTCCAGCGGGTGCCGTCGGGCTGCGGGATGACGATCGGCTGGTTCATCACCCGGGTGGCCGGGGTGTAGCCGTTGTCGAGCGCCGCGGTATAGAGGAAGGGCTTGATCGCCGAACCGGCCTGCCGGGTGGCCTGGGTGGCGTTGTTCCACTCGTTCTCCTTGAAGTCCCGCCCGCCGATCAGGGCCAGCACGTCCCCGTTGGCCGGGTCCATGGCGATGAAGGCCCCCTGCAGGGTGTAGCGCTGGCGCAGCGCCTCCACGGCCGAGGTGTCGGGCTCGGTCCCGGCCGGGGTGTTGCGCAGGATCTCCTCCCGGACCGGCTGGACGACCCATTTCTCGAACTCGGCCTGCTTGGCCGTCAGCATGTCGTAGAGATGCTTCTCGGCGATCTCCTGCATCCGCAAGTTAAGGGTGCTCGAGATGCTGGCGCCGTCCCGCAGCAGCAGGTCGTCCCCGTAGCGCCTGGCCAGTTCCCGCCGGATATGCTCCACGAAGTAGGGGGCCTTCTCGCGGCTCTCCTCCCGGACCTGGAAATCGAGCGGGCTTGCGGCCAGGGTATCGGCGGTGGCCTGGTCGAGACTGCCGTAGGCGACCATGTAGTGCTGCAGGACCAGGTTGCGCCGGCGCAGGGCGGCGTCGTGGTTCCGGAAGAAGTAGTAGGGGAGCTGGAGGATGCCGGCCAGGAAGGCACACTCCGGGAAGTCCAGTTCTTCCACGCTCTTGCCGAAGTAGTTGCGGGCCGCCTGCTGGATCCCGTACGCCCCGTTGGCGAAGTACATCTCGTTCAGGTACATCTCCAGGATCTCGTCCTTGGAGTAGTTGCGCTCCAGGGCGACGGCGGTGAGCTGCTCGCGCACCTTGCGGACGATGGTCTTCTTGCTGCCGATCCGCTTGTCGAAGTAGTTGCGGGCGAGCTGCTGGGTCAGGGTGCTGGCGCCCGAGACGATGCTCAGGTTGCGCAGGTTGCCCAGCATGGCCGCGGCGATCCGGCGCAGGTTGATCCCCCAGTGCTGGTAGAAGTCCTGGTCCTCGACGGCCAGGACGGCCTCCCGCATGGGTCGGGGGATTCGGTCGATCGGCACGTAGTCGCGCTGCTGGACGTAGAATTCCTTGAGGACGTTGCCATCGCGGTCGTAGAGATGGGTGACCCGGGCCTGCTCCATCCGGGTCAGCTCGCTCGGGGTGGGCAGGTCGCGGGAGAGCCAGTAGAGGAAGAGGGCGGCCAGCATGCCCGCGGCCAGGCTCAGCGTCGCGGTCTTGAGGACCAGCGACCAGCCCCAGTGGCGGGGGAGCCAGTCCTTCAGGTTGTCGTACCGGATGAACCGCCAGAGGGAGCGAGCGGTGTGTCCGAAGACGGCGCGGAGACGGGAGAACCTCCCGCCGGATCGTGGCGTGGAGCGCCGGACTGGGTCACGGGCTGCGGGCATGGACTCCATAATGCTCTTGACCGGGGAATCAGGCAAAGGTTCCCTGAGACAGCCCCGCCGGAGGGCGGGGCCCGCCGGTCCCGGGTCCGCCTCCGGGGACCGGAGTGACCGACCCGTGGCGGAGGTAGCCGCGATGTCCTTCCCCCCCGTAGAAGAACAGCTCGAACTCCTTCGCCGGGGGTGCGACCAGATCATCCCCGTTGAGGAGCTCGCGGCCAAACTCGAGCGTTCCCGCCGGACCGGCACCCCCCTGATCGTCAAGGAGGGCTTCGACCCGACCGCCCCCGACCTCCACCTGGGGCATACCGTCTCCATCCGCAAGCTGAAGCAGTTCCAGGACCTCGGGCACCGGGTGGTCTTCCTGATCGGGGACTTCACCGGACTGATCGGGGACCCTTCCGGCCGCAACGAGCAGCGCCGGCGGATGACCCGTGAAGAGGTTGAGGCCAACGCCGAGACCTACAAGGCGCAGATCTTCAAGATCCTCGACCCGGAGCGCACCGAGATCGATTTCAACAGCCGCTGGTGCCTCCCCCTCTCGAGCGAAGGGATACTGGAACTGGCCAGTAAATACACCGTGGCCCGATTGCTGGAACGGGACGATTTCTCGAACCGATACCGGACGGGACAGCCGATCAGCGTCCTGGAGTTCCTCTACCCGCTCTTCCAGGGCTACGACTCGGTGGCCCTCAAAGCGGATGTGGAACTGGGGGGGACCGACCAGCTCTTCAACCTGCTGGTGGGCCGGGAGATTCAGCGGGAGTATGGGGTGGAGCCCCAGGTGGTCATGACCCTGCCACTGCTGGTGGGCACCGACGGGACCGACAAGATGAGCAAGAGCCTGGGCAACTACGTGGGGATCGCCGACCCCCCCGAGGAGATGTACGGCCAGACGATGTCGATCCCCGACGAGCAGATACTCCCCTGGTTCGAACTGGTCACCGACGTCCCGATGGAAGAACTGGCGGTGATCTCCCGCCAGCTGGAGGAGCGTCGTTCCAACCCGCGGGACCTCAAGCGGAGGCTGGCCCGGGAGATCGTGGCCCTCTATCACGGACCGGGAGCCGCGGCCGCGGCCGAGCACCACTTCGACCGGGTGATCGTGGAGAAGGAGATCCCCGACGATATGCCGGAGGTCACCCTCCCGGCTCCACAGTGGGTGCTCGCTCTGCTCAAGGAACAGGGGCTGGTCGGAAGCACCTCGGAGGGGCGGCGCCTGGTGGAGCAGGGGGCGGTCTACGTGGACGGGGAGCGGCTGACCGACCCCAACTGGCAGGTCCCGGCGCGGACCGCGCACGTCCTCAAGGTCGGCAAGCGGAAGTTCCTCCGGCTGCTCCCTTCCTGAGCCCTCTCCTTCAACGGTCGATGGGGGATACGCCCCGATCCATCCGCCCTTCCCGCAGGAGCTGCTCGATCTTGTAGGTCCCCCGGTGGCGGGCGTAGAGGAAACCATCCATCGCTGTGTGGGCCAGGTGTCCCCGCTCTACCAGGTCGGGGAGCCATTCCCCGGCGTAGCGCGGGTCCTCCTGGTCGGTGCCGGAGCGGATCTCGTAGAGCCACTTCCGGTTGATCTCCTCGTGGGCCCCCAGGGGGGGGGCGATGATGAGGGGGATCCCGAGCCCCACGTAGAAGGAGAGCTCGCTCGGCTTGGTCCAGAGCACGTCGACCTGCCGGAGCGCCCGGTTGAACTGGCGGAAGTAGTCGGTATGGTCTCTCCCGAGCAGGATGTTGACGCAACCCTTCGAGCCGAAGGTGTGTCCCAATCCGAGCTCGACGATCGCCTGCCGGAAGGTCTCCGCGACCTCGGGGCGGACCCCGGCCACCAGCCAGTAGCGGATCCGGCCCCGGTCGATCCGGTCGCGCAGGCTCTCCAGCGCCTGCAGTCCGATCTCGATCTGGGCGCCGGCTCCTCCCACTGCGTACATCACCGTGAGCGGCCGGTCCGGTTCCAGGCGGCAGTTCTCCGCCCCCAGGTAGTGCTCGGCCTCCACGTAGTGGACCACCCAGAACCGCCCGTGAGGATCGAGCACCTTGAGCCGCATCGCCAGGTCGTGCTTGAGGATCGCGTTATCGCTCCCCACGTTCTCGCGCGGCAGCGGGAAGCCGGTCAGGAAGATCCGCTCGTCCGGGATTCCGTACTCCCGCAGCCGGTTGACCGCATATCCGCAGGGGGCCAGGTACTTGATCCGGCTCGAGGCCGGGTCCTCGGCCACCCACACCCGGTTGATGTCGGTGTCGGTGACGACCAGGTGGACGTTGGGATAGCCCATCCGGTCGGCGGCCAGAGCGGCGGTGTAGAAGGTGGAGACGATGGGGAGCTCGGGGCGGGTGCGCATGTGCGTGACCAGGTCGGACCCCATCCCCTTGGCCAGGAAGCGGCTCTGGAGTTTCACCTGGATGGTCGGGGCGGAGAGGTCGCGGCGCGGATAGTAGGGACTGATGTTCTCGAGCCGGTGGAGCAGGTTGTAGAGGAATCCGCCGACCAGCGGGATCTTCCGAGCCCGGGAGAAGGTCTCGTAGGCCCGGCGCATCCGGGTCCAGAGCCGGTTCTCCTCCTCGCTGGTGAGCACCGGGTCCCCCGCCTGGATAACCCCCTCCGGGGTCATCTCGGTCAGAGGGTAGGCGGCCCGCAGGTGTCCCAGGCCCATGTCCGCCGAGACGACCCAGGCGTGGGGCACCTGCGGATCGTTCGGTCGGCCGGAAAGGATGGGGGGGCCACCGTTATCGACCTCGAACCCGGGCAGGGAGGAGGTCACGGCGTCGGGGTCTGGGCTCATGGCGGTCTCGCCGTTCGGAGTCTGTCATCAACTTTGCCCGCCCCCCGGTCGTTACACGGATGGGACCCGGGAGCGGGAAGGTGGACGGGCAGCCGGCCGGGGCGGCGGTGCTCGAGCAACATCCCCGGGGCCGGCGACATCCGATTCTACAGGAAAGCCGAAGAATACGCACCAGGGGACGAAGATGACCGGGATGAGTGATGGCCTCGACCGGCGGGAGGTGAACATGGAACCGCGCCACCGAAGCGGCGACCTGAAGGCCCTGCTCGCGCTGGTGGCGCTGCTGGCCGGGATCGGATTGCTGGTGACCGCGGCCGGGGGCTGCTCCTCCGGCACCGCCGGCGGGGAGTCGGGCTGGCGGCACGAGACCGTGGAGGGGGAAGGGGTGCGGACGGTGCGCACGCTGGGGGGTTCGGTGTGGGGGGACGGGGCCCGTCTGGTGGAGGAGGTGTCGGTGGGGGTGGAGACGGGCCCCGACGAGTACATGCTCGGCTCGGTCTGGGGTCTCTGCCTGGACGACGAGCGGATCTACGTCCTCGACACCGACGTGCCGGCGCTGCGGCTCTACGACCAGGAGGGCCGTCACATCAAGGATATTGGCCGCAAGGGGGCGGGCCCCGGGGAGTTCGACCGGCCGATGAGCGTGCGGGTGGATCCCGGCACCGGTCGCATCTTCGTGCGGGACGACCCGCAGGGCCGGCTGCTGGTCTTCGACCGGGAAGGGACCCCGCTCGACACCTGGCCCACCCAGAGCGGATTCCAGACCTCCCAGCAGATGGTCCTGACCCCGGCCGGGGAAGTCTATACCGCCGTCTTCCTCCCTTCCGACGACAAGGACGTGATGTGGGAGCGGGGCCTGCGCCGGATGGGTCCACTGGGAGCGCCCAGTGATACCCTGCGAGTACCCCGCATCCCCTTCGACGAGTGGGTCATCGAGATCCGCACCGAGAACCAGTGGATCCGGAACACGGTGCCTTTCTCCCCTTCGTTCGAGGAGCGGGTCCTCCCCTCCCTGGACGTGGTCCTGGGGGTGAGCACGGACTACCGCTTCGAGCTCCGCCACCGGGACGGGTCCCGCACCGTGATCGAGAAGGCGGACTGGGAGAAGGTCCCGGTGGAGGCGGCCGAGGCCCGCTGGCACCGGGGGGCGGCGGCCGCCAACATGCGCAGCATGGAGCCCGGCTGGGCCTGGAACGGGCCCGAGGTCCCTGCTTACAAACCCCCTTTCAGCGGCTTCCTGGCCGACGATCGGGGTCGGATCTGGGTCTGGTCCCCCGGCCCCGGCCTCCACCTGGAGGGGTGTGACGAGGAGCCGGAGGATGCCCGGGGCTACCGTGCCAATCCCTGCTGGCAGGAGACCTGGCGGTTGGACATCTTCGATATCGAAGGGCGTTACCTGGGCCGGGTCCCCCTCCCCGCGGGGATGGACGATTTCCCTGAACCGTACATCCACGACGACCGTATGGTGACCCTGGTGACCGGGGGGGACGGAGTTCCCCGGGTGAAGGTCTACCGCCTGGAGGTCCCCGGGTCCTGATTCCTATCGGAGGAGGTGCTGTTTGCCTGACGTCACTCGAGCGGACCGGCCCTGTCCGGCCCCCCCACCGGCCTGCCTGCTACCGATCCTCCTCGCCCTGGTCGCCTGTTCCGGTTCCTCCCTGCCCGAGTCCCAGGAGTGGCGCGGGGAGCGCTCGGTCAGCGGCACGGTGACCACCGTGCGCACCCTCTCCGGATCGGTCTGGCCCGGACCTGCCCGGCTGGTCGAAGAGGCTTCGGTCGGCCATCCGGAGGGGAATGAGAAGTACCTGCTGGCGAACGTGGCCGACCTCTACCTCGACGGCGGCCGGATCTACGTGCTCGATCAGGGCGTGCCCGTGCTGCGGGTCTACGACCGTCAGGGGAGCCACCTCTTCGACGCCGGCCGCTCCGGGGACGGCCCGGGGGAGTTCCGCAGTCCGCGGAGCGTGGCCGTCCATCCCCGCGACGGGCGCATCTTCGTGCGGGACGGCCGGGGAGGGCGGATCAACGTCTACGCCCCCGACGGTTCCTTCCTGGAACGCTGGCCGATGAGCAGCAACTTCAGCACGTCCACCCCCCTCACCATGACCTACGACGGCCGGCTCTTCACCTACACGGTACTCAACCTGGGGGCGGACGTGACGGAGTGGGAGGGGGGCTACATCTCCTGCGGCCCACAGGGAGCTCCCTCCGACACCATCCGTGAGCCGGCGCTCGACTTCGACCCCCGGCCCTGGCAGATCGTCGGACGGAGCGGGAGCGAGAACGATCAGAACGTCACCGTCAACAATGTCCCCTTCTCCCCCACCGAGGTCTACGCGCTGGCCTCCGACGGCTCGGTGCTGGCGGGGGTGACCGACCGCTACCGGATCGAAGTGCATCACCTCGACGGCTCCCGGACGGTGATCGAGAAGGCCTCCTGGGAGCCGGTCCGGGTCCTCCCCGAGGAGAAGGACTGGATCGAGCGGGCGGCCACGGCCAGCATGCGCCGGGACTACCCCGGCTGGGCCTGGAACGGCAATCCCATCCCCGATTCCAAGCCGGCCTACAGCCTGCTCATCGCCGACCGGAGCGGGCGGGTCTGGGTGGTGCGTCCCGGCCCCGGTGTCCATATCGAGGGGTGCGACGAGCAGCTCGAGGACCCCTCCGCCTACTGGCGCAACCCCTGCTGGCGCGACAGCAACAGCCTGGAGGTCTTCGAACTGACCGGGCGCTACCTGGGTGAGGTGACACTGCCGGAGGGGATCCGTTTCTCGCCCCGGCCGAAGTTCGAAGGGGACCACCTGGTCGCCTACGTGGAGGATGCTACCGGGAACCCGTACGTGAGGCTCTACCGGCTGGAGATCGGGCCGGGGGACGGGCCGGATTGAACGGAGCACGGCCGCCGGTTCCGCTTGACCGGGCCGGGTGCGGAAGATAGTATGGACATTGCTCTCAGGGCGCCTTTGGGGCGCTCGCGGTTTCGGGTCGCCTCAGGGCGGCCCGACGCTTCTGGGGCGGGGCCGACGGTGTTTCCCCCGGCTCCGCACGTTTCTTCGAAAAGAGCAGCGAACGGGATGTTTCGTCATTGACGACGGGGCATCATTTCGTAGATTGAAAGTCTGCCCCTTTGAAGGGGCCAGCTCTTTGACATGTCCGGAGGGGAAGTCGCAGGGCGGCGAATCTGTCGCTTTGAGATGGAACCTTGCAAGCTCACACGGCCCGAAAGGGTCGAGGTGATGGAGCAAGGAGCATAACTATCCTGGAGTGTCGGTGGACGTCCTTTCGGGGACGGACACCACACAGTCTTATCCACGGAGAGTTTGATCCTGGCTCAGGACGAACGCTGGCGGCGTGCT
>CAZFHZ010000077.1:0-15482 GCA_964519015.1 uncultured Gemmatimonadota bacterium | reverse complement strand
AATTCGTGGCCGGCGCCGGCACGTCGATCGAGGTCACAAGTGACGAGGCTCGGCTGATCCGAGACGGATCCGACGAAACCACTGTCACAGCCCGGGTGGTAAACGGCGAGGGGACTGCGCTGGCAGGACGGGTGGTCACCTTCGCGTTGACCGGTGACGGAGCCCTTTCCACCTCCCAGGCCCAGAAGACCGATGCCAACGGACGGGTGAGCGTCGTGCTCAAGGCCGATGCCGCCTCGGCCGACGGCAACGCCCGGGTGATCGCCACCGCGGAAGGGCAGAGCGACACCCTCGACGTGCCGCTGAACGGCGTGACCCTCACCCTGACCTCCAACGCGACCACCCTGGTGGCCAACGGATCCAACACGGCCAAACTGAGCCTGCTGGTCAAGGAGACCACCTCGAACGCGGCCGTGCCCAGCCGCCTCATCCAGTTTGCCTCGAATCTGGGGACCCTCCCGGCCACCGCCACCACCAACTCGAGCGGGGTCGCGGCGGTCGACTTCAACGCCGGCACAACCTCCGGCACCGCCACCATCACCGCCACTCTGGGCACCCTCTCCACCACCAAGGACATCAGCCTGGTGGCCGAGGCGCTCAGCCTGACCCTCCATGCGGGTGCGGCCAGCATCCTGAGGGACGGGGTCGCCACGGTCGACCTGACCGTCACCGCCCAGGACCCGAACGGCAACCTGCTCAACAACCGTGACGTCGCCTGGGTGGTCTCGGGTGGATCGTCGGCCACCGTCTTCCCGGCCATCGGACGCACCGGGAGCACCGGCTTCGCCACGGGCACGCATAAAACAACCCTGACGGCCGACGCGAACTCGGCTAACGCCACCGCCACCATCACCGTGACGGTGGGGGACAGCACCAAGGCGACCGCGATCACCCTGAAGGGGATCACCCTGACCTCCTTCGTGCAGCCCGACACCATCCTGGCCAACGGCATCACCACGGCCACCTTCACCTGGCAGGCCACTGAGACGGTAACCGGGACGGTCATCCCCGGTCATAGCATCGTGGTTTCCAAGGTCAGCGGCCCCAGCGTGATCCTGACCGACGTGGCCAGCACCACTACCGCGGCCGGCCTGGCCACCGCCAAGGTGAAGAGCACCACCAATGCCGGGGATCTCGTCCTGCGGGGGACCCTGGGAGGGGTCACCAACGATGCCTCCCTCCACCTGCTCCAGGACCAGTTCGCCCTCACCATCGCCGCCAGCCGGGCCACCCTGCTGCGGGACGGGCAGGAGACGAGCGAGATCACGGCCACCCTGGTCGACCGGTACGGGGACCCGGTGGCCGACCAGCGGATCGACTTCGCGCTCATCGGCAACGGCACGCTCAACAAGAGCTTCGTCAACACGAACTCCAGCGGTGAGGCCGCCGTCTCCCTCCGCTCCGACGTGGGCTCGGCCAACGCCAGTGCCCAGGTGACCGCCGCGGTCAGCACGATCAACGCCTCGGTCACCGTGCCCCTGTACGGCGTGACCCTCTCCATCAAAGCCAACCCGACCACCCTGGTAGCCGACGGGGAGCAGACCAGTACCATCCAGGTCACGGTCAAGGAGGCCGGGAGCAACTCGCCCCTCGTCGGGCGGACGGTCTCCTTCAGTTACGGCCCGGGCACCTACGCCACCATCACCGCCCTGGATGAGACCGACAGCCGCGGTATCGCCACCGCGACCCTGACGGCCGACACCTCGGGCTCAACGACTGGTAAAGTGACGGGACGGCTGGGCACCAATCCGGCCACAACCCTGAAGGACAGCACGACGATCACGATCGTGGCCCCGGTGCGGAACGTCTCGATCGACACCCCGACCGAGAACTGGGTGCTGCGGAACAACGCCGACACCATCTCCCTGCGGGCCTACGTTACCGACAACAATCTGGACGCCGTGGCCGGAGAGAGGGTGACCTGGAGCCTGGGCGGCAGCACGCCGGCCGGAGTTTCCCTGGCACCGCTGGTCAGCACCACCGACGCGACCGGATACGCCACCGCCACCCTGAAGGGGGACGCCAACTCGGCCGATGCGACCGCCCGGGTAAAGGCGGCCGTCGGCTCGGCCATCGACTCCCTCGACGTCAGCCTGCTGGGAGTCACGGTCGCCGTGAGCGCTCTGCCGACCACGATCACCTCGAACGGGGTGGCCCAGTCGGTCATCACAGCTCTGTTGACCAACACCGCCGGCCAGGGGATCAGCGGGGAGAAAATCACCTTCACGACCAACCTGGGTACGATCAACGCCACCGGGACAACCGATGACGATGGGAAGGCCACGGCCAAGCTGACCGCCGGGACGACCGCCGGGACGGCCACCGTGACCGCCTACAGCGGACCGATCGCCACCGGCGTGTCGGGGAGCACCAGCGTGGTCTTCAAGGCGCCCACGGCCGCTTCGCTCGCGCTGAGCGCCGCGCCGGCGGAGCTCCAGGTCAAGGGGACAGGCGGCATCGAGGCTTCCTCGATCATCGCCACCGTGCTGGATGCGAACAACCAGCCGGTGCCCCCCGGGGTGCAGGTGCGCTTCACCTTCTCGCCGGGGACCGCCGGGACCTTCGCCGGGAGCGCGACCGTCGACACCGTCGAGACCGACGGCAACGGCCGGGCGACCGTCCAGTTCCAGAGCGGCACCCTGGCCACCGACGTGACGATCACCGCCCAGGTGCTCGGGACCACCATCCAGAGCAGTCGCTCGGTGCTGACCGTGGCCGCCGGCCCGACCACCCAGATCACCGTCTCGAGCACCGTCATCGCCTTCGGGACGAACGGCGTCTACGAGCGGGTACTGACTGCAGTGCTCAGCGACACCTACGGCAACGCGGTCCAGGACGCCCCGGTGGTCTGGCAGGCCACCCCCGACACGGTCGGGAGCATCGTGGCCACCGCCACCAGCGACGAGAAGGGAGTCGCCCACTCCTTCTTCTCCTACGGGCGGGGCAACGAGCCGGCCGCCGTAACCATCACGGCCACCAACCAGGGAGTGACCGGGACCCTGGCCATCCCGATCGGCAGCCTGACTCTGGCCAGTAACGCCAGCAGCGTGCTGCGGGACGGGCTGGGTTCGGCCACCCTGACGGCCACCCTGCGGGACGCTTTCGGCACCCCGATCGATCTGACCGGTATCGGCTTCACGATCACGGCCGGTACGGGGACGGTGGGCGCCTCCGGAGGCACCAACGAGGATGGTGAGGCCCAGTCCACTTTCGTGGCCGACGCCAACACCGCCGACGGCAGCGCCACGGTGCAGGCGACCTTCCGCTACCTCAACGTCAGTACCACCATCACCCTGCGCGGCGTGACGCTGAGCGCCTCGGCCTCTCCCGATTCGATCAGCGCCAACGGGAAGGCCACCACCACGGTGACCGCGGTGCTCAAGGAGACCACTGCCCACGTCGCCCTGGCCGGTCGTACGGTCTCGTTCAGCACCGACGCCGGGACGGTGACCGGGAGTGTCACCACCGCCTCCGACGGGAGTGCGCCGGCCACCTTCACAGCCGCGAAGACGGCCGGGACAGCCACTATTACGGCTTACTACGGTGGACTCAGCACGACTGCGGCGGTGGAACAGCTCGCCTCCGGGGTGACCTCCATCGCCCTGGCGTCCAACCAGACCAGTCTGCAGGTGCGCGGCACCGGCGGGCTGGAGACCGCGACCATCACGGTCACCGTGCTCGACGAGAGGAACATGCCCGTACCGGCTGGAAAGTTGATCACACTCTCCGTCGCCGGCGGGGCCAGCCCGGGCACTTTCTGGAAGAACAACGTGGCCAACGACACCATCACGGCGACAACCGACGGCAACGGCCAGATCACGGCCGCCTACCAGAGCGGGACCACCCCGGGCACCAAGACGTTCACCGCCACTGATGGGAGCGTCTCGGGCAGCGCGGCCCTGCTCACTGTCGGGTCGGGTCCGGCGACCACCATTCTGATCAGCTACCCGCTGACCGCGACCGTACCGGTCAACGGGATCAGTAAGATCACGGTGAGTGCGCTGGTCGCCGACATCTACGGTAACTCGGTGCCGGCCGGGACCTCGGTCTACTTCGAGATCACCGTGGGTCTAGGCCAGGCCGTGATCACACCGGCGGCCCTCACGAACGCAGAGGGTCTGGCGGAGGCGTCGCTCAGCTACCCCGAGGCCGAGATCGGCAACACGATAACGGTCCAGGTGACGGTCGGCGGTGTGACCAACACGCTGGTCATCACCCTGCCGTAACGCGCACGACCGGGGTAGAGAGCAGGAGCGGTTCGCGGAGCGGATGCGGGGGGACTCCCCGCATCCGTTTTCGCATACGGGGCGTATATTACAGAACTGAACGGCGGGCGAACCGGCGGGGAGGCCGGGCGTCCGACCGAGCGAGGGGTGTGCGAGGGGAGAAGGTCTGAGGATGCGCCGGGTCCTGCTGGTACTCATCGTCCTGCTGATCGTGGTCGCGGCGGCGGCCGGCGGGGCCATGCTCTACCTGAACAGCCGGCTGGGCGGCCGCCAGGTCCTCTACTTCGTCAACGGCATGGTGCTGGAACGGGCCGGGCTGCGGCTCGACTGGAGCCGGGCCCGCGGGACCTTCCTCTTCAACCTGGTTGTGGACGATCCCGTCCTGACCGTCGCCTCCGGTGACACCCTGTTGACCGCCCGCGGTCTACGGGTCCGGTTCGATCCCTGGTCGGTGCTGGAGGGAGGGGTACGGCTGCGCCGGGTGGAACTGGACGCCCCCCGGTTCGAGGTGCCGGCGCTGGCCGGGCTGGCCACTCCGGCGCGGGAGGAGGGACCGGCTACCCCGCCGGCCGGACCCGACAGCACCGCCCGGGGAGGCGGGACCCCACTGGTGATCGACCGGATCGTACTGCGCGACGGGACGGTCCGGATCGGACCCCCCGGGCTGGTCCGGCAGGTGGCCGGGATCCAGTTCCGGGGTTCCTTCCGTCTGAGTGCCGGGGGTGGGGTGGAGGTGGTGGGGGAGCATCTGCACGGGGTGCTGGACGACTGGGGGCTGGAAGTCGAGGAACTGACCGGCCGGATCGTGATCAATACCGGCCAGCTCTGGTTGATCGGCGTGAAGGCGCGCACCCCGGGGAGCCGTCTGTCCGCCAACGGCGCGCTCTGGCTGGGTGGCGGTCCTCCGACCGGCCTGCGGCTCGACCTGCAGGCCGACCGGCTGGAGGAGTGGTGGCCGGTACTGGGCGGCCCGTGGGCCGGTCCGGGCCCCCTCCGCCTGCGCGGCCGGCTGACCGACCATCCCTGGAGTCCGCAGTTCGAGATGACCGGGCAGGGGATGCTGGCCGGACTCGATCTGGGCCGTGCCGTCCTGAGAGGCGGCTACGCCGACGAACTCGTCACCGTGGCCCTGGACGCTACAGCGCCCTCGGTCGACCACCTGGAGGCACACCTGCGGCTCCAGACCGCGACCGGGGCGGCCGAGTTCGAGGCCGCGGCCGACTCGCTCCGTCTGCCCCTCACCCCGGCCCTGCTCCCCCTGCGCGCCGGGACGCTCCACCTGGAGGGGTGGACGGCCGGTTACGACCCCCTGCAGGAAGGGGGCCAGCTGCTGCTCCAAGCCTCCGGCCTGGAAGCCTGGGGGCTGGACGTCGACAGCCTGTCGGCCGACCTGGAGACCGCGGCCGGCCGGATCCATCTGGTGACCCCGATCAGGCTGACCGGTCCAGGGTACCGGCTCTTCACCTCGGGGACGGTGGATCTGGAGGGTGACCGGCTCGACCTGGAGGTGCGGGGGGGGACCGAAGAACCCTCCGCCCCGGCCGCTCTGGCCGGTCTGACACTCGAGGGGGGTCGATCGACTCTCAACCTGGCGGTCACCGGCCGGATCGGCGATCCCGACCTGCGCGGCGAGATCTTCGTCAACGGTCTCCAGCGCCAGCAGCTGGCCGTAATCGGGACCAGCTTCCACTTTGGTGTGCAGCGGGTGGTCGGAGCGCGGATCGGCACCTTCACCGCCGACCTCGACACCCTCCGCATCGGAGAAGGGTTCGAGTTGCCGGCAGCCAGCCTGAACGGGAGCATCGCCGGGGACCGGGTCACCGTGGAACAGCTCCAGGGACGCTGGCCGGACGGGGAGGCGTTCCTGCAGGGCAGCATCGTCGCCTACCGGGACAGCATCGAAGCTCATTTCGGGGAGAGCCACTTCAACCACCGGGAGGTCGCGGTGCAGGGGTTGGAGGGTGCGCTCACCCTCTTTCCCGCCAGCGGCGCGGCCCGCTTCGGACTGAGCGGGCGGGCGGCCGACGGGACGGCGCGCATCGAAGGGACCCGCGACAGTACCGGGACGCTGAACGTGCACGGGGTATTCGACGCCCTGGACGTGGGGCCCTTCGCCCGTTCCCTCCTCTGGCCCGGGGAACCCTCCGGAGTCTTCTCGGGGGAGCTCGATACCAGGGTCGGGACCCACGTCGAAGAGCTGCAGGCCCGCCTGCAGGTCCGGGAGCCGGCCTGGTCGGGACAGCACTACCGGCTCCTGGAGGTGACGGGGAACTACCGGGAGGGGATCGTTGGGATCGAGCGTCTCCTGCTCTCCGGCGACGGCCCGGAACGGGTCGAAGCGGCCGGGCAGCTCCATCTGCCGCGGGCGACCGCCCGGGGGGCGGAGGGCCTGCTGCAGCTCGATGCCACCATCACCGAGCTGGCCCTGGCCCCCTTCGACCGCTTCCTCGGGGGGCATCTGCTGACCGGTACCGGGAACGGTACCCTGACCGCCCGGGGGACTTTCGCCCAGCCGCGGCTCAGCGGTGACCTGCGACTCGTCGAGACCCGCTTCGATTCCCTGACGGCCCACGAGGTGCGCTCCCAGGTGCGCTACGACGGCAGCCGCTTGAGCGTGAGCGGCGGGCGCCTGGAGATGGACGGCTTCAGCGCCCGTTTCGAAGCAGGCCTCCCCTTCGTGTTCAGCCTCGATCCCTTCACCGCCCGGATCGACTCCACCGGCGCCCTCTCCGGCCTGCTGACGGCGGGGGGGGAACCGGCCGCCCTGGTGCTCCCCTTCACCGACCAGGTCGAACGGCTGGAGGGGACCATCGATGTGACCGTACGGGTCGGTGGTACGGTGGCCGAACCCGACTTGAACGGATCGGTGACCATGCGCCAGGGCCGGCTCAAGCCGGCGGCCCTGGGGCAGACCATCCAGGAACTGGAGCTGGAGGTCCTGCTGGAGCGGGACCGGGCCCATATCGTACGCCTGGCCGGACGGTTGCCGACCGAACTGCCCGCTCGCCGCTCCCTCTTCTCCCTGGTCGCCTCCCCGGTCCGGTGGCTCTGGCAGTTGGTGGCCGGCAAACCGAAACCGAAGGGGGACTTCCTGGCCACCGGAGAGGTCGTGCTGGGAGAGGGGGGACGACCGGAGATCCAGGTCACGCTCACCGGGAACACGCTCGGCCTGAGTGACCCGACCGGGAGCCTGGCCCTGGTGGCCGACCTCGACCTGGTGCTCGACACCCGGCCGGCGGCCGAACGACCCGGGGTGACCGGTAAGGTGGAGGTCCAGCAGGGGATCGTGGATGTCGGCTTCCTGACCCAGCTCACCGGCACGGAGACCAACGCCGAGGTGGAGAAGCCGCGCGGCGCTGGCGGCGTCCCCCTCAACGTGGACGTTTCCATCCCGGGGGGCCTGCGGGTGATCGGCGAGGAGATCACCCTGGACGAGAACCTCAACGTGGAGCTGCGGGGGGACCTGATCGTCCGCATGGACCCGCCGGGCCCCCTCTACCTGCTCGGCTCCCTGGAGACGGTGACCGGGCGGGACGTGGTCTACGCCTACAACCGGCGCTGGAGCATCGACCGGGGGACCATCACCTTCGGCACGATCGAGGAGATCAATCCCAACCTCGACGTGGAACTGAACGCCCAGATCGACCAGGATACCCAGGTCACCCTGACTCTGGGGGGCACGCTGCGGGAGCCGACCACACTCTGGAGCTCCGACAACCCGAACCTGCAGAGCCAGGGGGACATCCTCCTGCTGGTCCTTCCCTTCAACCCGACCCTGGGGGTCCAGACGGCGATGGCCACCCAGTGGGCGACCCGCTATGTCGAATCGGCGGTGAGCCGGCAGGCCGGCCAGTTGCTGGGCGTGGACACCTTCGAGATCCAGGGCCTGCTGGCCGGGAGCTCGGGCGAGAACACCCAGATCTCGGTGGGGAAGTTCGTGGGAAGCCAGTACTACGTACGGACCTCGCTCGACGTGGGGGGAGCCGGGACGGCCAACCAGTTCGGGTTGGGCGATGTGGGCGTGGAGTACCGGTTGAACCGGAACTTCCGGCTCAGCGCCTCGCGCGACTTCCGCTTGAGGATCTACCTCCTGGAGCTCAAATGGCGCGTCGACTACTGAGCCGAACCCTCCCGGCGGGGCTGATCCTCCTGGCGCTGCTCCCGGCCGCGGCCGGAGCCCAGGTCCTGCGACGGGTCCGGGAAGCGGTCTTCGAGGGGAACCACGCCTTCACAGCCAAGCAACTCCGCAAAGTCGTCAACATCGAGAACCGGAACCACTTCCTGCTCCTCATCAGTTCCGCACCCCGCTTCAACTACCTCGTCCTGAGCCGGGACGTGACCTACCTGAGGGCCTACTACCGCAACCGGGGTTACCTGCAGGTACGGGTGGAGGACCAGGTCGAACAGATCTCCGACCAGGACCTGGTGGTCCACTTCCTGATCGAGGAGGGACCGTTCACGTCCCTCTCCCGGGTGGAGTTCGAGGGGAACACCCTTCTCACCGAGACCGAGTTGACCGGCGTACTCCGCCGGGTGGACGGGCCGCGGCTGCGGGCCGACCGGGGAGACCCGCTCAACGAGGCCGCCATCCAGTTCGCCAGCGGGGCCCTGCTCCAGCGCTACCGGACCGAAGGGCGCTACTTCGCCGTCATCGAACCGGCCATCGGGGTGCGCGATTCGCTGACCGGGAGTGCCCCGGTGATCTTCCGCATCCGGGAAGGGCCGGTGGTCCGGGTCGGCCGGTTGACGGTGGAGGGGAACCGCATCACCCGGGCGCCCGTCGTCGAGCGGGAGGTCACCCTCAAGCCCGGGGATGTGATCAGCGAGACCGCCCGGCGGGAGAGCCAGCGGCGGCTCTACGGGACCGGACTCTTCCGCACCGTCAACGTCACCCTGGGCGAGGTGTCGGCGGATTCCACCACCGCCGGCGTCCTGGTGGCGGTCAGCGAGCAGACGCCCCACTACGCCGGGACCGGTGTCGGGGTGGGGAACGACCCGTTGCTGCAGGTCGACATGCTCCTGCGCGGCTCGGTGGAATGGGGGCATCGCAATATCCTGGGCACCGGGCGGTCGCTCCGCTTCACCGCCGCCGCCGACTTCCAGGTCATCACCGACTGGCGCCAGATCCGACGGGAACTTGGCCTGCGCTACACCGAGCCGTGGTTCTTCGGCACCCGCACCCCCCTGACGGCCGCTCTGACCGTGCAACCCCTGTCCTACAAGCACTACCAGGTCCAGGAGGTGGTCACCGAGCTCGGCCTCCGGCGGGAGTTCTCCCCGATCGCGCGCGGCTGGCTCAACTTCAACTACCGGCTGGTCAACACCAGCATCCCGATCGAGGCCTTCAAGGGGCGGGCCGCCCTGCGCGGCTTCAGCTGGTACCTGGATCGGGACGCCCGCGACAGCATCCTCTCCCCGAGCCGCGGGAGTATGACCCGGCTCTCGGGCAGCCTCTACGGGGTAGCGGGACTGGGGGGACCGCAGTATGGGACGCTCAGCCTGGCCTGGGGGCGCTACCAGGCGGTGGCCGGGCGGACCATCCTGGCCTCGCGCATCCAGCTGGGGGCGGGCCAGCCGATGGGCCCGACCGGTGAGATCCCGATCGTCGACCGCTTCTTCCTGGGTGGGGCCTACACGGTCCGGGGCTACCCGGAGCAGGGGCTGGGACCGGTGGCCACAGGCATCGACTCGACCACCGGTGAGCCCTTCTTCCAGCCCCGGGGGGGGCAGGCCATGGCGCTTTTCAACCTCGCCCTGCGGCGACCGCGGATCTTGGGGCCGCTGGGGCTGCTCGCCTTCCTCGACGCCGGCAACGTCTGGCCCGGTCTGCGCCGGCTGGACGCCCGGCTGGCCTTCTCCGCCGGGGTGGGGGTGTTCCTGGACACCCCGGTCGGACCGGTGCGGGTGGACCACGGCTGGCGACTCAACCGCTCCCCGGCCGAACGGGACAATCCCGGTTACCGGCTGCGCTGGAGCCGCTGGCACTTCAGCATCCTCTATGCCTTCTGAGCTGATCCTGGCCTCCGCCTCCCCCCGCCGGGCGGTGTCGGCCGGGGCCTGCGGCATCCAGGGGCGGGGGGGCTTGCTGGTGGACGCCGTCGAGGGGTGCTACTTTAATGTGGTCGGCCTGCCGCTGCGCCGGCTGCACGGGTTGCTGCTCGGGCGGGGTGTGGCGGCGGAGGAGTGGCTCGGCCCCGGACGGACCTGAACGGGAAGGTCGGATGAGCGACAAAGAGCGGCAGGATTACGGGAACTGGCTGCGCGAGCAGCGCCAGCGGCGGGGGCTGAGCCTCCGGCAGGCCTCGGCGGTCATCCGGATCGACGAGCCCTACCTGCAGGCCCTCGAGGCGGGCAACATCGCCGTTCTGCCGGAACCCTATATCCGGGCCTTCCTGAAGACCTATGCCACCTATCTCGGTCTCGACCCGGAGGAAGCCACCCGGCGACTCGAGACCTTCCTGGTCGACCAGCAGGAACAACTCGAGGATGTCCGTTCGGCCATCCGGGACAAGGAGCAGCGGCGACCGGCCGCCGCGCCGACCCCCTCCGCCGCTCCTCCCGACCGGCCGGTTTCCCCGGTCACACCCACGGCCGCTCCCGCGACCCGGCCGGTGACACCCGTCGGCCCGGCCCCCCCGGCCGCCCGACTCTCCCCGCGTAGCGGAGCACTGATCACCGTCGTCGTCCTGATCGTCTCGGCCGTCGTCATCTACGCGGCGGTGCGGTTCACCACCACTCCGGAGCCCGTCGGGACGGCGGTGCCCCCGGCGGTGGAGCCGGCCGCGCCCACTACCGTGCCCGGGGACACCCTCTCCGCGGAACCGGTGGTGAGCGAGCCCGTCCCGGTCCCCCTCCCGACCACTCCCGCCCGCCCGGCCGCCGGCCGGCGGCTGCTGGAGGCCGAAGCCCTGGAGGAGACCTGGATCCTGGCGGTGGCCGACGGCGACACCGTGGTCAGCCGCATAGTGCCGATCGGTGGGACCGTGCGGGTCCCCTTCCGCGACACCCTGGTGGTCCGGATGGGGAAGACCGATGGCATGATCCTGCGCCTGGACGGCCGGACGCTCGACGACCTGGGCCCCCCCGGGATGGTCCTCTCCCGCCTGGTCCTCACCCGGGACGGGATCGTGACCCGGCGGGTCACCTTCCCCCCCGACCAGCCCCCGCCGGGCTGAGCCCGGCCCGCTCTGCGATCATGTCTCTGAGCCGGGTGGAGGTGGCGCTGCCCCTCCCGCTGCGCCGGACCTTCACCTATCTGGTACCCGATTCACTGCGCGGTGAGGTGGCCGTCGGGTCCGCCCTGGTCGTCCCCTTCGGCCGGCGCACCCTGACCGGCTATGCGGTCGGGGAGGGGAGCGCCGAGCCGGGGATCGAGAGCGGGAAGCTGAAGGCGGTCCGTGACATCCTCGACCCGGGACCCCTCTTCCCCGGCGACCTGCTCGAGACCTCCCGCTGGATCTCCGAGTACTACCTGTGCGGCTGGGGGGAGGTGCTCCGGGCCGGCGTACCGGAAGGCCTCCAGGTGCGTTCCCGGCTGGTCGTGCGGCCGGGGGAGGCGGAGGCGGTGGCCCGGGTCGGCGTCGAGGGGGGGGCGGCCGAGCGCCGCCTGGTCGAGGCGTTGGCCGGTCAGAATCCGATCGACGCCGTCGCCCTGGGCCGCCTCGCCCGGGTCCCCTCGGTCCACCACACCCTGCGCCGGCTGGAAGCCAAGGGGGCGGTCCGGCTGAGCGAGGAGGTCCGGCGCAGCGGCTACGGGCCGGACGAGCCGGCCGGGATCCCGCTCGACGACCTCGAGGTGGAGGTGGAGAGCCACCGGGGTCCCCTCACCACCGACCAGGAGCAGGTGCTGGTGCCGCTGCGCGAGGCCCTCGCCGAACGGCGTTTCCTGACCGCCCTGCTGCACGGGGTGACCGGCAGCGGCAAGACGGCCGTCTACCTGGCCCTGGCGACCGAAACCCTGGCCCGCGGACGGAGCGCGCTGGTGCTGGTCCCCGAGATCGCCATCACCCCCCAGACGGTGGCCCTCTTCCGGGAGCGGTTCGGGGAGCAGGTCGCCCTCCTGCACAGCCGCCGGCGTCCCCGGGAACGCCACCAGGAGTGGCGGCGGGTGCAGGCCGGAGAGGCCCGGATAGTGATCGGACCGCGCAGCGCCGTGCTGGCTCCGCTGACCGACCTGGGGCTGGTCATCGTGGACGAGGAGCATGAACCATCCTACAAGCAGTCGGAGCCGGCGCCCCGCTACCATGCCCGGGACGTGGCCGTCTTCCGGGCCAGCCGGACCGGCGCCCTGTGCGTGCTCGGCTCGGCCACTCCCAGCGCCGAATCGTATCGGAACGCCCGGGAGGGGCGGTACCTGCTGCTGGAACTCCCCGAACGGGTCACCCGGCGGCCTCTGCCGACGATCCGGGTGGTCGACCTGGGCCTGGAACGGCTCCCTCCCAGGGGAAGCGAGCCGGCCGGCCCGGTTCAGCCGATCGAACCCGGCGCCGGGCTGATCCTGAGTGCCGTGCTGCAGGAGGCGATCGAGCAGCGGCTGACCCGCGGGGAGCAGAGCATCCTCTTTCTGAACCGCCGGGGATTCAGCCCGGCCCTGGTCTGCGCCCGCTGCGGTCAGGCCGAGGAATGCACCAACTGTTCGGTCACCCTGACCTACCACCGTACCCGCGGGCAGCTCCAGTGCCATTACTGCGGGGCGGTCCGCCCCCCTCCGGAGCGCTGCCCGGCCTGCGGCGGGGCGGTCATGCGCTACCAGGGAGTGGGCACCCAGCGGGTCGAGACCTCCCTCCAGCAGCGTTTCCCCACCGCCCGGGTGATCCGGATGGATTCCGATTCCACCCGCAGCCGGGATGCCCACGTCAAGATGTACCGGGAATTCGCGGCCGGCCGGGGGGACATCCTGCTGGGCACCCAGATGGTGGCCAAGGGGTTCCATTTCCCCGGGGTGACCCTGGTCGGGGTGGTCTCGGCCGACGCCGAGCTCCACTTTCCCGACTTCCGCGCCGACGAGCGGACCTTCCAGTTACTGACCCAGGTGGCCGGGCGGGCGGGGCGGGGGGAGCAGCCCGGCGAGGTAGTCATCCAGACCTGGTCGACCCAGAATCCGGGCATCGTCCAGGCGGCCGCCGGGGACTACCGGGCCTTTATGCTGCCAGAGCTGGATCTGCGTAAGTCATTACAATATCCTCCATATCATAAGTTACTTCGAGTAATGGTCAAGAGCAGGAGCGAGGCCGACGCGGTGGCCGGAGCGGCCCGGGCGGCCCGCCGGCTGACCCGGGTCGCCCCGGCCTCGGTACGCGTGATGGGACCGGCCCCGGCGCCCCTCCACCGGGTCAACCGCTGGTGGAGGCACCACGTGCTCCTCTTCGGGCGGTCCGCCACCACCCTCCATCGCTGCGTGGAGGCGGCCGGGCTGGAAGAGGGGGGGCGGGCCGGGACGGTCACCACCCTGGATATGGATCCGAGCGACGTGCTCTGAACCACTCCTCCCGGCGGTCGGGGCTGGTGAATACACTTGACACCGGCGGCGCAAAACCTATCCTGGAACCCTGTACGCAAGGACGTCCCGGACGCGATCCGGGGCCGCAGCCTCGCTTCGTACGTTTTCCCGGAACCCATTCTCCTGTATCGAAGCGCCAGCAACCGATCGAACCGGCCTATGACGCCTGTCCCGCCCTGTGCAGGGATAGGGAGCCGGTCGCACCATCCCCGGGGGACCCACCCAACGACCCGCGATCCACATGAGGACGATCCATGGACCTTGCCGAACTGAAATCCAAGAGCGTATCCGAACTCACCGAACTGGCCCTCTCCCTGAACATCGAAGGGGTTTCCGGACTGCGTAAGCAGGACCTCATCTTCCGCATCCTGGAAGCGCAGACCCAGAAGAACGGCAACATCTTTGCCGAGGGGGTGCTGGAAATCCTGCCCGACGGGTACGGCTTCCTCCGTTCAGCCGGCTACAATTACCTGCCCGGCCCCGACGACATCTACGTCTCCCCGAGCCAGATCAAGCGCTTCAGCCTGCTGACCGGCGACACCGTCTCCGGCCAGGTGCGTCCACCCAAGGAGAGTGAGCGCTTCTTCGCCCTGCTGCGGGTGGAAGTGATCAACGGCGAGTCGCCCGAAGCGGCCAAGCACCGCACCCTCTTCGATAACCTCACCCCCCTCTATCCGGACGAGCGACTGAAGCTGGAGAACAAGGATGGGAACCTCTCGATGCGGATCATGGACCTGCTGGCGCCCATCGGGAAGGGGCAGCGGGGTCTGATCACCTCTCCTCCGCGGGCCGGCAAGACCGTGCTGCTGCAGCAGATCGCCAACTCGATCGCCGAGAACCACCCCGAGGTGACCATCATCGTGCTACTCATCGACGAGCGCCCCGAGGAAGTCACCGACATGCAGCGCACCGTCAAGGGGGAGGTCGTCTCGAGCACCTTCGACGAGCCGGCCGAACGGCACGTGGTGGTGGCCGACATGGTCATCGAGAAGGCCAAGCGGCTGGTCGAGCACGGCCACGACGTGGTCATCCTGCTCGACTCCATCACCCGGCTGGCCCGGGCCCACAACACGGTGGTCCCGCACTCCGGCAAGATCCTCTCCGGTGGGGTGGACGCCAACGCCCTGCAGCGCCCCAAGCGGTTCTTCGGGGCCGCCCGCAACATCGAGCAGGGGGGGAGCCTGACCATCATGGGGACCGCCCTGGTCGAGACCGGTTCGCGGATGGACGAGGTGATCTTCGAGGAGTTCAAGGGGACCGGCAACATGGAGCTGGTGCTCGACCGGCGGCTGGCCGACCGGCGGGTGTGGCCGGCCATCGACATCAACCGCTCCGGGACCCGCAAGGAGGAGTTGCTCCTCTCCGAGAAAGAGCTCAGCCGGATCTGGATCCTGCGCAAGTTCCTCAACGAGATGAACCCGGTGGAGGCGATGGAGTTCCTCCTGGAGAAGATGTCCCACTCCCAGACGAACGACGAGTTCCTGGACCTCATGAACCAGTAGGGACGCGACCCGTTCCAGGTCGGGTCTTGCCCTTACGGCCTCCGGACAGGAGATTAGGGGTGTCGGAGGGGACGTTCCTCTTCGTGGAATTCAAGAGAGCAGGTGGCAGGTAATGAAGCCGGATATCCATCCCGAGTATAAAGAGATCACCGTGACCTGCGTCTGCGGGAACACGTTCAAGACCCGTTCCACCGCGGACAAGATCGAGCTCGAGATCTGTTCCGCCTGCCACCCCTTCTACACCGGTAAACAGAA
>CAZFHZ010000076.1:0-15710 GCA_964519015.1 uncultured Gemmatimonadota bacterium | reverse complement strand
GCGCTCCCCCCGCCGCCGACCAGGGGGGTGCGGGCGGTCGGCCCGATCACGAGCAGGGAGGAGATCGTGCCGGGGTCCAGGGGGAGGGCCCGGCCGCGGTTGCGCAGCAGCACGGCGCCGGCCGTGGCGATCTCGCGGGCGGTCGCAGCATGTGCGTCGGCGTCATCAATGGGCCGGGCCGGGGCCGGGACGTCGAGCAGTCCGAACCGCTCCAGGGTGACCAGGATCCGGCGTACCGAACGGTCGATCTCGGCCAGGCTGACCTGCCCGGAGTCGACCGCCGCCCGCAGCGTCTCCCCGAACCAGCGGCCGGTCGGCATTTCCATGTCGAGGCCGGCCTGCAGGGCCGGCGCCGCGCTGTGGGTGGCCCCCCAGTCCGACATGACCCAGCCGGTGAAGCCCCACTCGCCCCGCAGGACCGCGTCCAGGATGACCGGGTTCTCGCAGGCGTAGATGCCGTTGACCTTGTTGTAGGAGCCCATGACGCTGCCGGCCCCGGCCCGTACGGCGGCCTCGAATCCCGGCAGGTAGATCTCGTGGAGCGTGCGTTCGTCCACCTCGGCGCTGACGGACTGCCGCTGGTTCTCCTGGTTGTTGGCCACGTAGTGCTTCACGGTGGAGATGAGACCCTCGGCCTGCGCCCCCTCGACCTCGGCCGCGACCAGGCGGGCGCTCAGCAGCGGGTCCTCGCTGAAGGTCTCGAAGTTCCGCCCGGCGTGGGGGACGCGGATGATGTTGACCATGGGGGCGAGCAGCACGTCCTGGGTCCGGGCCCGTCCCTCGATCCCGATCACCCGCCCGTAGCGGCGGACCAGCTCGGGGTCGAAGGTCGCGCCCAGGGTGACCGGGGCGGGGAGCGCGGTGGCCGGCTGTCCGGTCCGGATGCCGGCCGGCCCGTCGGTCAGCCGCAGCGGCGGGATGCCCAACCGCGGCACCCCCGGCAGATAGCCCGCCTGCCCGAGCCGGAGCGGGTCCTCCTTTACCCCGTGCAGGAGCGAAAGCTTCTCCTCGAGGCTCATCCGGGCGATCAGACCCTCGACCCGGGCGCTCGCGATCTGAGCGGAGACCGGCCGGGGGGAGATCAAGACCACCGCCAGCAGGAGGAGGATACCGAGCGGCGGGAAGGTGCGGTCGTAGATGCGGGCGTGTGTCATGGGTCGTGGCCTCCTCAGGTGGGCCGGACTCCGCTATGAATCCCCGGTCCTGCGCCGGGCCGGGGCAGCGCTCACTCGAGCCGGTACTCCCGGGTGAGTCCTTCGAACTCTTCGACCTGCCGCTGCGCCCAAGACCGGTCCCGGCCCCGTTCGATCCGCATGAGCTCGGCCGTCACTTCGGCCGCCTGGCCGGCCGCACGGGCATCCAGCAGCAGGGCCCGGGTACGCCGGGCGAGTACATCTTCCACGCACCGGGCCGACTCGTGCCGGACCGCCCAGACCACGTCGACCCGCCGGTAGGGCAGCGCGGGATGCAGCGGTTCGGCCAGTTCCGGCCGTTCGGCCAGCAGGCGGCGCACTCCCGCCAGGTCGGAGCCGTACCAGGAACCCGGCTCGTCCGGATCGATCTGCTTGAGCCAGCCGTGGATGCGCAGGGTCCGGGTCGGGCTCGGGCGGGGCTCCAGTCCGGCCACCATGGCCGCCTGGTCGATGCTGTCTTCCCCCATCTTCCGGTAGGTGGTCCACTTGCCGCCGGTGATGGTCACCAGACCGGAGGGGGAAACCAACACATGATGGTCGCGCGAGACGGCGGCCGTGTCCTGCGTACCGCCGGGGCTGACCAGCGGACGGATACCGGCGAAGACGCTGAGCACATCACCCGGCCGCGGGTCGCGGGTCAGGTAACGCGCGGCATGGATCAGCAGGAAGTCCACCTCTTCATCGAGCGCCCGGGGTTCGAGAACCGCCTCCGCCACCGGGGTGTCGGTCGTGCCGACCACCGTCACCCCGTGCCAGGGGACCGCGAAGAGCACCCGGCCGTCGTCGGTGTGCGGGACCATGACGGCCGAATCCCCGGGCAGGAACTCCCGGCCCAGCACAAGGTGGATCCCCTGGCTGAAGGCGAGCAGGTCCGGAGCCTCCGGATCGTCCAACCGACGCACCTCGTCGGTGAAGATCCCGGTGGCGTTGACCACCACCCGGCCGTCCAT
Source organism: uncultured Gemmatimonadota bacterium (assembly GCA_964519015.1). Classification (GTDB taxonomy): domain Bacteria; phylum Blakebacterota; class Blakebacteria; order Blakebacterales; family CAYUVJ01; genus CAZFHZ01. The sequence continues at coordinate 13,567 of CAZFHZ010000076.1, read as the reverse complement.
CTGCCAGGTGCGCCCGCTCTCGACATCCACCGCGTCCACTCCGCTGACCATCCCGGCCGTCTTGCGCAGGCCGCTCACCAGCAGGTAGTTGAGCGGTACCCCGTCCAGGTCGGCCAGGGTCTGGGCCAGGTTGACCGCCAGACGGGCGTCGTCGAACTGCCCGTCGTGGTAGACCACCCCACCCAGCAGTCCCTCCGGCTCCAGGGTAGGCAGGTGGGCGAGCGTCTCCGGCACCGAGAGCAGGCGGGAGGGGCCCAGCCCCAGCCGCCCGGCCAGCAGGTCGTAGACCTTCAGACCCGCTCCGTAGAAGGGTCCGTTCCACCAGGCGTAGGAGGGGACCACGAAGGAGAGGTTGCGCACCAGGTGGGGGGCGTTCTGCATGAGCAGCCCCCGCTCGTGCAGCGCCTCGATGACCAGGGAGAGGTTCCCTTGCTGCAGGTAGCGCACGCCGCCATGCACCAGCTTGGTGCTGCGGCTCGATGTCCCTTTGGCGAAATCATGCTGTTCGAGCAGCAGGGTGCGGTAACCGCGCGCGGCCGACTCGACCGCCGCCCCCAGTCCGGTCGCTCCCCCACCCACCACGATGACGTCCCAGAAACCCTGGTATCGGTCGAGGCTCTCCAGCATCCGGGCCCGATCCATCACGCCTCCTCCCGGACCGCCCACTCCCGGCTGCGGGCGACCGCGCGACGCCACTGATGGCGCAGTTCCTGCGCCTGTCCGGCCTCCATGGCCGGCTCGAAGACCCGGTCCACCCGCCACCGGGCGGCGATCTCCTCCGGACCCGACCAGAAGCCGACCGCCAGTCCGGCCAGGCAGGCGGCGCCCAGGGCGGTGGTTTCGAGCACCCGCGGACGGATCACCCGCGCCCCCGAGATGTCGGCCTGGAACTGCATGAGCAGATCGTTCCGGGCCGCCCCACCGTCCACCCTCAGTTCCTCCAAATCCAGTCCACTGTCCGCCCGCATCGCCTCCAGCACATCCATGGTCTGGAAGGCGATCGCCTCAAGTGCGGACCGGGCCAGGTGCCCGGCCGTGCTCCCGCGGGTAAGTCCGACGATCGTGCCCCGGGCGAAGGGGTCCCAGTGGGGGGCGCCCAGCCCGGCGAAGGCGGGCACCAGGTAGACCCCGCCGTTGTCCTCGACGCTGCGGGCGAGCGCCTCGATCTCCGAGGAGGCGTGGATCAGGCCCAGCCCGTCGCGCAGCCACTGCACCACCGCACCGGCGATGAAGACGCTCCCCTCCAGCGCGTAGGCCGTTCCGGCGGGCGTCCGCCAGGCGACGGTAGTGATCAGGTGGGAGCGGGAAACGACCGGTTCCGGGCCGGTGTTGAGCACCAGAAAGGCGCCGGTCCCGTAGGTGTTCTTAATCATCCCCACCCGGTGACAGGCCTGCCCGAAGAGGGCCGCCTGCTGGTCGCCGGCCAGGCCGGCGATCGGCACCCGGGCACCCAGCGTCTCCCCGGTGGTCTCCCCGTAGACCTCGCTGGAGGAGCGCACCTCGGGCAACAGGGCGGGCGGGATCCCCAGCCGGTCGAGCAACTCAGGATCCCAGGCCAGGTCGTGGATGTTGAAGAGGAGCGTGCGGGAGGCGTTCGAGACGTCGGTGAGGTGACACTCCCCCCCGGTGAGCTTCCAGACCAGCCAGCTGTCCACCGTCCCGAAGGCCAGTTCCCCCCGCTCGGCCCGGGCCCGTACCCCTTTCACGTTGTCCAGGAGCCAGTTCAGCTTGGTCCCTGAGAAGTAGGGATCGATCGGCAGACCGGTCTTGCTTCGCACGGTCTCCTCCAGACCGCTCGCCTTCAACTCATCGCAGAAGGTAGCCGTGCGGCGGTCCTGCCATACGATGGCCGGGGCCACCGGCTCCCCCGTGCGGCGGTCCCAGACCACCGTGGTCTCCCGCTGGTTGGTGATGCCCACCGCGGAGAGCTCGGCCGCGGTGTGACCGGCCTGCGCCAGCACCCCGGCCATTACCTCCGCCTGGGTCGACCAGATCTCCTCGGGATCGTGCTCCACCCAGCCGGGTCTGGGATAGTGTTGGGTGAACTCACGCTGGTCCGTCGCGACGACCACGCCGTCATGGTCGAAGAGGATGGCCCGCGAGCTGGTGGTCCCCTGGTCGAGCGCCAGGACGAGGTCACCCATCGGTCACTCCCGCTCGATCCATTCGAGGACCGATTCCGCGACCTGCTCCCATCCGGGTTGTCCCAGCACCCAGTGGGCCTGCCCCGGGAACTCCCGGAAGTCGGCCACCGCCCGGTACTTCTCGGCCACTTTGCGGACGACCGAAGGAGGCACGATCCGGTCGGTCGTCCCGGTGACGATGAGCATCGGGGTCGTCACCTTCGCGGCGTCCACCTCGGAGGCCCGGCTCCGGTCGAGGAGCGAGAGACCGCTCTCGAAGATGACCCGGCCCGATTCGGGGACGAAGGTACGGTAGACCGCCCACTGCTCCTCGGGGGGGAGCTGGTGCAGGGTGGAGAAGACCAGCTCGTTGAAGGTCGCCAGGTGGGGCTTGCGCCAGAAACCCCAACGGGTCAGGCAGCTCGCGAAGCTGCGGATGACCGAACCGCTCAGGACCAGTACCCCGGCCGGGGCGGCCGAGTGGAGCAGGACGGTCCTCCGGCCCAGCCCGCGCGCGGCCAACAGCTGGGCCAGCAGCCCTCCCAGAGAGTGGCCGATGACGACCGGTGGCTCCTCCAGCGCCCGGATGCCCCGCTCCAGGTCGGTGACGTAATCGCGCAGGCTGGTGGTGCCGAGGGCCGGGTGAGGCGGCGCACCGGGGGCCGAATCGTGGTAGCGCAGCGTGGGGGTGAGGCAGTGCCATCCCCGGGCCTCGAAGTAGGCGCGCCACTTCGACCAGTGCGCCCCCTGCCCCCACATCCCGTGGATCATGAAGAGGGTCTTCGTCATATCAGTCCACCTCCCGCCGGGATTGTACCGGCGCCACAGACCGATGCCAATGACACCCTGATGAAGTCTCACTACTCGCGGAAGACCAATGACCTCGGGATCAGGAAAGATACTGGCGACTAGGGAAAACACCCGGTATGGCCTGGCCCATCGCATCCGTATGTTCGCATGTGAAATATTTCACTAATAACCGCCGGTAGCTTGCGATAGCACTGGACGGGAGCCCCGAAGAGCAGTAATGATGATGCGGGAACTCTGCCACCCAACCGGCTGGACCGTCGCCCGCCCTGCTGCCCGGCGTCCCGCGCCCGCTCCTCGATTGTTCCAAATCGATCGCGCCGGCACCGGACCCGACCACGGGTCTTTCAGGAGGGGCGAGACATGCCAGCCATCTTTGAGACCATCAAGTTCGATTCCGAGCGCGACCGGTCCTTCCCTGGTGAGATCCAGAAGGAACCGGGAGGGGAGAAACTGGAGCACTGCATCCAGTGTGGAACCTGCTCCGGGGTGTGCCCGCTCAGCATCTACATGGACTACACCCCCCGGCGCATCATCTACCTCACCCGGGCCGGCTTCAAGGACGAGGTCCTGAAGAGCAATACCATCTGGCTCTGCTCCTCCTGCTACGCCTGCACCGTGGACTGCCCCAAGGGCATCCACATCACCGACATCATGTACACCCTGAAGCAGCGGGCCATCCGGGATAACCTCTACCCCCGCGGATTTCCCATCCCCGTGCTGGCCCGGGAGTTCTTCCGGATGGTGCGCGCCTCGGGCCGGACCTCTGAGACTCGGCTGGCCATCCGGCTTCTGCTCCGCACGAATATCCTGAAACTCTTCGGTATGTGGAAGCTCGGCCTCAACCTGATCCGCACCGGCCGATTCTCCCTCCGGCAGGGATCGATCCGGCAGACCCGCGAACTGCGGAAGATGCTGGACGCCGCCCGGGGCGACTAGCCCCGGCATGGAAGGACGGTTGCCGATGAGATTCACCTACTTCCCGGGTTGCTCGCTGAAGGGCACGGGGCGGGCCTACGAGGAATCGCTCCTGGCGGTCTTCGACCATCTGGGCGTGGAGATCGAGGAACTCTCCGACTGGAATTGCTGCGGTGCCACGACCTACATGTCGGTCGATGAATCGATGGCTTTCACGCTGGCCGCGCGCAACCTGGCCCTGGCCGAGCGGTACGACGCGGAACTGATGGCCCCCTGCGCCGCCTGCTACCTGGTACTGGTGAAAGCCCAGCGGTACATCGCGGAATACCCATCCGTGCGGGCGGCCGTACACCGGGGGCTGGAGGCCGTAGACCTGGAGTATCAAGGCCGGGTCCGGATACGCCACCCGCTCGACATCATCGTCAACGACATCGGACTGGACGCCGTACGGGAGCGGGTCACGCTGCCGCTGAAGGGATTGAAGGTCGCCCCATACTACGGTTGCCAGGTCGTCCGCCCCTATGCCCACTTCGACCACCAGGACTACCCGGAAACGCTCGATCGGTTGATGGAAGCGATCGGGGCGGAGAACGTGCATTTCCCGCTCAAGACGAAGTGCTGCGGAGGCAGCCTGACCGGCACGTTGACCCAGGTGGGAGGCCGTCTTTCCCACCTCATCCTGAAGGAGGCCCACCGGCAGGGTGCCGACCTGATTACCACGCTCTGCCCCTTGTGCCAGTTCAACCTGGACGGTTTCCAGAAGAAGTGGTTGGGCAAGCGGTACGAGACCGCCACCGTTCCGGTGGTCTATTTCACACAGCTCATGGGACTGGCCTTCGGCATCCCGGCGAGGCAGCTGGGCCTGGGACGCAACATCATTCCGGCCATGCCCGCATTGAGGGCGCGGGTGATCGTTCCCGCCTGAGAGGCGGGGAGACGGGACAGTTTTCCGGACGGCGGATCGTCCGGACGGTTTCGAGAGAGGTGGATGACGTGGACATCGAATCCGAGGAGATCCGGATCGGCTTCTACATCTGCCACTGCGGGACCAACATCGCCGGGGTCATCGCAGTGCGGGAAGTGGCCGATCGGATCGGCGAGATGCCGGGAGTGGTGGTTTCACGGGACTATAAGTACATGTGTTCCGACCCCGGGCAGGAGATGATCGCCCAGGACATCCGCGAGCACGGCTTGAACCGCATCGTGGTGGCCTCCTGTTCCCCCCTGCTGCACGAGGAGACCTTCCGGGGCGCTACCCGGCTGGGCGGCCTGAATCCTTTCCTCTTCCAGATGGTCAACATCCGGGAACACAACTCCTGGGTCCACACTGACCATGCTTGTGCCACCCGCAAGGCGATCGCGCAATGCCGGGCCGCCGTCCGCCGGGTCTCCTTGCACCAGCCCCTGGAGAAGAAGCAGGTCCCCATCCATCCCGACGTACTGGTGGTCGGAGGGGGTATCGCCGGCATCCATACTTCGCTGACTCTGGCCAACGCGGGGAAGAGGGTCTATCTGGTCGAGCGCTCCCCCACCATCGGGGGGCACATGGCCATGTTCGACAAGACCTTCCCGACCCTGGATTGCGCGGCGTGCATCCTCACGCCCAAGATGTCGGCGGTCAAGAAGCACGAGAACATCACGTTATGGACGTACTCGGAGGTGGTGGAGGTCTCCGGCTTCGTGGGCAACTATCGAATCAAAGTCAAACACAAGCCCCGGTATATCATCGAAGATCTCTGCGTGGGATGTCTGCAATGTGTCGAACAATGCGTCTACAAGGAGGGGAAATTCCGGGACGAGTTCAACCAGGGGCTGGGCAAGCGGAAGCCCGTCTATATCCCCTTCCCCCAGGCGACCCCGCAGGTCGTGGTGATCGATCCTGAGACCTGCATCCGGGTGAAGACCGGCAAATGCACGGCCCCCTGCCTGGAGGCCTGCGACCGCGGCGCCATCGATCTCTCCCAGACCGAGTCGTTCGAAGAGATCGAGGTAGGTACCATCATCCTGGCCACGGGCTTCCAGGTCTTCGACCCGCTGAGGTCACCCCAGTTCGGCTACGGCATCTATCCCAACGTGTACACGGCGCTGGAAGTGGAGCGCCTGGTGAACGCCGCCGGACCCACCGGCGGGGAGATCCTCCTGCGCGACGGGCGGCGCCCGGAATCGATCGGCATCATCCACTGCGTCGGCTCGAGGGACCAGAACACCAACAAGTGGTGCTCCCGGGTCTGCTGCATGTACTCGCTCAAGCTGGCCCACCTGCTGAAGGAGCACAGCGGAGCGGAGATCTACAACTTCTACATCGACATGCGGACTCCCGGTAAGGGCTTCGAGGAGTTCTACGACCGGCTCCTGGAGGAGGGGGTGCAGTTCATCCGCGGGCGGGTGGCGGAGATCAGTGACTGGGCAATGGTCCCCGAGGAGGAGGGGAAGCTCGTCATCCGCGCCGAGGACACCCTGGCCGGCTTCGTCCGCCGGCTCCCCGTGGACATGGTGGTGCTCTCGGTCGGGTTGGAACCCCACGCCGACACCCAGGACGTCCGGCGGCTCTTCAACATCAGCTGTGGCAGCGAAGTATTCTTCCTGGAACGGCATCCCAAGCTGGCCCCCGTGGACACCGCCACCGACGGCATCTTCCTGGCGGGCTGCTGCCAGGGGCCTAAAGACATCCCCGACACCGTGGCCCAGGCGGGCGCGGCGGCTGCCCAGGCGCTGGCACTCATCGACGCCGGGATCATGGAGCAGGATCCGAACACGGCCTACATCGTCGAGGAGGAGTGCTCCGGTTGCAAGTCGTGCCTCCCGCTCTGCCCTTTCAGAGCGATCTCCTTCGATGCCGGGAAGAAGAAGGCGATCATCAATGAGGCCCTCTGCAAGGGGTGCGGGACCTGCGTGGGCGCCTGCCCGTCCGGCACCATCCGGCAGAACCTGTTCGAAGACGATCAACTCTTCGTCGAGATCGAGGAGGTGCTGACCAGTGCCTGAGCCATTCGAACCCAGGATCGCGGCCTTCTTCTGCACCTGGTGCACCTATACCGCGGCCGATCTGGCGGGGGTCTCGCGCATCAAGTGCGCTCCCAACGCCCGGGTCATCCGGGTCATGTGCTCCGGCCGCATCGATCCCCAGTTCGTGCTCGATGCCTTCGCCAGCGGGGCCGACGGGGTGCTCATCGGCGGTTGCCATCCGGGGGACTGCCACTACCTGGAAGGCAACTACAAGTGCCTGCGGCGATACCACCTCCTGAAGCGCCTGATCCGGGACCTGGGGATTGAGGAGGACCGCCTGCGGCTGGAGTGGATTTCGGCGGCTGAGGGGCACCGGGTCGGAGCCGTGATCGACGAGATGGTCGAGCGGCTCAGAGCCCTGGGCCCCCTCGACCTGCCCGGCCGCCGGGCGAGGTGGGATGGCGAACTGTCCGAGCACGCCGGGGAAGCGGTGCCCGAGGAGGTGACCCATGCCGGATAAGCCCAAGGTCGCTTTCTACTGGTGCGCTTCCTGCGGAGGGTGTGAAGAATCGGTGGTGGATCTGGCCGAGGACATCCTGGCGGTCGTGGCAGCCGTGGATATCGTCTTCTGGCCGGTGGCGCTCGATTTCAAGAAGCGGGACGTCGAAGCCCGGGCGGACGGCTCCCTTGCGGCCACCCTTCTGAACGGTGCCATCCGAACCTCGGAGCAGGAGGAGATGGCGCGGCTGCTGCGCCGCAAGAGCCGACTCATGATCGCATACGGCTCCTGCGCCCACCTGGGCGGCATCCCCGCGCTGGCTAACCAGTTCCCAAGGGAGCAGATCCTTCAGTACGTCTACTCGGGGTGCCCCTCGGTCGACAATCCGGCAGGAGTCCGCCCCCAGGTCGCGTATACGGATGATGGCCGGGTGGCGACCCTGCCCGAGTTCCACCACGTGGTCCGGGCGCTTGACCAGGTCGTGCCGGTGGACTACTACCTGCCCGGGTGTCCACCCACGCCGAAATTGCTCCAGCAGGCCCTGCAGGCCCTGCTGTCCGGGAACCTGCCGCCCAGGGGGACGGTGCTGGCGCCCGACACGGCGCTCTGCGACGAGTGCCCGCGGAAGGACTCCAAGCCCGAGGATCTGGCCTTCACGGCCTTCCACCGCCCCCATCAGGTGATCATCGATCCCGACACCTGCCTGCTCGCCCAAGGGGTGGTCTGTCTGGGACCTGCGACCCGCGGCGGCTGCGAAGCGCGCTGTATCCAGGGGAACATGCCCTGTACCGGCTGCTTCGGGCCGACCTCCCGGGTGCGGGACCAGGGAGCCAAGATCCTCTCCTCCCTCTGCTCCAATCTCGATCCGAAGGACGACCCGGGGATCGATCGCACCCTGGAGGGCATCCCCGATCCCGTAGGCACGTTCTACCGTTATGGGCTCGCCCGTTCCCTGCTCGGTCGCAGGGTGGATCTCTGAGGCAATCCCGGGAGGGAATGTGGAATGGAACCGAATCTCCAAGATGCGTTCGAGCCGGGACGCCGCCGGGCGGCCGAAGCCTACCTGCAGAAGAGGCGAATCACGATCGACCCGATCACCCGCCTGGAGGGGCACGGCAAGATCGACATCTTCCTCGATCCCCAGGGGGAGGTGGAACGGGCCTACTTCCAGATCCCGGAACTGCGTGGTTTCGAGATCTTCAGCCTGGGCCGGCCGGCGGAGGACATGCCGCAGATCACCAGCCGCATCTGCGGGGTTTGCCCCACCGCCCACCACATGGCCGCCACCAAGGCGCTCGACGACCTCTATCGGGTCAAACCTCCGGAGACGGCCCTGAAGCTCCGGGAGCTGATCTACAACATCTTCATGCTCGAGGACCACGCCCTGCACGTCTACATCCTGGGCGGGCCCGACTTCATCGTGGGCCCCGATGCACCGGCGGCGCTCCGGAACGTGCTCGGGGTCATCGACAAGGTCGGGCTGGAGGTCGGTAAGCGGGTCATCGGTATGCGTCGCCGGCTCCGCGAGCTGATGGCGTATCTCGGAGGTAAGCCGGTCCACCCGGTCTTCGGACTGCCCGGTGGAGTGGCGAAGGGTATCGCCCCGGATGACCTTTCCCGTTTCAAGGAGGTGGCCGGCGAAAGCCTGGAGTTTGCCCTCTTCACTCTTCAGGTCTTCCGCGACATCGTGCTCAAGAACCCCGCCTACGTCGAACTCATAACCTCCGACAACTTCACCCATCGCACGTACTACCTGGGTTTGGTGGATGACTCGAACCGGGTCAACTTCTACGACGGGCACCTCCGGGTGGTGGACCCGGAGGGGAAGGAGACCGCCCGCTTCCCGGCCCGGGACTACCTGGACCACTTCGCCGAGCACGTCGAGCCCTGGACCTACGTGAAGTTCCCCTTCCTGAAGCAGGTGGGCTGGAAGGGCTTCCAGGAAGGCAAAGAGAGCGGCATCTTTTCGGTCGCTCCGCTGGCCCGGCTGAACGCCGCCGAAGGGATGGCGACCCCCCGGGCCCAGGAGGCCTGCGAAGAGTACTTCCAGGTGCTGGGAGGCCGCCCCGTCCACTTCACCCTAGCCAACCATTACGCCCGGGTAGTGGAGATGGTCCAGGCAGCCGAACGGATCGTGGAACTGGTCGAGGACCCCGGAATCACGGGCCGCGACCTCCGCGTTCTTCCCACCGAGACGCCGAGTAGCGGAATCGCGGTCGTCGAGGCACCCCGGGGGACGCTCTTCCATCACTACGAGACCGACGAGCGGGGCATCCTGACCCGGGCCAACCTGATCGTGGCGACCCAGCACAACTCGGCCCGCATGGCCATGAGTGTAGAAAAGGCGGCCCGGGGGCTCATCCACGGTCCCGACGTCGATCCCGGTCTGCTCAACAAGGTGGAGATGGCTTTCCGCGCCTACGATCCCTGTCACGCCTGCGCCACCCATTCTCTCCCCGGCTCCATGCCGCTCATCCTCCGGATCCGCGACCGGGCGGGCGGCGTGCGGCGGGAGATCCGGAGGTGACCGACCGGCCGCACCCTACCCTCCTCCTCGCCCTGGGCAACGACATCCTCGGAGATGACGGCATCGCTCCCGCGGCCGCCCGCCGAATCGAGCGCCTGATGGGGGATCGGGTCCACGTGGTCTGTACTTCCGAGGCGGGACTGGTTCTGCTCGAACTCATGGAAGGCTACGAGCAGGCCCTCCTGCTCGATTCCATCAAGACGGGCCGGGAGCCGATCGGTCACATCTACGAACTCGCTCCCCAGGCCCTGGCCCGTACGGACGCTCCTTCCCCCCACTACGTCGGCCTACCCGAGGTGTTGGCCATGGCCGAGCGCCTGGCGATCACCCTCCCCGGTGAACTGCGCATCCTCGCCATGGAGGTGGCGGACCCCTATCTGATCCGGGAGGCGTTCTCCCCCGAGGTCGAGGCGGCTCTGCCCGAGTTCGTCCGGCGGGCGGTGGAAGTTCTGAAGGAGTGGACCGGCCCCGCGCCTCAACCGCCGAACTGGTAGCTCAGTTTCAGGAAGAGGAGCTGTTCCTTATAGGAGGAATCCGGCCAGTGGTACCCATCTTGTGACCAGGTGATGTAGAGGGCGCTGAAGGGGGGCACGAAGCGCCAGCCGATGACCGCGTAGAGATAGGTGCGATCCTCTCCCGTGTTGTTCTGGGCGAAGAGCCGGAGGTAAAGGTCGGGGGAGTATGCGTACGGCAGCCGGAGGACGTTGATCCGGGTGTTCTCATCCTCCCGGTCGGGGAAGTAGCTCAGGATGATCAGGCTCCAGGAGACGGTCACCTTCGGGACCACCACCCGGTTCAGAGAGAACTCCCAGAACTGCAGCTCCTGGTCGTACTGGCGGCCACCGGTGAATCGATGGCTGCCCCGGGATGTCGATCTCGTGAAGTCGTTCCCTACAGATCAAGGACTGACGACCGCCGGCACTCGTTTAGTCGTCAGCGAGGGAAAACAAAGGGGCGGCCGCCGCCGCCCCTTTGGATGGGACTCCCGTCACAGCCGGAGGGTTTCCTTACGGATTGATTTGCACGTCCCCGTTGGCGTTGCGGGCGAAGGTGTTGTTCGACTCGGTCACCACGCAGCCGCTCTCCCCGAAGATCCCATAAGTCGAACTGTCCCGGAGATGGCAGTTGGTGATCGAGATCCGGCCGCTGTCGTAGACGTAGACATCGGCGTAGTCGCCGTACCCCCCGTCGGCCACCACCGCATACTGCAGCTGGTTGGAAACGTGGTCCGAGTTGACGATGATGCCGTACCAGTAGCCGGGCGTGTCCGAGTTACCCACGAAGCGGATGGAGTCGGTCACGGTGCCCACGGCCAGCAGGAATCCGTTCGTGCCGACGTCGAAGAAAGTCTGGGCCGAGAACCGCAGCTGCGCCCCGGCCTGTACGGTCACCCCGGCGTCGGCCGTCACGCTCGCCGAGATACGGTAGGGTACGTCTTGCCGGTACCAGGTACCGGCCGTGACGACCGTACCGCCGCGCACGATGATTCCTTCGGTCCCGTTGCCCCCCGAGAAGACCGAGTCCTGGTTGAGCATCCGGACCTGCTCGGCGTCCACGCTGACCGGCGCTCCGCTGTTGTTCACCAGGGTGTTCTGGACGAAGGAGAAGATCCCCTCCGTTTCGGCGTAGAAACCCTGGGTGGAGCTGCGGTGGAGGCGGCTGTGCGAGATGTCCACCCGGGCCGTGCCGTTCAGGTAGACGTCCGCGTACGAGCCGTACCCGCCGTTTCGGATATCGGTGTAGGTGAGCGTGTTGTTGATGTCATTCGACATGATGTAGATGCCGTACCAGTACCCGGGCGAGTCGACCACTCCGCGGAACTTGATCGTGTCGGTGGCGGTACCGATCGCCTGCAGGTACGCAGTCGCATTGACGTCGAAGCTGACAGAGGAGGCGAATTCGAGGACCGCACCGGGCTCGATCTCAACCCCCGCATCCAGGTCGGTGCCCGCCGTGAACCGGCAGACCGCGTTCAGTTTCGGCCAGACCTGCTCGGTTGCCACCGTCCCGCCCCGCACCTCGATCCAGGCGGTCCCCCCCGTGTTGGAGAAGTCGTTGGTGCTGTCGAGGACGCCGAGCAGCTCGGCATAGATGGAGACCGGCGAACCGGTGTTGGCCACGAACCGGTTCGATTCGCAGTCATTCAGCGTCGCATCCTCCACGAATAGCCCCTGGGTGGAGCTGCCGCGAAGGGTGGAATGGGTGATGGTGAGTTGGGCGTCAGCGTAGACATAGACGTCGGCGTAATCGCCGTAACCGCCGTCGGCGACCTCCACGTAGGAGAGGATGTTGCCCGGGTTGTTCGAATCGAAGGTCAGGCCGTACCAGTAGCCGGGCGTGCGCTGCTGGCCGCGGAAGTAGATGGAGTCGGTTACCGTCCCGACTGCGCCCATCGACCCACCCGACTCGATGTCGAAACCGGCGTGGGCACCGAATACGATCACCACCCCGGGTGCAATGGTCAGCGATCCGCTCACATTGAGCACACTGTTGACCAGGTAGTCGGGTTGACCCGCGGTCGGGTTGATGTTGGTCAGGGTGGTAGCCGTGGTGATGTCTTCCGTCAGCTCCATCATCGGCTGGGCGGTGATGGTCACCGTGTCGGTATCCTCCTCGTCACCGTCGGAAACGGTGAGCAGCACGACGTAATCCCCGGCCACATCGGTGACGAAGGAAGTCTCGACCGTCGTGGTCGAGGAGAACGCGGCCGAACTCCCGGTCGGCCGGCTGGTGAATGACCAAGCATAGGTCAGTTCATCCCCGTCCGAATCGGTGGAACTGCTGCCACTCAGATCGACGGTCACTGCCAGCATGACCAACTGATCCGATCCTGCCTGCGCAACCGGCGGGTGGTTCCCCGGCCCGGTTGATTCCTTCGAGCAGCCGCTGCTGCCTAATGCTAGGAGACACACGACTGCGGCCGCGACCGCGATCCCGTTCCGCCGCATGGCTATAGTCCGTTGAATGAGAGTCGACCACTGACCTGATGCGAGCCGCCCGGAGGTGGACGGGAGCCTGTGGTCTGTTGGGATGATAGACTCCGCCGGGCAGCGAAGCCAGTCCTATTGCTTCCCCAGCCCCGGAGAGGGGAGCTCGCCGCGACGGCCTTGAAACGCCGGCTCCAGGGGTGGATAAGAGAGCGGAGATCCGACTGCCCCTCTAGACCGAAGCAAGGAGTGCCACGATGTCTGGTAACGTCCCCCTGTCCGTCCGAAACATGCTCACCGCCGTGATCCTGGCGGCCGGCTTGGCCGCGGTGAGCGGCTTCCCCGTTTCGGCCCAGACCGGCGGTACCGGTCCCTCCTACCTGCCCGACATCTCCGAGCTGATGAGCCTGGAATCAAGCGAGCTGCGGGACATCGTGAGCCGGTTCACCTCCGACCGCTCCGGACTCTTCCGTTTCAACAGCGTGCCGAACTCCCCCCGGCGCCGCGAAGCGGCCGCTTCCTTCTACCGCCAGTGGCTGGGGGCGCTCGACCGTATCGATTTCGACGCCCTGGGGATCGACGGCCGGATCGACTGGCTCCTCTTCCGCAACAAGCTCGACTACGAGCTGGCCCTGCTCGGCCGGGAGGAGAAGGTGCTGGCGGAGAGCGCCCCACTGGTCCCCTTCATGGACACCATCATCCGGCTCCAGGAGACCCGGCGACGGATGGAGGACATTGATCCCGAACAGGCCGCCCGGATCGTGACCGAACTGGGCAAGGCTATCGATGCGATCCGCAAGGGGGTCGAGGCCGGGCAGAA
>CAZFHZ010000075.1:0-15757 GCA_964519015.1 uncultured Gemmatimonadota bacterium | reverse complement strand
GCCCGGCAGCCCGGGAGGCACGTCATCCCCAGGAAGAAGCTCACAGTGCCGGGCGAGTTGACCTGGCTCCAGATCCTGGACGAGAGCGGTAAGCTGGACACCGCGCTGGAACCCGACATCCCGTCCGAGGACCTGGTCCGGCTCTACCGGACCATGCTCCTGGTGCGGGAGTTCGACGAGACCCGGCTGCGCCTGCAGCGCCAGGGACGGATCGGGACCTTCGCCCCGGTCAAGGGGCAGGAAGCCGCCCAGCTCGGGAGCATCTACGCCCTGGAGCCGCGCGACTGGTTCGTGCCCGCCTTCCGCGAATCGGCGGCCGCCATCTGGCGGGGGATGAAGCTGGAGGACGACCTCCTCTACGTGGCCGGCTGGGAGGAGGGGATCGACCTGCCCCCCGATTCCCACGACCTGCCCATCTGCATCACCGTGGGGAGCCAGCCCACCCATGCCGTCGGCATCGCCTGGGGAGCGAAACTGCGGGGGGACGACGCGGTGGCCCTGACCTACTTCGGCGACGGCGCCACCAGTGAAGGGGACGTGCACGAAGCACTCAACTGGGCGAAGGTCTACGACCTGGGCGTGATCTTCCTCTGCCAGAACAACCAGTTCGCCATCTCCACCCCGCGGGCCAGCCAGACCCACTCGACCACCATCGCCCAGAAGGCGCTCGCTTACGGCATGCCGGGGGTGCAGGTGGACGGCAACGACATCCTGGCCGTCTACACCGCCACCCGGGAGGCGGTTGTACGCGGCCGCGCCGGAGAGGGTCCCACCTTCATCGAGGCGGTGACCTACCGGATGAGCGTGCACACCACGGCCGACGATCCCAAGCGCTACCGCAAGGACGACGAAGTGGCGGTCTGGGAGAAGCGGGACCCGCTCCTGCGCTTCCACCACTACCTGCTGGACAAGGGGATCGTGTCGGACCAGGACCGGGAAACCTGGTCGGAAGAGGTCAGGGGGGAGGTCAAGGAGGCGGTCGCCCGCTTCGAGCGGAAACTGGAGGAGTCGGTCCGCCAGGACATCTTCGCTTACGCCTACGCCGGGGCGCACCCGGTGCTGGAACAGCAGCGGGTGGAATTCGGAGGCGGGATCGAGATCACCCCCGAAGGGGAGGTCCGGGGGAGGCGCAGCGATGGCTGAGCTGACCATGGTCGGAGCCATCAACCGGGCCCTCCACGAGGAAATGAAGCGGGACGACCGGGTGCTCGTCTACGGCGAGGACGTGGGGGTCAACGGCGGCATCTTCCGGGTCACCGAGGGGCTGATCGAGACTTTCGGCCCCCAGCGTGTCTTCGACTCCCCCCTGTCCGAGTCGGGGATCGTCGGCACCGCGGTGGGCCTGGCCATCTACGGACTGCGGCCGGTCATCGAGTTCCAGTTCATGGGCTTCAGCTACTTCGGGTTCTACCAGATCGAGAACCACGTCGGCCGCTACTACAAGCGCTCCCAGGGCCGCTTCCCGATGCCGATCGTCATCCGCATGCCCTACGGGGCGGGGGTGCGGGCACTCGAGCACCACTCGGAGAGCCGCGAGACCTACTACATCCACACCCCGGGCATCAAGGTGGTGGTCCCTTCGGGACCCCGGATGGCCCACGACCTGCTCATCTCGGCCATCCGCGATCCCGACCCGGTGGTCTTCCTCGAGCCGAAAGCGCTCTATCGGACGATCAAGGAGGAGGTGCCCGAGGGAGCCGAGCCGGACTTCCCGATCGGCGGCTCGCGGCGGGCGCGCGAGGGAGGTGACCTCACCCTGGTGGCCTGGGGGGCCATGGTCCCCCGGGTGGAGGAGGCTGCGCAGCGGCTGGCCGACGAGGATGGGGTCTCGGCCGAGGTCCTCGACCTCTACTCTCTCTCCCCGATGGACACCGAGGCGGTCATCGCCTCGGTGAAGAAGACCCGGCGGGCGGTCATCGTACACGAGGCCATGCGCACCCTCGGCCCGGGGGCCGAGATCGTAGCCCGGCTGAACGAGACCTGCCTGCTCCACCTGGAGGCCCCGGTGGTCCGGGTGACCGGCTGGGACATCCAGGTGCCTCTCTTCTCGCGCGAGCAGGAGTACCTGCCCAGCGTCGATCGCATCCTCCAGGCCGCCCGCGAGGTGCTGAAGTTCTGAGCAGGTCCGGGGATGCTCCCCTGTCTGAACACGTGGTATGATGACCTGACTGGCGTGATTCCACCCAGGAGGGTGTGATGAACGGATCCGTTCGGTCCGCCTGCCTGCTCCTCTTGGTCTTCTTCATCTCGAACTGCGGTCATGATCCCGCTGCCCGGCCTGAGCACCGGGTGAGCCGGACCTCGGAAGATGGCGTCCTGGTCATCCGGAATCTGGGCGGACCGAAGTACGAGGGCGAGCTCTTCGACTATGAACGGATGCTCGAGATCCGCGAGGACGAAGGAGTTCCTGAGAGTCTGCTGGAGGAGATCGTCATCCCCCGGTACGGTCCCGACGGCAGCTACTACCTGCTGGACATGATGGCCGGCCGCATCGTGGTGTTCGGTCCGGACGGTGTCTTCCTGAGGGCGATCGGCCGTCAGGGAGAGGGACCAGGTGAACTCATGGCACCGTCCGAGATCACCTTCCACGGCGGGACCCTCAACGTATCGCAGACCATGCCGCCGCGGCTCACGCGCTTCCGCCTGGACGGGTCCGTCCAGAATGTGGTGAGCTGGCCTGCCCAGTCTCTGGGCAACAGTATCCCACGACTGGATGTCACGGCCGGGGGTGAGATCCTGGGGTACTTCTTCGACCGGAAGCGGGGTGATCGCTTCGTCACGCAGAGCGTTACGGTGGTCATTGCCCATGCTTCGGGGGACGAGGTGGCGGAGCTATCGAGTCCCGAAGTGGCTACCGATGAAATCGTGCACCTCAACCTTGGGCAGGGGACCCAGGCGGTACCGTTGCCGCTCAATCTGACGGGTCAGCCCTGGAGTTCCTATTCGCCCCGACATGGCGTCATCATGAGCGGGGGGATCGACCCCGAACTGCGGTGCTACCGGCTGGACGGATCGCTCGGGAAAAGGATACGTCTCGAGGCGGAGCCGGAGCCGGTCACCGCTGCCGACCGCGAGATGTTGTGGGAAGCCTATGGCCGGGCCGTCGCGCAGACCGAACAGGAGTCGGGTGATTCGATCGCCATGAGGCTGCGTCGCCTGTTGGCATATCGGAACAATGCTCCCTGGGCCGAGACCAAAGCCTTCTGGACCTGGTTCGAAGTGGATCTGGAGGGATGGTTCTGGCTGCTTCGACCCGTCATGACGGTCATTGGTGGGGAGTCCGGACCACCAAGGACTGTCCGGGTGATCGACGCGGAGGGCGAATACCTCGGCGACACTACGCTGCCGTCGGCCCCCCGATTCACGTTCGCACACGATCGCTTCATCCGGCAGGAAGACGATCCGGTGACCGGCGGGCGGGTCTGGGTGGTCTACCGGATGGTCCCGAGGGTGTCGGGTCTGCGCTTCCCCTGAGGCAGGTCGGGGCGCGCCGGGACATACAGGTTCCCTTCGTTCAACGTCCGAACCGGCTCGGCGGTAGACTGCACCGATTCCAATAATCCATTGATCGTCGCCAGGTCTGGTAGACGCAGCGCGGTCTGTTCCCGCTTGATCCCCTGGTCGGCCAGCAGCCAGGTCGGGTAGTCGGCACAGTCTCCCCGATCGTAGGGGAAGAGCCAGGCGTGCAGGCCGACGGCGGTGAGGGGGACGCTGAAGGGACGGATGGAGTAGGGACAGAGGGCGAAGATCCCTGAGGTGAACCGCTTCTCCTCCAGGGCCGGGCGGAAGACATCGTTCAGGATGTCGGCGGCGCTGGTCATCACGTAGACGGCGCAGCCGCGGCGCAGGGCCCGGATGCCGATGGTACCGATGAGGCAGTCGCGGCAGGGGCTGTCCGAAGGGAGCAGGGCGAGATCGATCCCCTGTTCGAGCAGGCGGCAGTCGTGGTTGGGGCGCCCGGAAGGGCAGGGCGGGTCAAGGGGTTTGAGACAGAAGCCGAGTCCTATGACGGTCTGAGGCCCGAGCGCCGGCGGCTCGTCCGGGCGCCGGTCGGACGGTATAATAAAGGGAGGATCGCCGGAGAGGTTGAGGTCGGATCCGGCCTTCAACCCGGCGGCGACGCGGATGGGGTGCGGTCCGCCCAGGTGCCGCAGGAACCCGCGGCCGTAGGTGCGGAACAGGCTGTTCAGGCAGAAGCGCCACATGGGCCAGGATCCCGGACTCGTTCACCTTCCTGATCGAGGAAGACACTCTAGAGGATCGGAAGTTCCCGGACAACGGGCCCGGGTCGGGGAGGAAGTTGCCGATGCCGGTAAACGAGCACTCCGTTCAACCGGTCGTATTCTCGGTGACCTTCGGCGGGAGGTGTGGCTTCTCCATGGACCGGTTCCTGAGGCTGACCGGGTTCGTCCTGCTGCTCCAGCTGGTTCCGTGCGGCCGGCGTCCGGTGGTACGGGCACAGACGAGCAGTGAGACCGGAGCGCCCTCACTCGGCCTGACGCTGGGGACCCAGCCGGTCGCCCGGACGGGCTGGGACCGAATAGAACGTGCACCGCGCTGGGCGACCTGGCTCTACGTTCCGCTGCGGGGACCGGTCGGACTGGTGACCGAACTTGCCTGGGGACGGTGGCAGGTCGAATGCACCTCGTGGGGCTACTACCGGAATCTTACTCTCGATCCCGAACGGCCCTTCGGCGTTCCTCTCGGCCTGGCAGGGGACGACCTCACCCTGCTCGTCGGTCCGGTGCTCCACTGCGGAAGCATCGGTCCGGCCGACCTGTGGCTGGGTGCCACTGCGGGACTGGGCCGGCACCGGGAATGGCCCTTCTCTCCTTACGGGCAGATCGGCGATGAACTGGCTCCAAGGCCTCCGCTACCCGGTGGACGGCACGAGATCCGGGCGGTGGCCGAGCTGCGGCTCCGGCTGGGCGGGGCCCGCTTCGGCGGCCTGCCCGCGCTCGAGATCGCCCACCGCTGGTCCCGCTCCCAGTGGATGCTGCGCGAGGAGCCGGCCCTGGTCGGATCGAGCGAGACGCGGCTGGCCGTCTCGACCGGTCTGCTCCCCTTCCCCTTCCGTCTGGAGCGACCGGAGCGACCGCTTCCCCGGCGACCGACCTCCCTCTACGGCCGGGCGGTCGGCGGGACCCTGTCCGGTCTGACCGCGGCCGTGGTCCTGGTTGAAGGGACCGCAGTCGTGCAGGGCAGGAAGCTCGGCCGGGCGCTCGACTATCGGGAAGGCCTGCTGGTCGGAGCGGTGACGGGGTGTGCGCTTGCGATCACCCGGGAACGGGGCGACTGGCGAATCCGGCCGCTGACCCTGCGCCTGGTGGGGGGAGGTGTGGTCGCCCTGGCCCAGGGTTGGGTGATGCGTGAGGCCTTCGACTTCAACCTGCCCGATCCCGGCCTCATGCTCACCATTCCGCTCGGAGAACTTCTGTTCGATCGCCGGTCATCGCCCTGATCCTGTTGCCTTCTCTCCCTCTACAGATCAGCGATCGAACAGCCGGTTCCTGCGGCCATCGGTGCGATCGATCCCGTATCTAAGGAGAGGTCCTGCGGGAGAACCTCTGCCGGAGACATCATGGACATCGCCCGGGACGTCTTCACCCTGATGGTGGTCGCCGGTGCGCCGCCGGGGATCGTGCTCTGGTACGCTATCCATCCCTTCGCCCGCTTCTGGCGGCGGCTGGGTCCGGGCTGGACCTATGCGATCCTGATGGTCCCCGTCGCCGGCTTCATCGCGGCCGTGATCGCCTGGCGGGAGCAGGTGCTGGCGGTGGACTTCGGGGCCAGCCCCCTCTTCATGGTCCTGGCCCTCCTCTGTCTGGCCGGCGGTTTGGCCATCGGGGTCAAGCGGCGGCGCCTGCTGACCCATGATATCCTGACCGGCCGCCCGGAACTCTCCGAGCGGGAGTATCCCGGGCGTCTGCTCACCGAAGGGATCTACGGGGTGGTGCGCCATCCCCGCTACGTCGAGGTCACCCTCTGGACGCTGGCCTATACCCTGTTCGCCAACCACCTTTCCGCCTGGATCGTCTGGGGGCTCACCCTGCCGGCCATCTGGCTGGTGGTGGTGCTGGAGGAAGCGGAGCTGAAGAAGCGGTTCGGGGCGGAATATGAGGCCTACTGTGCACGAGTGCCCCGATTCATCCCCCGTCCCAGGCTGTCCTCACCCCCCCCAGAGGACGGTTGACCCTCTCCTCTCCTGGTGAGCCGGGGTGGTCAGAGGTCGGCCCGGGCGTGTAGACTCGGGGCATGACGGATCTGACCACCCTCCTGCAGACATGGACCGGGCTGAGCCCCGAGCTGCAGGCCAGGATCTTCTCTACCCTGTTGGTGGTGCTCGGCCTGTGGCTGCTGCGCTGGTTGGCCCTGCGGCTGGTGCGCCGGCGGATCGAGCAGGTCACCCCGCGGTATTACTGGTCGCGGGTGGTGACCTACCTGATCGTCTTCACCGGCATCCTGCTGGTGGCGCGCATCTGGGTCTCGGGGATCGGCTCCCTGGTCACCTACTTCGGGCTCTTGAGCGCCGGGCTGGCCATCGCCCTCTCCGACCTGGTAGGCAACCTGGCCGGCTGGTTCTTCATCCTCTGGCGGCGGCCCTTCGTGATGGGGGACCGGATCGAGATCGCGGGACAGCGCGGTGACGTGATCGACATCCGTCTCTTCATGTTCAGCCTGCTCGAGATCGGCAACTGGGTGGACGCCGACCAGAGCACGGGGCGGATCATCAGTGTCCCCAACGGCAAGGTGCTCAAGGAGCCCCTGGCCAACTACACTCAGGGCTTCAGGTTCATCTGGCACGAAATCCCGGTGCTGCTGACCTTCGAGAGCGACTGGCGGAAGGCCAAGGGGATCCTGGAGCGGATCGTGCACGAGCACGCCGAGACGCTCTCGGCCGATGCCGAGCGGCAGGTCCGGCAGGCCGCTCAGAAGTTCATGATCCACTACGGCAAGCTCACCCCGATCGTCTACCTGACCGTGAAGGATTCCGGGGTGCTGCTGACCATGCGCTTCATGGTCGACCCGCGCCGCCGCCGCGGCATCGAGGAGGGGATCTGGCAGGCCGTGCTGGAGGCTTTCGCCGCCGAATCCGACATCGACCTGGCCTACCCGACCATCCGCTATTACGACAACCGGCGGGAAGGGGGAGCCGGCTGGGACCGGGGCCCGGGAGCCCCGGCGGGTGCGTGAGGAGGGGGCGGGCATGAGCGAGACCTACACCACCATCCGGATCGAACGGGAACCCCCGCTGGCCTGGATCGTGCTCGACCGTCCCGAAGTTCGGAACGCCATCTCCCGCACCATGGTAGGCGAGTTGGTGCAGGTATTGGATGAATTGGAGGCGGAGGCGGCGGTCCGGGTTGTCCTGCTGCGCGGGGAGGGAAGTGCCTTCTGCGCCGGGGCCGACCTGGAGGAGCTGCGGGCTCTGCAGCAGGCCACTCCCGAAGAGAACCTCGAGGCCGGCCGCCAGTTGGGCACGCTCTACCGGCGGCTCTACACCTTTCCCAAGGCCACGGTGGCGGCGGTGCACGGGGCCTGTGTGGCGGGGGGGTGCGGGCTGGCCACCGGCTGCGACCTGACGGTGACCGATGCGACGGCGGTCTTCCGCTACAGCGAGGCGGCCATCGGCTTCGTGGCCGCCCTGGTCGGGGTGATCCTGGTGCGGGCGGTGGGGGAGAAGCGGGCCCGCGACCTGCTGCTGACCGCCCGTCCGATCCCGGCCGACGAAGCGGTCCGGTTGGGACTGGTCACCGAGGGTGTGGCGGCCGGCCGGCATATCGAGCGAGCCCGGGAACTCGGCCGGCTCCTGGCCCGCAACAGCCTGAGCAGCATCCGGCTTTCGAAGGACCTGCTGGCCGCCCTGCCCCCCCTCGACCTGGAGAGGGCCTTCGAGCAGGCCGCCCGGATCAACGCCGAGGCCCGGCAGACCGACGATTGCCGGGAGGGGGTGGCCGCCTTCCTGGAGAAGCGCCCCCCGTCCTGGCGGGAGGAATAGTCGGGAAGAACCTTCCAGCGGTCCGGCCGATCACGATTCTGTCGGTGTCTAGCGAGGCCAGGCTCCCCTCAGCGCCGTTGCGGCAGCAGGGCCTCGCCCAGCTCGCCAGCGGGGCGACCCTCCTCCACGATGCGCACCCCCAGGGCCTCCAGTTCCGCGTCTCCGGCTCGCACGCCCTGTCCCCCCAGCATCATGGCCAGGCGGCCGTTGCGGTGCCCGACCAGTTCCAGCAGTCCGGGCCGATGGGCCCGGAAGAGCGCCTCCCGGGTCACCGACAGGTAGATCCCGTCGGGATCGAGCACATCGAGGGCCCGCTCCAGGTCCTCGAAGGGGAGGGCGGCGCCCAGGTGGACCACCCGGATGCCGCTCAGGGTCAGGTAGTAGGCCACCACCAGCGCACCGAGCTCATGGAGTTCCTCGGGGAAACAGGCGGTGACGACCAGGGGCGCGGCCCCGGGAAGGACCCGGTTGGTGGTCTCCAGGAGTCCATGCAGCCGGAGGATGAAAGCCGAACTGGCCAGGTGCTCGCCGGCGACCGAACAGTGACCTCCGACCCACAGTTCGCCGATCCGCCGGGCGGCGGACTCCACGACCCGGCTGACCACCTGTTCCGGGGCGACCTGGGCGAAGGCGGCGTCTAGAGAACGTTCGAGCCGTTCGTGGTCGATCTCCACGGCCGCCTGGACGATGGCCTCGAGGAGGCGCTCCAGTTCGGCCGGTCGTTCGGGCGCGGCCGCCCCTGCCCGGTCGCCAGTGATACTCCGATCGACCGTCTCCACCCCTGGTCGGCTGGCCTTCCCGGACCGGGCCAGCAACTCCACCCTTCCTACCACGGCCGCTTCACCGATCGACCGACCCTCCTCGAGCATCCGTTTGACCTGGCGGAGCACGGTCAGGTCCTCCTCGGTATAGAGGCGGTGCCCCCCGGGGGTCCGTTCCGGTTCGAGCAGCGCGTACCGCCGCTCCCAGGCCCTAAGCAGGGCCGGGGAAAGCCCGGTCATCCGGGCGATGGTGCCCATCTTGTACCTGCCGTGACCGCTCATCGGCTGGGCTCCAATTCCCGAGGAGTGCCGTCCATGATCGCGCCCGGATCAGGGCGTATGCTCCGGGACAATATCGGGCGCTCCGTATGCCCTGTCAAATTATTGTACATATCAAGTCAAGATATGTGAACAGATGTTCATGGTCGCCCGGAGAAGGGTCGGGTTGTCCTGGTCCCGCCAAATTACCAGGAAACTTGGTGACGGGATCTCCGTAGATATCTTAGACTCTCATATATGAGACCCTGAAGCCTGACACCCGAGACGACGGGAGCCGGCCCATGGCCAACGCTTCTCTCGCCCTGCTCAAGGGCACCCTCGACTTGATGATCCTCAAGACCGTGAGCGTGGAACCCCTCCACGGTTACGAGATTGCCAAGTGGGTGAAACGCGCCTCGGGTGACGCCTTCGACATCGAGTACGGCGCGCTCTACCAGGCCCTGCTGCGGCTTGAGGCCCGCGGCTGGCTGACCACCGAGTGGCGCCAGTCCCCCACCGGCCGGGAGGTCCGCTTCTACCGGCCGACCGCGGAGGGGCGGCGGCAACTGGCCCGGCAGACCCAGGAATGGGACCGTTACGTCGGGGCGATGGACCGCGTCCTGCGAACCATGGAGGCATGACCATGGCCGACGGCCGAACCTGGAAGAAGAAGGCGCACATCGACGGGCACCGACCCGACGTGCGCAGCCGCCCCATCGAGGAGACCGTCGAGGACGAACTGCGCAACGGTATCGAACTGCTGGCTGAAGACCTGGTCCGGGAAGGGTGGGTGCCGGATGAGGCCCGGCGGGAAGCGGAGCGGCGTTTCGGCGACCCCGCGCGGGTCGGCCGTCGGTCGCAGCGCATCCTGCGCCGGGGAGACCGCCGGCGGGGCTGGGCGATGTTCCTGGACCAGTTGCGGCAGGACGTGCGTTTCGCCCGGCGCACCCTGCTGAAGGCCCCCGGCTTCACCTTGGTCGCCGTCTTGATCCTGGCGGTCGGGATCGGGGCCAGCGTGGCCGTCTTCAGCATGCTCAAGGGGCTGATCCTGCGGCCGATGCCCTTTCCCGAGCCCGACCGCATCGTGGCCGTCTGGGAGGGGGGTCTGGGATCCGACCGGGGGAGCGGCAACTACCAGCCCCTGACCGGTCCCGACTACTTCGACTTCCGGGAACAGAACCGTTCCTTCCAGGAACTGGGGGTCTACACCTTCCGCTGGTTCAACACCGCTGTCGGCGATGAGCCCGAGCGCGTCCGGGGGGTCGAGGCCACGGCCGGGGTGCTGGACATCCTGGGCCTGCCGCCCATCCACGGCCGCTACTTCACCGAGGAAGAGGAAGCGGCCGGCAGCGACCATGTGGTGGTACTCGGGCACCAGTACTGGCAGGACCAGTTCCAGGCGGACCCGGCCGTGGTCGGCCGCACGATCACCCTCGACCGGGAGAGCTGGCAGGTGATCGGGATCCTCCCCCCCGAGTTCGAGTTCCCCAGCCCCTGGGGGAGGGCCGAGCCGGTCCGGCTCATCACCCCGGTTGAGCTCTCCCGCACCGAGGGCCGGGGGTCCCACTGGCTGGCCGCCGTGGGCCGCCTCGAGGAGGGGGTGAGTGTCGCCCAGGCCCAGACCGACCTGAAGGCCATCTCCACCCGCCTGCGCGAGTTCTACCCTAACACCAACGCCCTGGTCGACGTCTGGATCGACCCGCTGATGGAGCGGGCCCTGGGGGGTGTGAACATCATCCTGGTCATCCTGCTCATCATCGTGGGATTGGTCCTCTTCGCCGGCTGCGCCAACATCGCCAGCATGATGCTGGCCCGGGGGGCGGGGCGGCAGACCGAGATCGCCATCCGCTCCTCCATGGGCGCCGGCGGGCGCCGGATCGTCCGCCAGCTGCTCACCGAGAGCACGCTCCTGTCCGTCCTCGGAGGGATCGCCGGGGTGGCCCTGGCCTATGCCAGTCTCGGCGTACTGAAGGGGCTCTTCCCCCCCACCGTCCCCCGGGTCGAGGGGATCGGGATCGACGGCTGGGTCCTGCTCTTCGCCTTCCTGGCCATGCTGGTCACCGGTCTGGTCTTCGGCGTGGCGCCGGCCCTCTTCGCCGCCCGGACCGACCTGGTGGCCACCCTGACCGGAGGTGGCGGCAGCCGGACCGGGGGGCGCCGGCGGAACCGGGCCCTCAACGCCCTGGTCGTGACCCAGATCGCCCTGGCCCTGATGCTGGTCAACGCCGCGCTCCTGCTCTTTCTCAGCTTCCGGAACGTCGCCCGCGAACCGCAGGGGTTCGACACCGACGAGGTACTGGTGGTCGCCTTCCAGATCAGCGGACCCGGCTACGAGACCCTGGAGCAGAGGAAGACCTTCTGGGACCGGCTCCTGGAGCGGCTGGAGGGTTCCCCCGGGGTGGCTGCGGTCGGGGTGACCACCAAGCTGCCCACCATGGGCGGGACCAACGGGAGCATCCTGGCGGAAGGGGAGGTCTACGATCCCGAGGAACGGCGACCGTTGGTGGAACTCTCCTTCGCCAGCCCCGGCTACTTCGAGGCCATGGGCATCGAGATCGTACGCGGACGGACCTTCACGGCCGGTGAGATGACCGTCCCGGACACCGACGTGCTCGACTTGCCGGTCATCGTCAACGAGGCCTTCGTCCGGCAGTACTGGCCCGATGAGGATCCGATCGGGCAGCGGATCCACGCCAACAACGAGGAACCCGACTGGTACGCGACCGTGGTGGGGGTGGCCGAGGACTGCCGCCAGTGGGGGATCCTCTATCCCACCCTCCCCGAGCGCTACCATCCGGTCACGGCGGTGGCCCGCACGAACAACGCCCTGGTCCTGCGTGCCGAGGGGGACCCGACCGCCCTGGTCCCGCTGGTGCGCTCGGCGGTCGCCGAACTCGACCCGCTGCTGCCGCTGGGGGACATGCGCACCATGGCCGACATCATCCGCGAGAGCATGCAGGGCCGGCGGCTCTACACGCTGCTGATCGGGCTTTTCACCCTGATCGCGGTGGTCCTGGCGGCGGCCGGCACCTACGGCGTGATGTCGTTCCGCGTCAACCAGCGCACCCGGGAGATCGGGGTGCGGATGGCCCTGGGGGCCGCCCGCGGCCAGGTGATGCGGCACTTCATCCGGCAGGGGATCCAGCTCACGGCCAGCGGAGGGATCGTGGGGTTCCTCCTGCTCCTCGGCGGGGTCTCCATCGTCTCCAGCATGATCTACGGCATCTCGCCGCTGCAGCTGGTGACCCTGCTGGTGGGGATCGCCTTCCTGGGGGTGGTGGTGCTGGCCGCCATGGTCATCCCGGCCTGGCGGGCCACCCGGGTCGACCCGGTCGAGGCGCTGCGGGCGGAGTAGCGGCCCCGGCCGCGACTCCCTGAAGGATCGATCCGTGAAGCCGCGTGTTCAGGAGAGAGAACGGCTTATTGCATCGGTCAGCCCGGTCCGAGACCGAGCCTGAGACAGATCCGGTCGGGCAGCACACCGAGGGTCAGGCGAGGTGAAGCGTCCTTCCGATGCAGGACTGGTACCAGGCGGCCGATGGCGCCTCCCACGATGGCGCCCGCGATGACATCGGAGGGGAAATGGACCCCGGCCTTCACCCGGGCATAGGCGGTCATGGTCGCCAGGGTGAGGGTCGATCCCCAGAGCAGTCTCGACCAGGTCGAGGGCCCGTGGATGTCGGAGAACACGGTCGAGGTGAAGGTGGCCAGGGCGAAGGCGGCCGAGCTGTGGCCGGAGAAGAACGAGAAGAAGACGTCATTGTCCCCGTTAGCGGCCAGCCCGTACCGCTCTTCGACGCTCAACGCAGGGTTGTAGACGAAGGGTCGTTTGCGGCCGACCAGCGCTTTCGTCAGGTAGGTGGTCCCCTTCACGAGCAGGGCCGTCTCCAGGAACATGACGCCCAGGGTGATGGTGTCCTCGAATTCCTCGTTGCGCAGGATCTCATAGATCCCGATCCCGATCGTCGTCAGGATCAGGGAATCCCGTAACTCATCACTCCGTTCATCCCAGTCCAGCGACCAGTTCCGGGTCGCGGACCGGTCGAACCGGTTCACATCGCCCGGTGTTAAGAGCGCGATCTCCTCCCGGGTGAGGGGGGTGCGCTTCGTGGCCGCCTCGGAATCGCCCCAGGAGGATAGCCCGAGACTCACCGGCAGGATCATCAGGTCACGCTTCGTCACCGTATAGGGGAAGGGTCGGTCCTGGGCCCGGGCAGGTCCCGCCAAAGAGAGCAGGATCATCGTTGAGAGGATGAGATTCCGTCTCATGCTCATGGGAATTCGAACCCCTCCGTCTGCGGATTCCGACACCAGCGCCAGTATGCGCTGGCGAACCGAAAGGTCAATCTGCGAAACGGTGCCAATTCCTGACTCGGGACACTAGACTGATCGGAGACCGATCGGGAAGACCGGTCCCGTCCGATCCGCCGGGAGATCGCCCGTATCATGAAGAAGAGAGCAACGGCCCGTTACGACCTCTGTCTGGCCGCCGTCATCGCCCTGCTGATGGTGGGCGCCTGCAGTCCCACCACCTTCCGTCGTACCACCTGGACCACCGACCAGCTGCGCCTGAGCGTGGACGGGGGCGGCCGGCTGGTCGGGCTGGTGGATCGGGTCACCGGGCGGGACCACCTCGCCCGGGCGGTCCCCTCCCATCTGCTCTCGGTACGGGTGGAGGGGGTGCTGCATCCCCCCCGGGCGCTGCGCTGGGACAAGGCGTCGGGGATCGCCCGGCTCGAGTTCTCAGGAAGCATCAGCGCCCGGGTCCGGGTCACTCCCAAGCCGACCCACCTGGTCTTCGAACTGCTCGGGGTGGAACCGGCGGCCCCGGTCGAACTGGTCGTCTGGGGTCCCTACGCCACGACGATCTCAGAGACCATCGGTGAGACGGTCGGGGTGGTGCGCGATTCGGTGTTCGCCTTCGGTCTTCAGGCCCTGAACCCGAAGACCCTGGGTGGCTATCCCTGGAACGAGAACGACTGCATGCCTCAGCTCGACCTCTTCGAGTCGGGGGATTACTCCGACCTGAGTGAGGCTGGGAAGCGCTATGTGCTCTACCGAGTCGAGGCGGCCAAGCCCGACTCCTTCGGCAGCACCCTGCAGGCCTACTGCCGCGACCGCTCCCGGGAGCGGGTGGTGGAGAACTGGGGGCACCAGGACTACATCGTCCCCCCCTTCGAGGATGGCGGGGTGGCCGGCTCGGCCATCGTCCTCTTCGGCTGTCCGGCAGGGGAAGCGCTGGAGACCCTCGGGCGGATCGAACTGGCCGAGGGACTACCCCATCCGATGATCGATGGGGAGTGGGGGAAACAGGCCCGTTCGGCCGCGGCGGCCTACCTGATCCTCGACTTCTCCGAGGCCGATATCGACCGGGCCATCGCCTATACCCGCCAGACCGGCCTGCGCTGGCTCTACCATTCCGGTCCCTTCCGTACCTGGGGACACTTCGAGCTCGGCGACGGGTTCCCCAACGGCCGGGCGGGACTGCGGCGCTGTGTGGAGGCTGCGGAGGCGGCGGGGATCCATCTCGGGGTGCACACCCTCACCAACTTCATCACGACCAACGATCCCTATGTGACCCCGGTGCCCGACCCGCGGCTGGCCCGGGTGGGGGCCGAAGCCCTCACCGCCGATGTGGACGCCGGGGGGACCGAGCTGATGGTCGCCGCGGCCGGCCTCTTCGACCCGGCCGACAACAACACCCTGCGCACCGTGGTGATCGGGTCGGAGCTGGTGCAGTACCGGGAGGTCTCCGCCGCCCCCCCCTGGCGGCTGCTCGACTGCCGGCGGGGGGCGTTCGGGACGGCAGCCGCTCCCCACCCGGCGGGGATCCCGGTGGCCCTGTTGGCCGACCACGCCTACCGGGTCCTGCTGACCGATGCCGGGCTGGGCCGGGAGGTGGCGGCCAACCTGGCCGCCTTCTACAACGAGACGGGATTGCGGCAGATCTCCTTCGACGGGATCGAAGGGAACCGCTCCACGGGCATGGGCAACTACGGCGAGATCCTCTTCACCACCTCCTGGTTCGATCACCTGGCCGGGCCGATCCGGGACGGCTACATCGCCGACGCCAGCCGCACCAGCCACTACTTCTGGCACATCTACACCCGGATGAACTGGGGGGAGCCGTGGTATGCCGGGTTCCGCGAGAGCCAGACCGAGTACCGGCTGAAGAACCAGCCCTACTTCCGCCGCAACCTCATGCCTGGGATGCTGGGCTGGTTCCGGATGACGGCCCGGACCACCCTGGAGGACGTGGAGTGGATGCTGGCCCGTTCGGCCGCCTTCGACGCCGGCTACGCCTTCGTCACCGACTACCGGGCCCTGGAGGAGAACGGTTCCACCGACCGGATCCTGGCTGCGATCGGGCGGTGGGAACAGGCCCGCCTGTCGGATGCCTTCAGCGCCGGGCAGAAGCGGCGGATGGAGGACGTCGGGGCCGAGTTCCACCTCGAAGGGGACGGTCCCGGGACCTGGCGGCTGGTCCCCGTCGAGGTGGGGATCTTCCGCTACCGGGGAGGGGACCGGCAGCCGGGGCAGGCGGCCGACACGACCGTCGTCTTCCAGCATCCCGGCCCGGAACAGACCCTCGCCTGGATCGTGACGGCCGAGGGGGAGGGCGTGCCGGAGGTGGAGCTGGCCCTCGATGACGACGCACCGCTCCAGCTCCCGGCCGACCTGGCCCCAGGCTGGTCGCTCCGCTACGAGGGGGGGGACCGGGTTCTGGTCGAGGATTCCA
>CAZFHZ010000074.1:12513-15813 GCA_964519015.1 uncultured Gemmatimonadota bacterium | reverse complement strand
GCCCCCGCTCCCCCCCCCCCCACTCCCCCCCCCCCGCTCTCCCCCCGCCGGACGGGGGTGGATCGCGAAGAAAGGATCAACCCTGGGACTCGTTGCGGGTGGTGACCGCGTCCTTCAGTTCCCGGGAGGGTTTGAAGGTCGGCACATACTTGGCCGGGATGTCCACGGGGTCCCCGGTACGGGGATTCCTCGCCCGGCGCGCGGCCCGCTGCTTGATCCGGAACGTGCCGAAGCCGCGGATCTCCACCGTCTCTCCGTCGATGAGCGCCTTCTTGAGCGTCTCGATCATCCCCTCGACGACCAGCGAAGTGTCGGTCTTGGTCAGTCCCGTCGTCTGGGCGATGTGTTCGACGATCTCAGCCTTCGTCATACCGACCTTCTCCTTCCGTTCAGTCGCTGCCGCTACGGCATCCGATAATAGACGTGCGGAGCGTCCACCGGGCCGATCCCGGCCCGCTGGACGACCATCTCCAGGATGTCCTCGAGCCCCGCTCGGCCCAGCACCAGGTCCCAGACCGTGGTGCGGGGCGGCCGCGGCGGCCGGATCAGCCGGGGGTCGTCCCCCACCCCCCCCATCCGTCCGGCCATCGCCCGGGCCTCCCGGAAGTCCCCGGTCGTGTCCGCGAATCCCCAGGCGACCGCCTGACGGCCGGTGAACACCCGCCCGTCGGCGTAGTGCTGAAGGGTCTCTTCCGGGAGTCCGCGCCGGGTCCGGACCACTTCCAGGAACTGCTCATAGGTGTCGCCGATGACCGCCCGGAACCAGGCCCGGTGCGCCTCGCTGGGCGCCTCGGTCGGGCTGCCCATAGTCTTGTACGGTCCGGTGGCCACCGTCTCCCATTCGATCCCCAGCTTCTCGAAGAGCCCGCGGGTGATCGGATACTCCACGATGACCCCGATGCTCCCGGTCGTAGAGGCCGGATGGGCCACGATCGTGTCGGCCGCGCAGGCCACGTAATACCCTCCACTGGCCGCCACCGATCCGAGCCAGGCCACCACCGGTTTCCCCTCCTGCTCCCGCACCCGGGTCAGGGCCCGGTAGATCTCATCGGCCCCCACGACCGCCCCTCCCGGACTCTCGATCCGGACCAGCAGGGCCCGCACGTCGCTCCGGGCGGCGAGCTCCTCGATCTCACGCACCGTCCGTTCCCCGGTTAAGATCGCCCCCCGCAACTCGATCACGCCCACGCCGGGGTGAAGGCCCATCCCGAAGGTCCGCCCCTCCTCATACCTCCGGGCGATCGAGAGCAGCCAGAGGCCGAACACGAAGAGCGCGACGCTCCAGAGCATGATCCGGCGGTAGGTTCGTCCCGTGAGGGTCATCGCCGTCTTCTCAGCGACCACCGGGGGAGCCCGGCCCACCCACGATGGCCGCATCCGCGGCTTCGCGAGTGACGATCAGACGGTTCCCCGGATAGATCGTGTTCCCGTTCAAACCGTTCCAGCGCTTCAGGTCGGTGACCGTGATGCCGAACTTCTGGGCGATATCCCAGAGCGTATCGTTGCGGCCCACCGTGTAGACACCATTGGCCGGCCGGGCGGCCGCCGCCACGGCCGGGGCGGTCACCACCCGGGTGGTTCGGGGATAGAGGGTCAGGGTCTGTCCGGCGTAGATCGTGTTCCCCCCCAGGTTGTTCCATTGCCGGATCTGGATCCAGGTCACGCCGAAGCGGGTGGCCAACCCGCTGATCGTGTCCCCCCGCCGGACGGTGTAGCGCAGCGGATTGCCGCTACCGATCGCCGAAGGACGGGCGGTCAGACTGGCGATCTCCGCCTGGGTCAGGAAACGGGAGGGCTCCTGCTTGGGGATCCGGAGCGCCTGCCCCGGCTGGAGCTTGCGGTCGTCCTTAATCCGGTTCTCCGCCTTGATCTCGCTCCAGGCCACCCCGGTGCGCCGGGCGATCAGGGTACCGTTATCCCCCGGATGGACCAGGTATTGCTCGAAACTCTTGCGACCCTCGGCCGGCAACTGCTCGAAGGCGGTGATGAAGGTGTCGATCGTGCCGGTCGGCAGGCGCAGGTCGTACCCCTCTACGGGTGTGATCTCCCGGTGGAGTTCCGGGTTCAGCTCCCTCAGCGCGGTCGAGGTGGTTCCGATCAACTCGGCGACCTGCTGGAGCAGGACGGGTCCGGTCAGGTGGACGACCTGGTAACTGTCCCGGAAGGGGGCCTGGTAGGCGACATCAGCGAACCCGAAGCGGGCGGGATTCTTGCTGATGGTGAGCGCCGCCAGGTAGTAGGGGACGTAGTTGACCGTCTCGCGCGGGAGCCGGCCGTAGATCGACCAGTAGTCGGTGGGGCGCTTCCGACTCTGATTATATCGCTGGGCACTGCGGACCCGTCCCTCGCCGCTGTTGTAGCCGGCCATGGCCAGCGGCCAGGTCCCGAATTCGGCGTAAAGGTCCTTCAGGTAACCGGAGGCGGCCACGGTGGCCTTCTCGAAATCGTGCCGTTCGTCCCGGAAGGAGTCGGTGTAGCGGGTCGCCAGCCCGTACTTGCGGGCCGTGTAGGACATGAACTGCCAGGGGCCGGTGGCCGCGGCGCGCGAGAACGCCCGATGGCTGAACCCGCTCTCGATCATGCAGAGGAAGACCATGTCGCGGGGGAGTCCCTCCCGCTCCAGCAGGTCCTCCACCAACTTCTGGTAGCGGCCGCTCCGCTCCAACCAGACCCGGAAGCTCGACCGCCCCCGTCCCGTGTAGTAGGCCAGGGAGCGCCAGATGCGCTGCCAGGCGGTATCGGGGTAGTCGCGCAGACCTAGTTCGATGTCGATCCGCCCGTCCTCCTCCATCTGCAGCAGAAGGTCGCGGATCTCCTGCCACGATCCCGGGGGAGGTTCCAGGCTCTCCTCCATGGCCGCGTTCATACCGGCCAGGTCCACGATGTCCTCAGCCTGGACCTGGGCCAGATCGGAGGCGTCCAGCCCCAGTTCGGGGAGCAGGCGGTCGTAGAGGGCGTTGGTCCGTGTCCAGAGCGACTCGAACTCTCCGCGCAGCCGCAGCCGCGCCTCCCGGAGGATGGTCTCCAGCTCGGTAATCGCCGGGTCGCTCTCCAGCCGAGCCCGGCTGGGGATCAGCCCGTCGGCTTCGAGGAGGACCTGCAGGGATTCCTTGAGGTGGAACTCCGCGTTCCGGGCATCCGCCGCATCGAGGTAATGCTGCGCTTCGGCGATCTGGGCGGCGGCTTCGTCCAGGAAGGCCCGTGCGCCGCTCAACGGCGCCGGTTCCTGTTCGTCGCTCGCGGTGACCGCGACGGCGGGAGCGGATTCCACCGTGGGCGGGGGGGTGGGATCGAGGGGCG
>CAZFHZ010000074.1:0-12503 GCA_964519015.1 uncultured Gemmatimonadota bacterium | reverse complement strand
GAGGAGTACGACCCCCGGGAGCACCGGGGCCCGACGTATTGGCTGTCGTCTCGTGTAACTCATTGTCGCATAACGATTTTCGATCAGTGAATATACCTGCGATGGGCGGGAGGTGTCAACGGGCTTCGCCGGGAACGGGGGGGGGTGGTTCCGGGTTCACGGTGACCGGGATGACCAGCGCCCGGGTGTAGCCGAGTTCGGAGAGCCGCTGGAGGAGCAGGTCGGCTTCCTCGCGGCTGGTCTTATGCCCGACCCGGATGCGGTAATACGGGCGGGTGAAGAAGACGAACACCTCCTCGCCCGGCACCAGCGGGCGGAGCTGCTCGACGAGCATCTCCGCCTCCTGGGAAGAGGGGGTTATGGCGACCTGGACCTGGTACTCCCGGTGGGCGCCGGTGATCACCGGTGGGAGCAGAGCGGCGGTGGTATCGGGAGCGGGGGGTAGTTCGACCGGGGTGGGCGGTCGGGGGAGGGCCACCTGCATACCCACCAGCGGCAGGCTGGACTCGGGCAACTCCCGCATGGTCTGCTCCGCGCTCCGCTCGGGGGGAGGAGTGAGCAGCTGACCGGCCAGGTCCGCCTCCTGAGCCACGTTCTCCGGCACCGGGGCCTCGGTCTGGGGCGTATAACGGGGCGGGCCTGCCCCGGCACAGGCCACCAGCAGGAATAACGAGAGCAGCCCGAAGGCGGCCGGGACCGCCGGCGCGGGATTCCCCTTCGGACTCATGCGCTTTCCACCTCCACCGGGGCCGGCTCGGCCACCACCAGGGCATGGAGCAACGGGAGCAGGAACTCATGTTGCCCCAGGAAGATGAACCCGGCTCCGCCGGCCAGAGTAGGTCGCCCGACCACGTTCACCCGCGGCCGGTAGTGGTCGTACTGATCGAAATTGGCGGCCAGGAAGCCCCGAGCGGGATGACCCGCGTTCCGGGCCATGGCCAGCGCCTTGACAAAGACCTCGGGGAGGATGACCGCCGAGCCGGTGTTGAGCACCACCGATCCCTCGGCCAGCTCGGCCACCCGGGCGGTCAGGATGAGGAAGTCCCGGTAGCTCAACTCGCCCACCAGCGCCCCGTCCATGGCCGGATGCTGATGGATGATCTCGGTACCGATGGCCGAGTGGACGGTCACCGGCAGCCCGGCTTTCCAGAATCGCCAGAAGAGGGAGTGCTCCCGGTAGGGCAGACCCAGCTCATCGATGTACCGCCCCACCCCTTCGCCGTAGCCCAGGCCGTCCGCCCGCGCGCGACGGGCCGCTTCGTGCAGGTGGGTCCCGGTCTCCTCCCACAGGCCGAACTCCCCCCCTTCGAGGTTGGCTGCTACGTCCTCGCTGGTGGCTCCGATCAGGGCGATCTCGAAGTCGTGGATCATCGCAGCGCCGTTGGTGGCCACACAGCCGATCATGCCCCGTTCGGCCAGATCGATCAGCAGCGGAGTGCAGCCGACCTTGACCACGTGGGCGCCCATCATCCAGAGCACCCCCCGCCCCGACTCCCCCGCCCGGCGGAAGGCCCGGGCGAAGCTCTTCAGTCCGGCCCCGCTCAGGATGTCGGGCAACCGGGCTTCGACCTCCTCTCGCCGGCCCGCCGGTGGCACCCGGATGAAGTCCTCCACTCGCACCTTGTGGGTGCGTTCGGCCAGTGATCGGGTGCGCAACCTCGCCGGATCGAAACGGGGATGGCGGCTCATGAGGGCGCCGGGGTCGAACGTGAGGGCTGATAGCGGCCGTGGTGGGGGGACTGCTCCATGATACCGCAGGCCACCCGCCGGACCTGTTCCGGACTCACCTGCTCCAGGCAGTTGTAGACCTCACACTTCGAGCCGACGCAACGGCGGCAGTCGTCCACCGGTCCGCGGAAGGCCTTGTGACCCGGTCCCCACGGTCCCCAGCGGACCGGACTGTTCACCTCGGCGGCCGGATAGAGACCGACCACCTTGGTCCCGACCGCAGCCGCCAGGTGGAGCGGTCCGGTGCTGTTGGAGATCATGGTGTCGCACGTCTTGTAGAGCCAGGCGAGCTGCCCCAGCGTGGTCCGACCGGTCAGGTCCACCACGCCCGGGACCGCACTCACCCGGCCGGCCAGGTCGGCCTCATCGGCCGAACCGGTGACGACCACCTGCACCCCTTCGGCGCGCAACAGCCGGGCCAGTTCGACGTAGTGTCCGATCGGCCAGGGAAGGGCCGAACCGCGGCTCCCCGGGTGCAGGGCGACCAGTGGCCGGTTGAGCTCGATCCCCTGACCGGCCAGCAGTGTCATCGCCCCTTCCCGTTCCGCCGGCGGCGGCGGGAGGTAGAACTCGGGCGTTCCCGGGTCCCGGCCCATGAGCCGCTGGAGCAGGAGCAGGTTATACTCGATCTCGTGCCGTTCGTTGAATCGGCGATGACCGTACCAGCGGAGGTTGAAGAGCGGCCCGTAGAAGCGCCAGGCCGTCCCGACCCGAACGGGGATGCCGGCCAGGAAGGCGGCCAATGCGTTTCGCGGGGTCGGCCGCAGGACCAGGATGGCCTCGTACCGGCGCTGGCGCAGCACGCGGGCCAAGCCGCGCGCATTCCCTCCCGGATCGGCCACCACGTCGTTGAGGTCGGGATGGGCGCGCATCAGCTCCACCAGGTCGAGGGCGCAGACCAGTTCGACCTCGATCGCCCGGTTGATCCGCCGCGCCGCGGACGCCACCGGCAGGGCGAGCAGGGTGTCCCCCAGGGCGTCGTTACGGAGCAGTCCCAGCCGCGACGGCAGGTACCGGTCAGCGCTCACGTCCCGCTCCTCTCCTCCCCGTTGACGGCGGCGCGTCGCCGCACCGCCCGCTCCACGAGCCGGTCCAGCCCTCCGGAGAACTCCCGGCGGAGATTGGACAGCGTCCTACGATAATAGCGTGTCGGGCGACCGATGGGGTCCTCGATATGCCGCGGCCCCAGGACCGGCCATCCCTTCAACTCCGCGGCCAGTCCCTTCACCAGGTGGACCCGGGCCGAGGCCTGCGGGTCCATCACCGCGATACGCTGGCGGTGCTTCTCCTCCATGACCAGGATGATATCGGCCTCCCGGACCAGTTCGGGGGTGAGTTGACGGGGGCGGTGACCGGAGAGGTCGATCCCCTCCTCCCAGGCCGCCTCGCGGGCCTCCTCCATGGCATGCCCCCAGGTGACCGCCGAGACCCCGGCCGAGGCGACCTCCATCTCCCCATCACGACCGCGCTCCCGGAGGAGCTGTCTGAGAACCCCCTCTCCCAACGGGCTCCGGCACGTGTTGCCGGTACAGACCACCAGGGCCAGGGGGACAGGTCGGCCCCCTTCGACCGCCAGGTGGGTCCGGCGGGCCAGGCTGTTGCGGCTGACCGCTCCTTCCCGGAGCACGCGCAGCGGGAGGATGCGGCCGTCCACCAGGGTACTGGGGGGACCGGGTGGGAGGCGACCGCCGTCGACCAGCATCCGCAGCCGTCCGCCGAACGTCTCGGCGATCCGGTCGGGCTCGTGGAGCGGCTCCTGCCCCGCCTGGTTGGCGCTGGTGGAGACCACCGGACGGCCCAGTAGCTGGGTCAGTCGGAAGGCGGCCGGGTGGCTCGAGATGCGCACTCCGACCAGACCCTCGGGACCCACCAGCCCTCCGGGGATCCCATCGCGGGCCGGCAGCAGCACCGTCACCGGACCGGGCCAGCAGGTCCGGGCTACGACCTCGGCCGGCGGTGGGACCTCGGCGGCCAGGAGGGTCACCGATGGGCGGTCGGCGACCAGGGCCAGGACCGGTCCCGCTCCTTTCCCCTTGAGGTCCCGCAGGGCTTCCACGGCGAAGGGATTGAGCGCATCGGTGCCCAGCCCGTACTGGGTCTCGGTCGGATAGGCGATGGTCTCCCCACCCGCCATGGCCAGGGCGGCTTCGGCCAGTCCCGCCTCGTCGGGCGTGACCCGGCGGAGGGACTTCTCACCCGGCATCTCCGCTTCCATCAACCCCGCTGCCGCTCCCGGAAGGCCGCCCAGGCCCCGGCTAGTCCGGGATCCCCGAGGGCGAGGATGTTCACGGCCAGATAGGCCGCGTTGCGGGCGTTACCGATCCCGACGCAGGCCACCGGGACACCGGGGGGCATCTGGGCGATCGAGAGCAGGCTGTCCAGCCCGCCCAGGGCGGCCTCCAGCGGCACACCGATGACCGGCAGTTCGGTCTGAGCGGCTACCGCGCCCGGGAGCGCGGCCGAGAGCCCCGCTCCACAGATGAACACCTTGATGCCGCGGCCGGGGGCTCCACGGACGTATTCGACCAGTCGATCGGGATTGCGGTGGGCCGAGATGACCTCCTGCTCGTAATCGACCCCGAACTCCTCGAGCACCTGGACGGCCTTCGCCATGACGGGTTCGTCGGAGGTGCTGCCCATGAGCACGGCCACGGTCGGCATCCTGTCCCCCTCCCTAGTGTCCCGAGTCTACTTGCGGGCGAGCGCCCGATGGGCGATATCCCGGCGCCAGTACGCTTCCTCGAAACGGATCCGTCCCACCCCCTGGTAGGCGCGATCGACGGCGTCGGCCACATCGTCGGCGAAAGCGGTCACTCCGAGCACCCGGCCTCCGGCGGTGACCACACGACCCTCCTCCACGGCGGTGCCGGCATGGAAGACGACGACCCCGTCCAGGCCGGCCGCTTCTTCGAGCCCGGTGATCGGCACGCCCTTGGTATAGGCCTCCGGGTAGCCCCCCGAGGCCATCACCACGCACACCGCAGCCCCCTCACCCATGGTCAGCGCGCCCGGATCGAGCTCCCCCCGGGCGGCCGCCAGCAGGGCTTCGGCCAGGTCCCCCTCGACCAGCGGAAGCACCACCTGAGCCTCCGGGTCGCCGAAACGGCAGTTGAACTCGATCACCCGTGGGTCACCGGCCGGGTCGATCATCAGGCCAGCGTAGACCACCCCGCGATAGGCGATCCCCCGTCGCTGCATCTCGGCCAGCAACGGCTCCAGGATACGCGTCCGGACCTTCTCCATGACCGGGGGGGTGACCACCGGAGCCGGGGCGTAAGCACCCATCCCACCGGTGTTGGCTCCCTCATCGCCGTCGCCGATCCGCTTGTGGTCCTGGCTGGAAACCATCGGGAGGAGCCGCTCACCGTCGGTGAGGGCCAGGATCGAGGCCTCCTCCCCGACCAGGAACTCCTCGATGACCACCCGGTCGCCGGCCGCACCGAAACGCCGCTCCTCCATGATCATGCGCACCGCGATCCGGGCCGCTCCCCGGTCGGCGCAGACGATCGCCCCCTTGCCGGCCGCCAACCCGGAGGCCTTCACCACGATCGGCCCCTCCCCCTCCTCGAGCCAGGCCAGGGCGGGCGCGGTCTCGTGGAAGACCCGGTAGGAGGCCGTGGGGATGCCGGCCTGCCGCATGAAGTCCTTGGCCCATGCTTTCGAGCCCTCCAGCATGGCGCCGTCCGAACCCGGCCCGAAACAGGGGATGCCTTCATCGCGCACCCGGTCGGCCAGCCCGCGGGTCAGGGGGAGTTCCGGCCCGACCACCACCAGGTCGATCCGCTCGCGCCGGGCCAGTTCGGTCAGCCCCGCCACATCCTCGGCGGCGACCGCCCGGCACTCCGCTTCCAGGGCGATCCCCGGGTTGCCGGGGGCGGCCACCACCCCCTCCACCGACGGGCAGCGGGCCAGCCGCCAGGCGAGGGCATGTTCCCGTCCGCCCGATCCCACCACGAGCACCCTCATGCCGGGACCCCGCTCATCGTCCGATGGCCAGACCGATACGCAGCATCGGACCGCTGCTGGAGAGGTCGTTCAGTTCGATCGTGTAGTTGGGAGCGGAGGTGACGTTACCGCTGACCTGGACGTACCCCCCCTCGATGAGCAGCTTCAGAGGGAGGGGATCAAAGCTGTAGACGAAGCCGAGGAAGGCCTGGAAACCGACCTCCGAGTCGGCGGTCAACGGGACCGAGAGCGATGCCTGGGGGAGGGCGTCCCACTGGACCCAGTTGAGTCCCCCCGCGAAGTAGATCCCCACCTCCTCGCGGGCCCCCAGGTTTATGTAGTAGGCCCGGTAGTCGAGTTCCAGGGTGGTGTTCCCATCCTCGGTCGTCCATTCCGCCCGGTCGACCAGCATGATCCCGGGGCTGAAGGTGATCCCGAGGAGCTCGAAGCCCACCTCGAAGGACCGGGTGTTGCGCCAGTCGAGGTCCTGAACCCCCGGACCGAGGCGGAAGTCGGTCCGGGCCCTCCCCCCGAAGACGGCCACGTACGGCTTTCCGAACACCGTCTGGGCTCCGGCGGGGCGGCTGGAGGCCGGCAGGATAAACACCAGCAGGGCGAGAAGACCCGGGAGATGGAGGGTTGGGCGGGATTTGCTCATCGGTTGTCCTGTCAGCGACGGGTTCTGGTGGCCCTACCAGGACTCGAACCTGGGGCACGCGGTTTAGGAAACCGCTGCTCTATCCACCTGAGCTATAGGGCCTTCACGGTCTACCAACAACGTATCAGAGTGTACGACCGCGTACACCTGATGGTCATATACCTGTTAGACCCCACAAGATGTGCCGGGGGTGGCGGCGTCGGCAACTGCGGATGGGGAGCCAGGGATTATCTTCAGATGGCGTGGTGCCGGATCCGCGATACCCGGGGTTACGGAATAAACGGCAATCCAGGCTCGTCCGTTCGTTGGCGGGGAGAGAATGCTCGGAACGTCGCCTATGCTTATTCAGCCTGCTGTCCAGATACGGTCACACCATTCTCTGAGCCTGGTGGTCCTGCTCCTTCTGTTTTCCTGCAACGGCCCGCCTCCTGAAGCCGGGCATGCCTTCTCAATCCACGAAGAGGACGGCGTGACGGTTTCCACCAGCAGTGGCAGCCCACGGTTCCGCAATCCGCTTTTCCGGTTTGAAAAGGTTCTCGAACTCGGAACCGACACCTCCGAGGAGGAGGCCATCCTCGCCAGTCCGGCGGCGTTCACGCAGGACCTGGCAGGCCACTTCTACGTGCTCGATGGCGAACGCAACCGTCCCCGGGTTGTGGTGTATGATTCCGCGGGCCGCTACGTGCGCACCATCGGCCGCGGCGGAGCCGGCCCGGGTGAATTCTGGCGGCCGACCCTGCAAGGCATTCAGGACGGTCTCCTTGAGGTCTACGACCAGAGCCTTACGCGGACGACCCGCTTCACTCCATCGGGCGAAGCGTTCGATGTTATCACCCTGACCGAGCCCTTGCCCCGCATGGAGGCCCTCTACCGGTCCAGGACGGGAGCGACTATTGCCGTCCAGTTTCTGCTGGAGGTGGATGAACCTCACTTCCTTTTCCGCCGGACAGCTACGGTCATCCCGCCGGAACCGGCCGATCCGGTCGTGCTTCAGACGCCCTGGGTGAAGAGTCAGCGGAGCATCGTGACCGGGCAGGCACCGGATGGGTTTCCTCTCCATCTGTCCCGGACCATCGCTTTCTGCGGTACCCCGACAATCCTGTACGGGCCGGGCGATCTGATCCTGTTGAGCACCGGCGAGGAGCCGGTGCTCCAATGGTATGACACGCGGGGCGGTTTGCGCCGGAGCATGCATCTCGAGATAACCCCGCAATCCGTCTCGGGCGCTGAGAAGAGGGCGGTACGGGCACTCATGAAGCAGATCTCCGCCCGTGACCGTGACCGTGGAATCGCCAGGTACGATATCGACAAGCTGATCGAGTTCCGGGATCCCAAGGCCTACTGGAGCCGGGTTGACATCGACGACCGGGGTTGGCTCTGGCTCGAATATCCGCACAGCACCATCAGCGGAGAGCCGGATGTGCGCCGGCTGGTCAGTCCGGAAGGCGAGTACCTCGGCGATGTCGCTTTTCCCGAATCAGGCGGTATTGTCCGATCAGGCCACTACCTGGTTCTCGTACGAAACGAGGCGACCGGAGAGTGGATTCCGACCGTATTCCGCATGAGCCCGTTGGCGGCCGGATTCGAGTACCCCTAGCACCCTGTACGACGGAGTCCGCCAGGGCATGGAGAGACATCTCTCCCCTGAGCTAGGGAGCTTTCCCGTCCGTCAACCATGAAGGTACCCGGCGGTCCCTCGATAGATTATATTGGAAGCCTGCCATCGGTCTGCCCGCCCCGTAACCAGCCGTTTGATCATCCCGACAGAAGGGTGTGTCCGCACTCCGCCCCGCTGCGATACCGCCAGGAAGGCAGGAATAACGATGAGCGAGAAGAAAGTCACGACCGAGGAACTGCTCGCCAAGGCCTATCAACCCGCCAAGGACGCCATGCGGTTGCACCCCTTTTACCGGGGGAAGATCGAGGTCGTACCGAAGTGCCGGATCCGCGACTTCGACGACTTCGCCATCTGGTACACCCCGGGGGTGGCCGAGCCCTGCCGGGACATCCAGAAGAATCCGGAGAAGGTGTTCGAGCACACTAATAAGGGCAACATGGTCGCGGTCGTGACCGACGGTTCGCGCGTCCTCGGCCTGGGCAACATCGGTCCCGAAGCAGGTCTGCCGGTCATGGAGGGGAAGGGCATCCTCTACAAGTACCTGGGCGGTGTGGATGCCTTCCCGATCTGCCTGGGCACCCAGGACAAGGACAAGATCATCGAGGTCGTGCAGTACCTTCAGCCGAGCTTCGGAGGGATCAACCTGGAGGACATCGAGAAGCCGAAGTGCTTCGAGATCCTCCACACTCTCCGCAAGTCGTGCCACATCCCGGTCTGGCACGACGACCAGCAGGGGACGGCCACGGTGACGGTCACGGCCGTGATCAACGCCCTCAAGATCGTCAAGAAGAAGCGGGAGAAGGTGAAGACGGTCCTATACGGAGCCGGCGCCTCGAACATATCGATCGCCCGGCTCCTGCTGTTGATCGGCATCAACCCTGATCAGATGATCCTCTACGATTCGAAGGGACCGCTCAACAAGAGCCGCACCGAACTGAAGGAGAGCGAGCCGGAGAAGTGGCACTTCTGCCAGATCACCAACGCCGAACAGGTGAACGTACCGTTCGACGAGGGGATCGAGGGGGCCGACCTGCTGATCGCGCTCTCCCGCTCCGGACCCGATGTGATCAAGAAGGAAGCGGTCGCCAAGATGGCCAAGGACGCCATCGTGCTCGCCTGCGCCAACCCGATCCCCGAGATCTGGCCGTGGGACGCCAAGGAGGCGGGAGCGCGCATCGTCGGCACCGGTCGCTCCGACTTCGATAACCAGGTCAACAACTCGCTCGGTTTCCCCGGCATCTTCCGCGGCACGCTGGATGTGGCGGCCACCACGATCAGCGACGAAATGTGCATCGCGGCGGCCGAGGAGCTGGCCAAGTGCGCCGAGGACAAGGGGCTCCACGAGGGGTACATCATCCCCAAGATGGACGAGTGGGATGTCTTCCCGCGCGAGGCCGTGGCCGTCGGCCAGAAAGCCATCGAGCAGGGATTGGCCCGCATCAAGCTCACCCCGGAGCAGGCCTTTGAGACGGCCGCCAAGATCATCAAGCGCGCCCGGGAGGAGACCATCTGGCGGATGAAGGAGGGTTTCATCCCCGAAGCCCCGGAGTGAAGCAGGGTCAGGATCAGAGGCGGATCGACGGCGAGGGCTCGAACTGGGAAGCGATGGTCACCGGCACGCCGGTGAAGCCCTCCCGGTCGAGGGCTGAGCGGATGGCCCGCCGGGCCAGCCCGGGCCGGTTGTTGACCTGGGAGAGATGGGCGAGCATCACCCGCACACAACCCAGACCGGCCAGGATCGAGAGGGTCTCGGCGGCGCTCTCGTTGCTCAGGTGCCCCACCGGGGATGCGATCCGGTCCTTGGTGATGCGGGAATAGGGACCGGTTTCGAGCATGCGCGGATCGTGGTTGGCCTCCAGCGCCGCAATCTCGCATCCGGTCAGCGCCTGCGCTACCGCCGGGGTGATGTGCCCCAGGTCGGTCGCATATCCGAGCCGGATCCCCTCCACTTCGATGCGGAATCCGACCGGGTCGACGGCGTCGTGCGGCACGGGGAATCCGGTGAAGCGGAGTTCACCGACCAGGAAGGGGACACCCGTGGTGAAGGGAACGAGCTCGGGGGCCTGGT
The DNA here is from genome assembly GCA_964519015.1 of uncultured Gemmatimonadota bacterium. Lineage (GTDB taxonomy): Bacteria > Blakebacterota > Blakebacteria > Blakebacterales > CAYUVJ01 > CAZFHZ01. Next base: position 2,486 of record CAZFHZ010000074.1, on the reverse strand, counting down.
CGACCAGAGCTCCGATCGTACCCAACGTCCGGCTGTTGGCCATGACGGGAGTCGGGTAGCGCCGGAGGAACACCGGCAGTCCATAGACATGGTCGGCATGGTCGTGGGTCAGCACGACCGCGTCCAGTCGCGCCGGGTCCTGTCCCACCGTCTCCAGGCGACGGCGCAGCTGGATTGCCGAGAGCCCGGCGTCGATGAGCACCGCGCGGCGGCCGGCCCGGACCAGGGCGCTGTTCCCCTTCGAGCCCGAACCGAGCAGGATGAGTTCGACCACCCCTGCCCCTAACGGTCGCTGGTCATGATGAAGAGCGGACGGTGGTAGAGCGAGGCGTAGCTGGGCCGCAGGCGTTCGGCGTTGTAGTACCGCTCGAGGTCGACGACCTTCTTCTGCCCGGTGATCACGTCGATCGGTACGTTGTCGTAGACGCCGTTACGGATCGAGACCAGGCGCCCTGAGATCCCCTGGATGACCAGGTCGAGGGCCAGGTTGCCGAAAGCCATCGGCACGATCGAGTCGAGCGCATCCGGGTCGCCGCAGCGTACCAGGTACCCCAGCCGCTGGTTGACCACGTTGACCTGGCGTCCCTGATTGTGCTTGGCCGACCGCTCCTTGAGCAGGCTGGCCACCACGTCCCCCACCCCACCCAGCTTCTTGTGGCCGTACTGGTCCTTCTCCTGGTCGGAGTAGACCATGTCCTTCTGGCCGGACAGGGTCGCCCCCTCCGAGATGAGTACGACCGAGTAGTGGCTGGGGTGTCGGTCCCGATCGAAGACAAGCAGCTCAGCCAGCAGGTCGATGTCGAAGGGGTACTCGGGGATCACGCAGCGGTCGGCCGCCCCGGCCATGGTCGGCAGCAGGGCCGTGAAGCCGGCGTAGCGGCCGAAGACCTCGATGACCAGGAAACGCTCGTGCGAACCGGCCGTGGTCCGCAGCTTGTGGGTGAGTTCGATCGTCCGGGTGACGCAGGTGCTGAAACCGATGCAGTAGTCGGTCCCCGGCACGTCGTTGTCCATCGTCTTCGGGATGGCCACGACCTTGATCCCCTCCCGGTGCAGGCGCTGGGCATAGCTGAGGGTGTCGTCCCCGCCGATCGGGATCAGGAAGTCGAGGCCGAGAAAGGCGATATTCTTCAGGATGTTCGGGGTGAAGTCGTTGATCTCGCTGGTATACTCTTCCTGCAGTGCGGCGGGCACCAGCCGGCGGGGCAGGTGGCTCGGCCGGGTACGGGAAGTGTGGAGGAAGGTACCCCCCGTGCGCCCCGCCCGATCCACCAGTTCCTCGCTCAGTTCCATCACGCATTCGCTGTTCTCGGCCTCGGCATCCGGCACCAGCTCGACCAGACCCGCCCAGCCACGACGGATCCCCAGCACCCGGTAACCCTCACGGAGCGCTCGTACGGTGATCGCCCGGATGGCCGGGTTCAGACCGGGGACATCACCTCCGCCGGTCAAGATACCGATGGTGCCCTTGTACTTCGTCACGGGACGGCTCCTTCCGGGGCGCTCGGGCCCCTTGGAACATCACTCTTCCAGAGTGAACTCCCAGCTGCAATACCACTCCTTCGGGTGGGGATCGGGGGGGCACCCCAGGCAGTGGGTGCGGATGCGCGGGTCGATGGTGGAGGCGAAACCGGTGTACTCCACGAGCCCGACCGGACGGCAGGGGAAGTCGGGCAACCCTTTGCGTTCGCGCGCCTGCTGGACCCGGCATTCATTCATGCGGAAGACCAGGTGCCGCTCGTCCTGCTCCACCACCTCCTGCCGGTTCACGAAGGCGTACAGCCGGTGTCGCAACGCCTCGGCCAGGGCGGGGATCCCACCGCCCGGCTGCCGGCCGAGCCGCTTCAGGATCCGTTTGGCCTCGATGACCGTGAACTGTTCCCAGGCCTGCGCATCCAGCTCGATGGCGACGTCCAGACCGTACCGTGCCTCGACGGCCAGGAACCAGAGTCCGTCGTGGGCCAGCCAGTTGAGCGCAGCGTCCCGCAACGCGTCTTCCAGTTCGTCGCGGCTGTAGTCCTCGAACACAGGAGTCCTCCCATCGCGGGGATGACCGCCAGCGGGGAGAATCGAGCGTGGCGGCCTGGACTGGTAATATGGGGTATGTGCCGACGTACCGGCCAGCCTGCGAAGCGACCGTGGGCGGTACGACCCGGACTCAGATCCTCCCGGCCCTCAGCACCACGTCCACCGCCATACCGCCACCCGGCTCGGAGGTGAAGAGGACCGGGTTAAGTTCGATCTCGGCCAGTTCGGGCAGGTCCTCGAGCAGGCGTCCCACCCGGCCGAGTACCTCGACCACGGTGGGCAGATGCACCCCTTTCCCGCGGACCCGGCCGGCCAGTAGCTCATAGACCTGGAGGGAGCGGAGCATCTCCTCGACCTCGGAGAGGGTGACCGGCAGCAGCCGGAGCGCCACGTCCTGGAACGCTTCGGCGAACAGACCTCCCGCCCCGACCATCAGCAGGGGACCGGCCGCCGGGTCG
>CAZFHZ010000073.1:0-16240 GCA_964519015.1 uncultured Gemmatimonadota bacterium | reverse complement strand
TCCGGGTGCCCAGGCGCACGGCGGTGCCGGCGGCGGTGACCATGAGCATCCCGTTGTTCTGCCCGAGCACCTCGTAGTCGAGGTCGACCCCGACCACGGCGTCGGCTCCGGTCTGCCCGGCGCGGTGCCCCAGCTCCTCCAGGGCGATCTTCTGCGCTTCCAGCAGGGCCTTCTCGTAAGTGGCCGAGCGGCCCCCCACGATGTCGCGGATGCCGGCGAACATATCGCGCACGATGTTGGTGCCCATGATCGCCTCGCCGGTCACGATGCCCAGGTACTCCTTGACGGGACGGCCTTCCACGGTCGGGGTGGTGGTGATCAACATGGCGCTCGGTCTCCTCACGTCTCGGGGTGGTGGTGCGGTACGATCAGTATGTATACGGGGAAGGGGGGGGGCGGACTTCACCACCGGAGCGGAACCGGTCGCGGCACCGGCCGTAGGATTCCTTGACGGGCTCGGACATCGCATTCGTCGCCGCGCCTGGCATCTGCTACCCTGTCGGCGCAACGAAATGATGCGAAATTCTGACTCAGGACACTAATTTGAAGGTTTGCCCGCTCGACGGGACGGGCCGGGTCCACCCCGGGAGGAGCCATGCCGACCATGCGCCCAGCCGCCACCAGGAGCCGCCGCCGGCGCGGGGTGACCGCGCTGGTGCTGCTGGTCGCGCTCGGGTCACTCCCGGCGACGGCGGGTGCGCGCCCGGGGCCGCAGCAGCCGACGCGCCCGGCGGCCCAGGAGGATCCTCTCCGCTTCGCCCGATCCCTCTACACGGACGGTCTCTACGACCTGGCCGCCGAGCAGCTGCGCGTCCAGATCGAGCGCGGCCTGCCCCCGTCGCTGGATGAGGAGGCCCGCTGGCTCTTGCCGCAGGCCCTGGAAGGGGCCGGCCGTCCGGCTGATGCGGCCGCCGCCTTCCTCGATTTCGCCCATCGCCGCGGTTCCTCGGCCCTCGCCCCCCAGGGGTGGCTGCGGGCCGGGGACCTCTACGCCCGGCTGGGACGGGCGGGGGATGCGGCCGCCGCGTTCTCCGGCTTCCTCGATCTCTATCCGGAGAGCGACCAGCGTCCCCGGGCCACCGCCGGGCTGGTGACGGCGCTGCTGGAGGAGGGTCGCAACGACGAGGCCCTGACCCGGGTGAGCGAGGCGCGGCGGACCTTCCGCTACCATCCCCTCCAGCCCCGCTTCGCGCTGCTGGAGGCGCGGGCGCGGGGGCGTGAAGGACAGCCGGAAGAAGCCCTCCGCCTGACCGCCGAGATCCTGGGCGGTGAGGGGAGCGCCGACCTGAAAGTGGAGGCGGCCATCCTGCAGGCCCGCCTGCAGGCCGACGCGGGCCGTCCCGCCGAAGCGGTGGCCACCGCCCGGGCCGCCCTGGACGCGAGCCCGCCGCCGGAGCGGGTCGCCCCCCTGCGGGCGGCGCTCGGACGCGCCCTGGTGGCCTCGGGGGAACCGGTCGCCGGCCTGCCGGAACTGGACGTGGCGGTCTCTTTGCTGACCGGCCCGGAGCGGGGGGAAGCGGCGGCCTGGCTCGCGCGCGGCTACACGGCCGCGGGCCGGCCCGACAGCGCGCTGGCCGCCTGGGACCTCGCCCTCGGCTCGGCCGCCGGCACCGACATGGCCGCCTGGGGTATCGAGGCTGCCCGGCTCGCCCTGCTGCGGGGGGATCCCGCCCGGGCACTGGGCTGGGCCGACCGCGCCCTGGCCGACGAAGAGAGCGGACGGCGGGTCGAAGCGGTGGAGCTGGTGGCCCGGGCCCTGCAGGAACTCGACCGCACCCCCGAGGCGGTGGAACGGTGGCGGGGGGTGCTTTCCGATCCGGGCCTGGCAGCGGGTCCGCGGGCGCGGGCGGCGATGGCGCTGGGGGACCTCTACCGGACCGACCTGGCCGATCCGGCCGGGGCGGTCGGCTACTACCGGCTGGCCGCGGCGGCCGCCGCGAGTGGCGACGTGTGGGCTTCCGCACTCTGGGCCTCGGCCGAGGTCCTGGCCGCCCAGGGTTCCTGGATCAGCGCGGTGGCCGAGCTGCAACCGCTGGTCGGGCAGCCCGGAGGGTGGGGGGAGCGCGCCTCCGCCCGGGTGGCTTTCTGGAGGACCTACCGGCTGGTCGATATCCAGGCGGGGCTGCGGCGCCTGCAGGCGGCGCTGATGGCCCTGGCCTCGGGGGGCGCCGAGGGACGCACCGACGCGCTGCTGGAGATCGCCCGGGCCAACGCCGGTCCGCTCAAGGACTTCGAAACCGCGGTGACCGCCTTCGACCGTTACCTGGCCGCGGTCCCGTCCGGACCACGGGCGGCCCAGGCGCGGCTGGAGCAGGGACGGGCACTGGAGGCGCTGGCCGTGATCGCCGACCAGGAGGGTCGTTCCGAGGCGGCCCGGAGCGTCCGCCAGCGGGCGGCCGACGCCTACCGGGGGGCGGTCTCGGTGGGCGGGGAATCGGAACCCTCGGAGGAGGCCCAGCTCGCCCTCATCGAGCTCGACCTGCTCGGATTGGAAGGGCAGCCGGTCCTCTATTACCAGGCGATGAGCGACCGCTACCGGGAGTTCCTGGAGCGCTTCACCTCCAGCCGCCGATACGACCAGGTGTTGCTGCGCATCGGCGAGGCGGCCGAGGGTCTGGGGCGCTACGCCGATCCTACCTACTTCGAGGAAGCGGCCTCGGCCTACCGGCTCCTGCTGGGGGGGGAACGCCCGGCCGCGGTGCGCAGCCGGGCCCGGCTCGGTCTGGGCCGCAGTCTCTATGGGCTCCAGGATTGGGCCGAGGCCGGGGTCCTGCTCGAGCAGGCGCTGGCCGACCTGCCTCCGGGCTCATCGCGGGACGAGGTGCTCTTCCTGGCCGGGGATGCCCGTATGCGGGGGGGAGATGGAGAAGCCGCGGTGGTTCATTTCCGGGAACTGCAGACCCGCTTCCCGGAGAGTGTGTGGACGGCCCGCTCGGCCGAATCCACCGGCGAGCTGCTGCTGGCCCAAGGCCGCCCCCGGGAGGCGGAGGCCTCCTTCCGGCGCTTTATAACCGATGCACCGGCCGCCGAGCGGGGACGGGTCCACTACCGGCTGGCCGTGGTGCTCACCCTGCTGGAGCGCCCCGAGGAGGCCGCCGTCGAAGCCCGGAGGGCGGCGCAGGATTCCTTGATCGATGAATCCCTGCGCCAGGACGCCTTGCGGCTGTGGGGGGAGCAGGCCCTTGCGGCCGGCCGGCCCGAGCAGACCCGCGAGGCGTGGGGGATCCTCTGGGCCCGGGCACCCGAGAGTGAGGCGACCCGTGCCATCCTGCCCGAACTGGGGGAACTCCTCTCCGATTCGGGAGAGGTGGACCGGGCCGAGCAGGTGTGGCGTTCCCTGGCCGCCCGGACCGACAACGACTCGCTCAAGGTGCGGGCCGAGGCCGAGCTGGTCTATCTGGCCTGGGCCTCGGGACGGCTGGCCGAGGGGGGGCGGCGCCGGGATGAGTTCGAACGGACCCACCGCCGCGAGCGGGAGGTGCTCGCCCGTTACCGGCCGCTCTTCTGGGCGGTCGAGGGGCAGGCCCGCCTGCGGGCGGAGCAGCCCGACCAGGCCGAGAAGGCCTTCCAGGAGATCCTCGACCAGGCGGCCGATTCCCGCTACGCCCCCGGGGCCCTCTACGGCCTGGGTGTGATCGCGGCCGGCCGGGAGAAGACCGAGGAGGCGCAGCGGCGTTTCGAGGAGGTGGTCGGTCGCTTCCCCGAGTCCCCCGAGGCCAACCGGGCGCGTTTCGACCTGGGGCAGCTGGCCTACCTGAAGGCCGACTACGAACGGGCCGTCCCCCTCTTCCGCCAGGTGGCGGCGGGCCCCGACCCGGTGCTGGCCGAGGCTGCCCAGCACAACCTGGTCCTGGTCCTGGAGCGGATGGAGGCTTGGGAGAGCGCCCAGCAGGAGGCCATCGGCTGGCTGGAACGATGGCCCGACAGTGAGGATGTCTTCGATATGCAGGTCCGGCTGGGCCGGCTTTACCGGGACGGCGGCCAGCCGGGGCGGGCGGCCGCCTACTTCCGCACGCTGCAGGCACCCGACAGCGAGGCGGCGGCCCGACTCGGCTACCAGCTCGCCGAGACCCTCTTCGTGCTCGGGGACTACCCGCAGGCGGTCATCGAGTACCTGAAGGTGGCATACCTGAACGAGGACCAGTTCCTCTTCGCCGTCACCGCCCGCCTGCGGGCGGCCGACTCCTACGCGCTGTTGGGGGAAAAGGAACGGGCGCTCGAACTCTACCGCGACATCATCCAGCGCTACGGCGCCACCAGCGAATACGGCCGGACCGCGCAAGTGCACCTGGAGAACGTCCAGGCCGGACGGGCGCCCGGCGCCCAGCCACCGCCCTGAAGACCCTCCGGCCGCCCCGGGGCGGCCCGGAGGGGAGAGGAACCACACCGATCGGGAAGGGGATGTACCGGATGGCGATGGCAGACCGCAGCACCGTGATGGACCGGCTGGCCTCTCTGAGCAAGCGGAAAGGGTTCATCTTCCAGAGCAGCGAGATCTACGGGGGCCTGGGGTCCACCTGGGACTACGGCCCGCTGGGGGTGGAACTCAAGCGCGCCATCAAGGAGAGCTGGTGGGACGAGGTGGTCGGCCGGCGGGAGGACGTGGAGGGGATGGACGCCGCCATCCTGATGAACCCGAAGGCGTGGGAGGCCTCAGGGCACGTGGCTTCCTTCCAGGACCCGCTGGTGGAGTGCGCCGAGTGCCGGCGCCGCTTCCGGCAGGACCTGGTCACCGGCGGGGTCTGCCCCGATTGCGGGGGCGCGCTGGGCGAGCCCCGCATGTTCAACCTGATGTTCAAGACCTTCATCGGGCCGGTCGAGGACGAGACGGCGGTGGCCTACCTGCGTCCGGAGACCGCCCAGGGGATCTTCGTCAACTTCCGCAACGTGCAGGAAGCCACTCGGCAGCAGATCCCCTTCGGGATCGCCCAGATCGGCAAGGCCTTCCGCAACGAGATCACGGTCGGCAACTTCATCTTCCGCTCCCGGGAGTTCGAGCAGATGGAGCTGGAGTGGTTCTGCCACCCCAGTGAATCGGCCAAGTGGTTCGAGTACTGGGTCGACGCCCGCCTCTCGTGGTTCAAATCGCTGGGAGTACGCCCGGAGCGCCTGCGCCTGCGCCCCCACCGCCCGGACGAGTTGGCCCACTACGCCCGGGCCTGCCAGGACGTGGAATACGAGTTCCCCTTCGGCTGGTCGGAACTGGAGGGGATCGCCGACCGGGGCTCCTACGACCTGGAGCAGCACTACAACTACAGCCACAAGGAGATCCGCTACCTCGATCCGATCTCCCACGAGCGTTACCTGCCGGCGGTGGTGGAGTCCTCGGTCGGGGTGGACCGCACCGTGCTCACCCTGCTGACCGACGCCTACGATGAGGATGAGGTGGAGGGGGAGTTCCGCGCCGTGCTCCGCTTCGCCCCCCATATGGCCCCCATCAAGGCGGCCGTCTTCCCGCTGGTGAAGCGGGACGGCATGCCGGAGACCGCCCGCCGCATCGTCGAGGATCTGCGACGACGCGCCTGGAAGGTGATCTACGACGAGGGGGGGAGCATCGGCCGGCGTTACCGCCGCATGGACGAAGTGGGCACCCCCTTCTGCCTGACCGTGGACGGCCAGACCGCCGAGGACGGCACGGTCACCGTGCGCGACCGCGACACGCTGGAGCAGGTCCGCATCGCCACCGACCTTATCGCCGACTACCTGGAGGAGCGGATCCGCATCTGAGCGGAGCAGCCCCATGCCTGGCCGCCCGATCCAAGCACTCCCTTCGACCGCCGCCGGCCTGCTGCTGGTGCTGCTGGCCGCCGCGGCCGGGCGGGCGCAGGACCCCGGAGCGGCCGGCAAGATCCATCCCGCCCTGCACGGCGCCGCCGGAGAAGATTCCCTCTATGTCTGGGTCTGGCTGAAGGACCGGGGTGTGTCCGGGAGCGAGCTGCGCCGGGCGCTTGCCCGCACGCGCCAGGAGCTCTCGGTGCGCGCCCTCGACCGCCGGGCCCGCCGGGGGCGCATCACCGGGGTGACAGCCTCCGACCTGCCCGTCCACGCCTCCTACCTGGAGGCGCTCCGGGGCAGCGGCCTGCGCCTGCGCCGGACCAGCCGCTGGCTCAACGCGGCCAGCGGGGTAGTCGCTCCCGGCGACCTGGAGGAGGTGGCCGGCCATCCCTGGGTGGTCCGGGTCACCCCGCTCGGGCGGGGAGGGAGCGGGCGGGATCCCGACCTGCCCGGGGCCGAGACCTCGGGTGGGGGAGGGGGAAGCGGGCCGGCGCGCCCGGTGGCGGTCCGGACTCCGGCCCAGACCGGCCCCGACCACTACGGCCTGGCCTGGGACCAGAACCTCTCCCTGCAGGTCCCCGACCTGCACCAGGCCGGCTACCTCGGGGCGGACATCCTGATTGGCATCATGGACACCGGTTTCGACACCACCCACGTAGTCTTCCAGCCGGTCCTGGCCGAGGGGCGCCTGCTCGGCCAGTACGACTTCATCACCAACGACGGAGTGGTGGCCAACCAAGTGGGGGACCCGATCCAGCAGGAGGTCCACGGCACCCAGACCTGGTCGGTCATCGCGGCCTGGTGGCCCGGCCCGGGACGCCTGGTCGGGGTGGCGCCCCAGGCCTCTTTCCTGCTGGCCAAGACTGAGGACGACACCAGCGAGACGCCGGTGGAGGAAGACAACTGGATCGCGGCTATCGAATGGATGGAGGGGCTGGGGGTGGATGTGACCAGCACCAGCCTGAGCTATACCGACTGGTACGCCTACCGGCAGATGGACGGCGACACCGCCCCCATCACGATCGCGGCCGACGCGGCTGCGGCCCGGGGGGTGGTGGTGGTCTCCAGTGCCGGGAACGATGGAGGGGGCAGTCCGCCGGTTGATCCCGACACCATCCCGCTGGTCTACTACGTGGGAGCCCCCGCCGACGGGGACAGCGTCATCGCGGTGGGGGCGACCTCGGCCGATGGGACGCTGGCGGCCTTCTCCAGCCACGGTCCCACCTTCGACGGCCGGCGCAAGCCCGACCTGGTCGCCCGGGGAGTGGGGGTGGCCGTGGCCACCCCGTCGGCCTCCGACACCAGCCTGACCACCGCGTACGGCACCAGCTACTCCTGTCCGCTGACGGCCGGGGCGGCGGCGCTTCTGCTGCAGGTCCATCCCGACTGGAACCCGCAGGAGGTGCTGGCCGCGTTGCGGGCCACCGCCGACCGGAGCCACAACCACATCCCCGGGGTGCCCGATGACGATTACGGTTGGGGGTACGTGCAGGCCCTGGACGCCTCGGCCTATGAGATCGGACCCGTGCTCCCCGGTCCCGAACTGGAATTCTACGCCTACCCCAATCCCTTCCCGGCGACGGGGCAGGAGGGGTGCGTCTTCCGCTGCTCCCTCCCGGAGGCCGGGCAAGGCACGCTCCGGATCTTCACCCGGACCGGGACGCTGGTGCGGACCCTGGATATCGAGAGTGCGGCCGCGGCCGTGATTGAGATCCCCTGGGACGGCCGCAACGCCGAGGGCCGGACCGTCGCCCCGGGCGCCTATCCCGTCGTGCTCACGTTCGCCGGGAACCGTTCGGTCATCACGATATTGAAAGTCCGCTGAACGGTCCTAAGGCGCATCGTCCAGGGCAGTCAAGAGAGCGGCTGGCCGACTACCACCCACACACCGAGGAGCCGGTATGAGATCGCTGTTCCCGGCCGTGGCCGCCGTTCTGTTGCTGACCGCGCCCGCCGCCGCCCCGCTGCTGACCGTACCTGCCGCCGCCCAGACCCCGGGTTTCGAGCGCCCCGTCTACGACGTGGCCGGCGGGGTCTTCATCTCCACCGGGCAGTTGCTGGAGCGACTGCGGGACGTCGAAGTGGTCTACGTGGGGGAGACCCACACCGATTTCGCCCACCACCAGGTCCAGCTCGCGGTGCTCGAGGGTCTGCACGCGGCCAATCCCTCGCTGGTCATGGGCTGGGAGATGTTCCACTCCAGCCAGCAGCCGCTGCTGGACGCCTGGTCGTGGGGTGGGCTCAGCGAGACGGAATGGCTCGACGCCATCTACTGGGAGCAGACCTGGGGGCACCCCTATCCCAACTACCGGCCCCTGCTGGAATACGCCCGCCAGCACGAGGTCCGCATCATCGGCCTGAACGCGCCGCGGGAGGTGATCCGGGCGGTCCGCACGGCCGGGGACTCGGCCATGACGCCCCAGCAGCGCTGGTGGCTGCCGGCCGGCTTCTTCCAGCGCATCGATATCCCGGAGGAAGCCGACTACAAGGCCTGGTTCATGGAGACCGCCCGGCATATGCCCAACGCCGATGAGGTCTTCATGGAAGGGATGTTCGCCAGCCAGACGGCCTGGAACGAGATCATGGGCTGGAACGTGGTCAAGGCTTTCCACATCATCCCCGATCCCCGGCTGCAGGTGCTGGTGATCGTGGGGAGCGGGCACGCCGTGCTGCGGGCGGGCATCCCCACCCGGGTGGGCCGTTTCCGCCCCGGGACCCGCCAGGCGGTGGTCCTGCCGCAGACCGGCGAGCGTGTCATGACCCGTGACGAAATTCAGCAGGCGGGCCTGGACCGCGAAGGGGACTTCCTCTGGTTCGTCCCGCCGGTCGAGACCCCCTCGGATCCCCCCCCCGCCCGGGGTGGACCGGGAGGCAACCCGTAGCGGGACCGACCCCATGAGCAAACCGGACGCCGGCCAGGGACGGCGGGAGGCCGCCGAGGAGATCGAGCGGCTCCGCGCCACCCTCCGGGAACACAACTGGCGTTACTACGTCCGGGACGATCCCGTCATCACCGACGCCGAGTACGACCGCCTGATGCGGCGGCTGGCCGAGCTGGAGGAGGCCTGGCCCGACCTGGTCGATCCCGACAGCCCGACCCGGCGGGTCGGGGCGGCCCCCAGCCCGGAGTTCCATTCCTACCGGCACGTGCTCCCCATGCTCAGCCTGGCCAACGTCATGGACCCGGGCGGGTTGCGCGAGTGGCACGCCCGGGTGCTCCGCGGGCTCGGTCTGGCGGAGAATGAGACGATCGAACTGGTGGCCGAGCCGAAGTTCGACGGGGCGGCCGTGGAACTGGTCTACGAGGGGGGAAGCCTGCGCGTCGGCGCCACCCGGGGAGATGGTGTGAAGGGGGAGGACATCACCCCGAACGTGCGCACCATCCGGAACGTCCCCCTGCGCCCGGCCCCCCATGAGAAGGGCGCCCGGCCGGTCCCCAAGCGGCTCGAGGTGCGGGGAGAAGTGATCATGCGGCGGGCCGATTTCGAAGCCCTCAACCGGCGCCGGGCCGAGCAGGGGGAGCCCCTCTTCGCCAATCCCCGTAACTCGGCCGCCGGTTCGCTGCGCCAGCTCGACCCCCGCATCACCGCCGCCCGACCCCTCCTCTTCTACGCCTACGGTATCGGCCGGCTGGAGCCGGCCGAAGGGGCTCCCGACCGGCACAGCGAGGTGCTGCGCACCCTGGGGGGCTGGGGCTTCTCGGTCGCCGAGAGCTGGATGGTGAGCGAGGAGCTGGAGGAGATCGAGGCCTTCCAGGCCCGGCTGCTGGACGAGCGGGACCAGCAGCCGTACGAGATGGACGGGGTGGTGATCAAGGTGGACCGCTTCGAACTGCAGGAGCGACTCGGCCAGGTCAGCCGCTCCCCCCGCTGGGCGGTGGCCTTCAAGTTCCCCTCCCGGCAGGCCACCACCCGCGTGCGCGCCATCCTCATCTCGGTCGGACGCACCGGCGCCCTCACCCCCACCGCCGAGCTGGAACCGGTCGAGGTGGGGGGAGTGACCGTGAGCCGCGCCACCCTGCACAACGAGGACGAGCTCGAACGGAAGGATGTCCGGGTGGGGGACACGGTCATCATCCAGCGGGCGGGGGATGTGATCCCCAAAGTGGTCAAAGTCGTGCTCGAGCAGCGGCCCGCGGGCACCCGGATCTTCCGCTTCCCCGAGTGCTGTCCGGTCTGCGGTTCGAAAGTGGTGCGTCCCGAAGGGGAGGTGGTCGTCCGCTGCCTCAACCTGGCCTGCCCCGCCCAGATCAAGGAGCGCCTGCTGCACTGGGGCTCGCGCGATGCGCTCGATGTGGACGGGCTGGGCACTAAGCTGGTCGAACAGCTGGTGGAGCGGGGGCTGGTCCGAGACCCGGCCGACCTCTACGAGCTGGACGTACCCACCCTGGCCGGCTTGGAGCGCATGGCCGACAAGAGTGCCCGCAACCTGGTGGAGGCGCTGGTGCGATCCAAACAGGCCGGGCTCGAACGTTTCCTGGTCGCCCTGGGGATCCGGCAGGTGGGCACCCACGTGGCCCGGGTGCTCGCCCGTTCGCTCGGTTCGCTCGAGGCGGTCATGGCGGCCGACCGGACGCGTCTGGAGGAGATCCACGAGGTCGGACCCGAGGTGGCCGCCCAGGTCGAGGCCTTCTTCAGCCGGGTAGAGAACCGCCGCCTGGTGAAGCGCCTGCTCACCCACGGCGTGCTCCCGGCGCCGACTGGGGCCGGAGCGGCTCCCTCTCCGGCGGCGGGTCCCGACCTCTCCGGGAAGACCTTCGTCTTCACCGGTGAACTCGTCCGCCTAACCCGCGACCAGGCGCAGCGGCGGGTCGAGTCCCTGGGGGGGAAGGCCACCGGCTCGGTCTCCGGACGCACCGACTACCTGGTGGCCGGTCCCGGCGCGGGGAGTAAGCTGGAAAAGGCGCGCCAGCTCGGGGTGACGGTCCTGGACGAGGCGGCCTTCCTGAAACTGATCGAGACTCCGTGAGGAGACCTCCGCGGCCGCTGCCGCTCTCCTTTTACCGGCGGGGGACCGCCGAGGTCGCCCGCGACCTGCTCGGCCGCGAGCTCTGGCGCCGCCTGTCCGACGGCACTCTGCTGGCCGGCCGGATCGTGGAGACGGAGGCCTATTTCGGTCCCGGCGACCCGGCCAGCCATGCCCGTCGCCGCACTCCCCGATCCGAGGTCATGTACGGTCCGCCCGGCCGGGCCTATGTCTACTTCACCTATGGTATGCACCACTGTCTGAACGTGGTCTGTGAGGAGCCGGGGGTGGCCGGAGCGGTCCTGCTGCGGGCCCTGGAACCACTGGTTGGACTGGAGGTGATGGCCCGGTTACGGGGCCCTGCGGTGCGCGAGGAGAGCGGGGGGATCCGTCCCCGCCTGCTCTGCAGCGGCCCGGCCCGCCTGACCCGGGCGCTCGAGGTCGACCGCCGGTTGAACGGGTCCCTCCTGACCGGTCCCGAGCTCTGGATCGCCCGCGGTACCGGGGTGCTCGCCGACACCGCCGTGGTCCGCACCCCTCGCATCGGTGTCCGGCAGGCTATGTCCCGGCGAGCCCGATTCGTACTGCGCGGCAGTCCCTTCCTCTCCCGCTGATCCTCTCCCGGCCGCCCTGAATGGACACCAGGGGAGTGAGGTAGTCCTCCAGGCACGGCGCAGCCACTCCGGGAGGGCCTGGCAGAGGCCGGTCGAGACGGATAGGATGTCGTCGGACTGCTGCACCTCGTCCCCAACGCCGCCGACGAACTGAGGAGAGGGCCATGGCGTTCACCGTCGACCAGCTCACCGCGCTCATGCTCGCCCTGGGCTGGCTCACCGTCCTGCTGCTGGCCGGGAAGCTGCTGCGGGCGAAGATCCGCCTCTTCCAGCGCATCTTCCTGCCCGCGTCGATCATCGGGGGGTTCATCGGCCTGGGCCTGGGACCCTACCTGCTGGGGGGGGTGGGGGTGACGATCATCCCGACCGACCTGCTGCGTACCTGGGGGGCGATGCCCAGCGTGCTCATCAACGTCGTCTTCGCCTGTCTCTTCCTCGGGGTGTCTATCCCCTCGCTCAAGGTCATCTGGCGGGAAGGGGGACCGCAGCTCTGCTACGGCTGGATGGTCGGTATGGGCCAGTACATGGTGGGGATCGGGATCTCCGTGCTGTTGCTCACGCCACTTTTCGGGGTACCGAAGTTCTTCGGTTGCCTGCTCGAGATCGGTTTCTCCGGCGGGCACGGGACGGCCGCGGGTATGAGGGAGGCCTTCACCCAGCTCGGTTTCGAGGCGGGCTCCGACCTGGGACTGATGTCGGCCACGGTCGGGATCTTCTGCGCGGTCGTGATCGGCATGGTGCTCATCAACCTGGCCGCCCGGCGCGGCTACACCAAGATCATTCAGTCACCCGACCAGCTCCCTGAGGAGGTCGTCTCCGGGCTGGTGCCGGAAGAGAAGCGGAAAGCGGGGAGCATGCTTACCATATCCCCCGACGCGTTGGAGCCGCTGGCCTTCCACGGGGCCTTCGTGGGGGTGGCGATCCTGATCGGCTGGTACCTGCTCCAGGGCATCAAGAGCCTGAGCGCGGGGATGGAACCCGATCTGTTCAAGAGCTTCCCGCTCTTCCCGCTGGCCATGCTGGGCGGCCTGGTGGTTCAGCTCGCGGCCGCCCGTACCGGTGTGGCCCGCTATTTCGACCGTAAGACGTTCGACCGCATCCTGGGAACGGCGCTCGACCTCCTGGTGGTCTCCGCCATTGCGGCCATCAAGCTGGACGTCTTCCTCGCCTACTTCTGGCCGTTCATGATCCTGATGCTGGTCGGGATCGTCTGGGTGGTGTTCGCCACCTGGTTCCTCGCTCCGCGCATGCTGCCCGACGCCTGGTTCGAACGGGCGATCACCGAGTACGGCATGCAGACCGGGGTGACCGCGATGGGCCTGCTCCTGCTGCGGGTGGCGGACCCCGAGTTCAAGACTCCGGCCGCCGAGTCGTTCGGTTTCAAACAGATCATCTACGAACCGATGCTGGGCGGCGGTTTCATCACCGCCTCGGCGCCTATCCTGATCGCCAGTTTCGGGATCGGTATCCCCTTCCTGGCCGGTTTCCTCTCGATCGTGGGCATGCTCGGGATCGCCGCCCTGTCCGGCTGGATCCATCCCCGGTGGCGCTGAAGGGATAAGTTTCCTCCGACCGGACGACTCGGATTTTCCGCTCCCCTGATTCCGGCCTGAGGGGTATTCTATCTTCAGTCTAATGTGAAATATATCACTTGATCTCCTAAGGTCATTGTCCGCCCGGCCCAACTGATGCTGCGTTTCCCGTTGAGCCGGACCGGAAGAGGGTAGTCCCGTGAACTACTCGAGCCCCATTCGAGGTTATCGATGAGTGAGACCATTGGAACGACCGCCACCGCGATCTGCGAACAGTACGGCCGGGACCGCACCTGCCTGATGGCCATAATGAACGATGTCCAGGCGGAGTACGGCTATGTGCCGACCAAGGCGATCACCGTCATCGCCCGGGAACTCTCCGTGCCCCGGGTCGAAGTCGAGAGCTTCGTCTCCTTCTATACCTTCCTGAGTCAGGAGCCGAAGGGGAAGATCGTC
Source organism: uncultured Gemmatimonadota bacterium (assembly GCA_964519015.1). GTDB lineage: Bacteria > Blakebacterota > Blakebacteria > Blakebacterales > CAYUVJ01 > CAZFHZ01. The sequence goes on along the minus strand of CAZFHZ010000073.1, from coordinate 2,898 downwards.
ATCCGGCTATGCAACGACATCGTCGACCGCATGCACGGGTTCGACCGGATCGCCGCCCTCTTCTGCGAGGAACTGGGGATCAAACTGGGTGAGACTACCCCGGACGGTCGGATCACCCTGGAGACCACCGCCTGCATCGGGATGAGCGACCAGGCCCCCGCCGCCCTGATCAACGAGGTAGTCTTCACCGAGCTCTCCACCGACAAGGTCCGGAGCATCGTGCAAGGTCTGCGGGAGCATGGCGACCCTCGCCGGTTGGTCACCAAGCTGGGTGACGGCAACAACGCCCATGACCTCATCCAGTCGATGGTGAACAACAACATCCACAAACAGGGCCCGATCATCTTCAGCCCGATGAACCGGGGGGAGGCAATCCGTAAGGCTCTGGGCCTGAGCCCGGCTGAGGTGATCCGAGCGGTCAAGACTTCCCGGCTGCTCGGTCGCGGCGGAGCCGGCTTCCCGACTGGGCTGAAGTGGGAGTTTACCCGCTCCGCGGAAGGGGAGAAGAAATACGTACTCTGCAACGCGGACGAAGGAGAGCCTGGGACGTTCAAGGACCGGGTCATCCTGACCGAGCTCCCCGACCGTCTCTTCGCCGGTATGACCGTCGCCGGCTACGCGATCGGCGCCGAGGAGGGGATCCTCTACCTGCGGGGCGAATACGCCTACCTGCGGGAGTACCTGGAGGCGGTGCTGCAGAAGCGGCGCAACGACGGTCTGCTCGGCGAATCGATCTGCGGCGGGGGGAACAGTTTCTTCAACTTCGAGATCCGAATCCAGATGGGGGCGGGAGCGTACGTGTGCGGCGAGGAGACCGCCATGATCAGCTCCTGCGAGGGTCTGCGGGGTGATCCGAAGACCCGACCCCCCTTCCCGGCCCAGAAGGGCTACCTGGGCTATCCCACCGTGGTCAACAACGTCGAGACGTATTGCTGTGTCGCCAAGGTGCTGGAAGAGGGACCGGCTTCCTTCTCCGAGCTGGGTACGGCCCAGAGCTCGGGGACCAAGCTGCTCAGCATCTCGGGGGACTGCCGTCGTCCCGGCGTCTTCGAGGTCCCCTTCGGCATCACCCTGCGCGAGGTGCTCCACCTGGCCGGCGCGGACGATGCCATCGCCGTCCAGGTGAGCGGACCGGCCGGCCAGATGCTCGGACCCGACGGTTATGATCGCATCATAGGCTTCGAAGACCTGGCCACCGGTGGATCGATCATCGTCCTCGGACCCGGGCGGAACATCCTGGAGGTGGCGCACGCCTTCATGGAGTTCTTCGAGGATGAGTCATGCGGCTATTGCACCCCCTGCCGGGCCGGAAACACCACCCTAAAGCACGCGCTGGAGAAGCTGATGAAAGGCCGGGGAGAACCGGGGGACCTGGAGAAGATAGAGGAGCTGAGCCGGGTCATGAAGGCCTGCAGCCGCTGCGGACTGGGCCAGACTTCCTCCAACCCGGTGATTACGTCGCTGAAATCCTTCCGCCCGCTCTATGAAGGACTCATCCAGGCCGATCCGGACGGCTTCAGCCGCTCCTTCGACCTGGACGCAGCTCTGGAACCCGCGACGACCATCGCCGGTCGGCCCTCGGTTCACACCCACTAGGGGAGGAGCATCCGTGATGCCCGAGAAGATCACCTTCACGATCGACGGCATCGAGGTCACGGCCGTACCGGGCCAGATGATCATCGAAGCGGCCGACGAGGCCGGTATCTACATCCCGCGCCTCTGTCACAAGCCGGGTCTCGAGCCGTTCGGGAGCTGCCGGGTCTGCACGGTCATGGTCAACGGCCGTCCCGCCTCCGCCTGCACCCAGCCGGCGGGGGATGGGATGGTGGTGGAAAACGACACGGAGACCCTGCGTGAGTTCCGCCGGATTCTGATCGAGCTGCTCTTCGTGGAGGGCAACCACTTCTGCATGTTCTGCGAGAAGAGCGGCAACTGCGAGCTGCAGGCCATGGCGTACCGGCTGGGCATCACCGCCCCGCGCTACCCCTACCTGTGGCCGGAACGCGAGGTGGACGCCTCGCATCCCGATGTGATGATCGACCATAACCGCTGCATCCTCTGCGCGCGGTGTGTGCGGGCCTCACGTGACCTGGACGGCAAGCACGTCTTCGGGTTCGTGGGGCGTGGGCCCCACAAGCGGCTGGCGGCCAACAGCGAAGCGCGGTTGAAGGCGACCGACCTCGACGTCACCGACGAGGCAGTCGGTATCTGTCCGGTCGGCGCGCTCCTGAAGAAGCGGGTGGGCTACCAGGTCCCGATCGGGAAGAGGTTGTACGACCACGAGCCGATCGGCTCTGATATCGAAGCCCGCCGGGCCGACTCCGGAAAGTGAGGGCAGACGCCATGGCCAAGCCGAAGATCGCAACCACCTCGCTGGCCGGCTGCTTCGGATGTCACATGTCCGTGCTGGACATTGATGACCGGATCCTGCAGCTGGTCGAACTCGTCGACTTCGACAAGTCGCCGATCGACGACTTCAAGGAGTTCACCGGGCGCTGCGCCATCGGACTCATCGAGGGGGGCTGCACTCATGAGGAGAACGTCGAGGTCCTGCGCGATTTCCGCAAGCACTGCGACATCCTCATCTCAGTGGGGGACTGCGCCACCATGGGGGGGATCCCCGCCCTCCGCAACAACGTGCCCATCCGGGAGTGCCTGGAGGAAGCCTACGTGAAGGGCCCTACGGTGTACAACCCGAGCGGCGAGCCACCCAACGACCCCGAGATCCCGCTCATGCTGGACAAGGTCTACCCCTGCCATGAGGTGGTGAAGATCGACTACCACCTCCCGGGTTGTCCGCCTTCCGCCGACACCCTCTGGCAGGTGCTGGTGGCTCTGCTGACCGACCAGCCGGTGGAACTGCCGTACGAGCTTATCAAGTATGACTGACCCTGAACG
>CAZFHZ010000072.1:0-16778 GCA_964519015.1 uncultured Gemmatimonadota bacterium | reverse complement strand
AACGATTATCCCTCTCCTCGCTCTTGGGAATGCGACTCTCTCCCTGGTGAACGAGTACTTTGGATATTCAGAACTTCTGTCTACATGGAGAACACGCACTTCACCGTACTGGTACGGAATTAGTTCCCCCCGAGTCGGAAGATTGGGCCTGGACGAACTGACGGCTGATCTGTTTGGATTCTCAGCAGTGGTCAAACCCATGGATGAGAGTGGGTTTCTTCATGAAGTACACTCAAGCTTGGAGGGAAACGAACCGGTCGGTTGGATTGTGACAGTAGCACTCCCGTTCTCAATAACAGCAAGGGCTTCAAACTACCTTGAAATGGCAATAGCATTTGATGAAGATGCACGAGTGAGGAAAGTTCAGATTTCCGGGCTCAACGGAAAACATTTTAAAACATGGCCTTTTTCAGATGATGTAGCTCGGTTCCTTGAAGCGGTGACATTAGAAGCATACAACGGTTTTGTTACCTTGGACCGATTGAGTGTGCCAAAATCAATGAATGACTACTTCGCCCGACTGATAGTAAGTGTCGTTAACAATGCCATCCATAATATCCCATTCTACCTGTCTGAGAATTGAATGGATCCATGAACAAACTCAAGTTCTTAATAACCGTCATTAGCGCCCTGATATTTTCAACTCTATTATTGGCATACTCGACGAATCTTCAGCGACAATTCAGGGATTTTGCGCGAAATGGGATGATCGGCTGCTTCGCGGCGCGATACTATGAGGCGAGTCTGAGCGTGGAAGATATCCACGTGAGACCAGGGGATTTCCTGGATAGAGAAACCATGGAGGAGCTAGGGCTTGATCCCAATCTGAGAATTGAATCGGGTTCATCGAGCGGTGGTCTTGGTCGCATCGTTCACGTAACGACGGTACGGCAAAGGCTCCTTATGGATACAATCACGGGCTTTGTTGCTGCGGCAAGGTCTGCCGGGTTCCCAATCTCAAATATCCACTTCTACTTGGAGGGATCTGAACAGTCGGACACGACCAGGGACTTGTGCGAGATTTTGGAGACTAGGTTTGGAATTACCGCGAGGAATATAACAAGGAACAGATTCCTGAGCCATGGATCGAATCCATTCAGCTACACACTCTTGATTGGGAAGAACGGTAGAGTACTCTTCAGTACCGACCGCATGAGTGGATGCGCCCTGCCTACCTACGTCAATATGTACCGGTCTGTATCCGGTGACGACGGTCCTATATATGAACCGTGATCAGAGAAAGGCGAATCCTGGGGACTGTCCACAAGTAGGTTGATGGCATTAGCTCGCCCACTTCGCCTAACTGGATTATCCGATTGCGGGCGAGAATGGGCACAGATGAGTTGTCAGGGACAGGATGTTCTCGATGTGAGATCCCGTTTCCATCTCTTTGGAGTACGACGATGCCGGACTTCCGACCCTACCTGAGTGTGGCCCGCGCCCCCTTCCTGCTGCTGGCGGTGACCTTGGTGGCCAGCGGCGCCGCGGCCGGTGCCTATGGCGGTGCCTTCGATCCCCTCAACACCCTGGCCGCGCTGATCGGCCTAGTGGCCCTGCACGCCGCGGTCAACGCCCTCAACGAGGCCAGCGACATGCGCCGCGGGATCGACTTGGCCACCCAGCGCACCCCCTTCTCGGGCGGCAGCGGAACCCTCCCCTCGGGCGCCATCCCGGTCCGGGCGGCGGTCGCGGTCGGCCTGGGGGGGGCGCTGGTCGGGTTGCTCTGCGGACTCTGGCTGATCACCAGGAGAGGGCCGGTACTGATTCCCTATATGGTCGCCGGTGCGGTGCTGGTGCTCGCCTACACCGACCTGCTGGCCCGGATCGGGGTGGGGGTGGTGGCGGCCGGACTGGGGCTGGGGGCTCTGCCGGTGGCCGGTACCGCGCTGGTGCAGGGGGGGGGAGTGGGCCCGGCCGCCTGGGTGGTGGCAATCCCGGCCTTCTTCATGACCTTCAACCTGCTCCTGCTGAACGAGTTCCCCGACGAGGAGGCCGACCGGGCGGGCGGGCGGCGCAACCTGGTCCTGCTGCTGGGACGGCGCCGAGCGGCCATCGTTTACGCGGCCGCGGCCCTCGGCACCCCACTGGCTATCCTGGCCGGGGTGCTGGCCGGGGCGCTCCCGATCCCAGCGTTGCTCGGACTGCTGCCCAGCCTCCTGCTCGCCTTACCCCTGCGGTGGGCGCTCACCGATCCGGACGGGCCTGTCCCCATCCCCGCCCTGGCGGCCAACGTGCAGTGGAACCTGGGGACCAATGTCCTGCTGGCGGTCGCCCTGACGCTGGCCGCGCTGCTCTGAACCGACCGCTCTCCGCTCAGTGGGCGGCGGAGGTGGCGGCGGTCGAGGAGGCGATGATGGCCACCATGGCCGCCTGCTGAGCTTCGATGACCGCCTGGACGGCGCGCATGGTGGTCATGTCCACGCCGGTCTCGTCCAGCGGGGTGGTTCCGGCCGCTTCGGCCAGCATCAGCCCGGCGCCGATCGAGATCGCGATGCTCTTCTGTGGACGCGGCCGGACGCCCATAAGACGCTCCACCACCCCGGCGAGCCGGCCGGCCAGCTGTTCGGGATCCCCGCCCAGCATCACCAGCAGGGCGATCTCGTCATACTGGCTCTCATAGGTCCGGATCCCCGCTGCTTTGAGCGCCCGGCGGATGGCAGTGAACCTCTTGGCCGCATCGACCGCCCCCAGCTCGGTGACGGCCAGCAGGTGGGAGACCAGCTGAAGCTGGTTCCCCCGGGCGAGTCTTTCCCGGTGCAGGGCCTGATAGAACTCCTCGACCCGGTGGCCGATCCCTTCTGCGGAAGCACCGCGGGCCGCATGCAGCGCCGCCATGGGGTAGTCATCGGACCCGGTCAGCAACTTGTGGTCCTTCTTCCAGCGCTCGAGGATCTCCTTCATCCGGCGGACCGTCCAGATGTCCACCTCCCGCTCCCCGGCCTGGAGCGCCAGCAGCAGCGCGGCCAGCACCTCGAAGATCCCCCCCCGCCTCAGTTTCTCCTGACGGAAGAGACCACGCACCGCTTCGATCCGATCGTAGGCTGCATCGATGTCCATCCCCCGCCGCAGCAGCATGGCCGCCACCGCGTAGCGGGCCGGCGAGTTCAGGGCGCCGAAGGTCCCGGAGCGTTTGAGCAGCCGCTGGGCCGCCTCTTCCAGGCCGACACCGAGCCCCGGGTGGTCGCTGGCGGTGAGGATGAGCGCCGAAAAGCGGAGCATGTCCAGACCGGTCGTCCAGCGTTTGCTGCGGCGTAGCTCCTCGAAGCGTTCGAGGTAGACGGAGAGGGCGTCGGGTGTCGTCATGGCGGCGGGCTCCGGCTGTGGGAGGCGATCGGGACCGGCCCTCGGTCCTGCCTGCACATCGGCATTCTATCCGGATACGGGGCCGGTGGCCCACCTGTTCAGAAGAAGGACCGCCCACCCGGCCAAAGGAGGGGACGGGCCCGATTGTACTCCCATCGTCCCGGTTGTATAACGTGGGTCGCTCACTGTTTCGAACCCTGGCGCGGAGTTCAATATGCGTACACGGATCCTTCTCCCGACCCTGGCCGTCCTGTTGTCCACTGCGGGCCCGACAGCGGCCCAGGTGACTCCCTGGTACCAGTGGACCCTCCTCTCTCCGCAGATCATGGACGAGATCATCGGGGAAGCCTCGGGGGAGACGGCCTGGAACACGGTCGTCGCCATTGGCGGCTTCAACCGGGACCGTCAACCGGATGAATACGCGGGCACCTTCCTGGAAGCCCAGTACGTCTTCGACCTGATGAAACTGTACGGGCTGCCCGGTGCGGAAATCGAGCGCTTCCCCGGCGGATCGGTCTGGGACGGCATCAAGGGGGAACTGTGGGAGGTCGCCCCCATGCGCCAGAAACTGGCCTCCTTCACCGATCTGCGGGCCATGCTCGCCTCGGGGAGCAACCCGGCCGATGTCACCGCCGAGCTGGTCTGGGTGGGTCAGGGGACGGGCGAAGAGATCGACCGCGCCGGGGTGGCCGGCAAGATCGTGGTCACCGAGGGCTCCATCGGCAATACCCACCGCTACGCCTGCCTGGAGAAGGGGGCGGAGGGGGTGGTCTGCATCAGCAACGGGCGGCCCCTTTTCGACCCCCTGCAGATCCCGTGGAGTGGGGTGAGTGGCGGCCGGGGGGCGCAGGCCCAACCGGCCAAGTTCGGCTTCTTCATCCCCCCCCGGGAAGCGGAGAGCCTGAAGGCGCGCCTGATGGCCGGCCAGAAGATTACCGTGCACGCGCAGGTGGAGAGCACCACCCGGGAATACGACCTGGAAGACCCGGTCTGCTACATCCCGGGCACCGACCCGAACGCCGGTGAGATCATCTTCTCGGCCCACCTCTTCGAGGGCTACACCAAGCAGGGGGCGAACGATAACGACTCGGGGACTGCGGCCATCCTGGAGGTGGCCCGCACGCTGCACACCCTGATCAGCGAAGGGCGCATCCCCCCGCCCAAGCGGACCATCCGGTTCCTCTGGGGGCCGGAGTTCTCCGGCACCCGTCCCTGGGTGCAGGCGCACATGGACCTGATGGCCAACACCCTCTGCAACATCAACATGGACATGGTCGGGGAGTGGCTGAGCAAGAACCAGGCCTTCTTCAACCTGATGCGCACCACCTACGGCAATGCGCACTACATCAACGACGTCATGGAGAACTACTACCGCTTCGTGGGGGACTCCAACCGGGAGCGAATCCAGAACCGGAGCGGTTTCTACAAGGTCCCGCGGCGCATGGTGGCCCCCTCCGGCTCCGACGACCCGTTCTACTACTCCATCGAAACCCACTACGGTTCCTCCGACCACGAAGTCTTCAACGACTGGGCGGTCGGGGTGCCCGGGGTCATGATGATCGCCTGGCCCGACCGCTGGTACCACACCTCGGGGGACCGGGCCGACAAGGCGGACCCGACCACCCTCAAGCGGATCGTCATCATCGGGGCAGCGGCGGCTTATACCATCGCCAGCGCCGATGACGACCTGGCCATGCGCATCGCCTCGGAAACGGCCAGCAACGGCACCGCCCGTCTGGCCCATCAGTTCATGATGGGACTGGAGAAGCTGAACACCGCCGACGCGGCCTCACTGGCCGCCTCCTACGGGGCCGCCCGCAGCCTGGTCGAGGCGACCGTCATCAACGAGCAGGCGACCCTGCGGAGCATCAACGAACTGGCCGTCGATGCGAAGAAGGTCGGCGACCACGTGGCTGCGCTCCAGAAGATGATCGAGGGGGTCGGCCAGCAGCATCTGGCCGCCCTGGAGACCCACATGCGGGCCACGGCCGGACGGTTGGGGATCGCCCCGGTCCGGCTGCAGGTGTCCGACCTGGAGCGGAGGGCGAGCCGGATCGTTCCCAAGCCCACGGCCAAGATCCGGGAAGGCTACCAAGCGGCCATCAGTGCGGTGCCCGAGGCGGAGCGGGCGAAGTATCCGGTCGGCCGCGGGCAGGTCGCCAGCACGGCCGAGCTGCAGCTGCTCTGCGACGGGACCAACAGCGCGCTCGACATCAAGAAACTGCTCGACGCCCAGTACCCGAACCCGAGCGACCTGCAGGCGATCCTCAACCACCTGGATATCCTGAAGCTGGCCGGTCTGGTCACCTTCTAAACCGAACGCGACGCCCCCGGCGGACGGAAATCCGGCTGGGGGGCAGGGGATTAGAGAAAGGGCGGGGATGACCCCGCCCTTTGTCATTTCGGGACCGCCGCAGGAACCATCAATCCACCCCTTCGGGCCAGCAGAACCAGGAAAGGGATCCCGGCCAGCGCACTGACCAGGTTGCCGACTACGCCTTCCCCGTTGACCAGCCACAGGCTCCCGCTGAAGAGCCCCGCGGCGCCGTCGGCCAGCCGTCCAGTCAGGATACTCCGATAGAGATTCCAGAAGAGGTGCAGGGCAGTGGGGGTCCAGATCGATCCCGAGGCTTCATAGGCCCAGCTATAGATGGCGGTAGTCCCGATCAGGGCTGGTAGGGAGGTGGCCAGCAGGAGCAGGACCGGGCCGGTTGACAGGCCGGCCAGGGCGGGACTGAGCGGGAAGAACGGAGCGTGCCAGAGCCACCACACGATACCGGTGAGCACGACCGCCCGTAGCGGATCATTGTACCGCCCGGCCAGGGAGCGGAACAGGTAGCCCCGCCAGGCGAATTCCTCCCCCAGGTGGCTCACCCAGCCGGAGATCAAAGCAACCGGGGAAAGCACCAGGAAAGGCACGAACATGCCCGGTACGGCCAGGATGAGGTTCAGCCACAGGTAGGGTGTTGGGAATCGGTTCAGCAGGTATTCGGGATTGAAGGCGATCCAGCCCGCCATCCAATCGATCAGCAGCACCAACCCCAGTAACAGGAGCGGCAGCCCGATCGCCAGGCCGACATAGGGCCACCGGGGAATCCGCCAGCCGATCGCGACCAGGCTTCGGCGATCACGTCTCATCAGAAAAACCAGCGCTACGATCATCGGGACGGCCATGGCGATCCCCGCACCGGCCCGGGAAGTCCCCGCTCGCACCAGGAGCATGATCCCCCAGCTGAGCGGAAGCACCAGGGCGACGAAACCGGCCACTTCACCCCGGCGGATCCCACCGGGGGACACCGGCCTACTTTCCCTGGTCACGTTCACGGAACCGACGGCGGGCCTGTCGGGCCCAATCGAGGAAGGAGCGGTAGTGGGCCAGGCCGCTCTCGATGGCGAGGCGGCCGTGCAGGGAGAGCTCCCCTGTGTCTGTTCGGACGAACTCCTCCAGTTGGTTGATAAAAGGAGCCGTCTCCCTGATCACTCCGTCCAGGAAGTGAAGAGTCGCCTCGTCGTCCAGGTGATCCCCCATGAAAGCGAAACGGAGGGTGAGTTCCTTGATGTTCGAGACCACGTCCTCCCGCGTCACCGGACGTTCCAACCAGACCTGGAGCACCTTCAGCCCTGCCCGGGTGATCCGATAGACCCGCCGCGGCCGCAATGTGTCACCCTGCCGGATCGTGCCCGTGATCAGGCCCTTCTTCTCCAGCCGCGCGAGGGCGGGGTAGATCGCTCCTGGACTGCTGCTGAAGTGGTGGAGGTGGGATTCGGCGAAGAGCTTGCGGAGGTCGTAGCCGGAGCTGGGCCGCTGGTGGATAAGTGCCAGCAGGGCATGTTCCAGCATCGAGGTAGTCGTGGTCTTAACACCCATGGTCTGTCCATTATCTACCGGTTGGACCGGTCATGCTCAATCCCGCGTTTCCCGGACCAAGCCGGGACCTGCTCAGGATCCCCCCGGCCAATGCGCCGAACAGCAGCATGGAGGAGAGGATCTCGACAAAGTGCACCATCCGCACGTCGGTGGGCAGGTAGGGATTGGGGAGTAGACAAGGCACCGATAAAATCCCGCCGAAAAGGAGCGCCGTGAGGAGGGCGTGACGGCGCGGGGTTCCTTCTGTCATCCGAATCACGAGCAGGGCGAGGCCGGCCCAGAGACCTCCCCGCAGGAGCTGGAAAGGCACCAGGGTAGGACTGCCGTGGAGCACCCGATCCCGCATATGGGCGAGGAAGGATTGAAGCTGCGTGGATCCGGAGTAGAAGAGCCGCACCGCCTCCGACTGCCAGGCCAAGAAGTATCCGAAGCAGAAGTAGACTACCACGTAGGCTGCCGCCAGGAGCAGGCCGGACAGGGCCAGGCCGCGCCAGGAAGACCACGCTCCCGCTGCGAGCAGTTCGGTATCTTCCCCCTGAGCGCGTGAGATCGTCCACCGGCCCGTGATGAGAACCGCCAGCGGGGCGATGATCAGGGCGCGGACCGCCCCCGAGCCCACGATTCGAAGGATCGTCCCGGTCGGCAGCCCCAAGGCGAGGTTGAAGTAGAACACCTCCATCTGGGAGAGGAAGGTTTCTACACCGAACAGCAGCAGGGAGACGGCCGCGGCCAGTCTCCAGCCCCTCCAGCGGCAATGGAAGAGCAGGGCGGTCAGTATTACGGCGTCCACCAGGCAGACCAGTAGCAGGGGAAGTACCATCCCGAGCGAGCCGGAGGTCGGGCCCTCCCCACCCGATGCGCCCCCGGTCAGGCCCGTTACGACAGCACCGATCGGATAAGAGATAAAGAAGACCACGGTCAGCAACAGGACTCGGATAGAACTGCGCAGGGCGGAACTCAGCGGGAATCGCATGACGACATCGCCTCCGCAAGGGGTTCGACAGACCGGCCGGTCCGGGACGTGGATCCGGCGGCGCGGACCGCCCCGGGAACTCCGGCCGGTGAATAATATATTACGCCAAGTAATAGTACGCAACGTATTACTGGTTGTCCCGATCCCCCCCTGCTGGTCGAAGTGGTCGGAAGTCGAAGCAGGGTGCCTCTCCTACCCGGCGTGGTCCGGTTTGCGAGGGATTCAGGGTAAGGAAAGGCGGTACCCCTTGATGAGAGGGGTGCCGTCCGGGTCGGTGACCAGGGCGAACAAGCGGTCCCCCCACACGCACGGCCTCGGCTGGAACTGCATCCCTTCCGGTACCTCGACCGGGCCCAGGTAGCGTCCGTCGGGGCTGAAGACCTCCAGCAGCCAAGTATCCTCCCAGGCGGGTTTCAGGAAGTAGTCCCGCCAGTCCTGAGGTTCCTGGACACCGCCCTCCAACCTCCGGCCGGGTCCCGGCCGCACGACCCAGATACGTCCTTCGGGGTCGGGGAAGAGGTACTTGAAAGCCGGCTTGTAGCTGGGCACCTCGGGGCCGTTCCAAGACCAGTCGGGATCCTCGCGGAGCATGGTCATGGTCATCTTCCCGCGGTACCAGGCCGCCTCTTCCGGCAGCACGGGAACGTGCGGTTCCCAGTACTTCTCCACGGCGAGCTCGCTCCCGTCCGCCCGCCGGAGCTCGAAACGGTAGCGGTCGGAAGTACCTGCCAGAAGCCCTCCCTCCGGCGTCATCGCCCAGATCCGCTCGGGGGAATAGGGTATCATGACTCCCGTGCTGCTCATGGTGGTGCGCATGATGAGTTCGAGGGGCTGGAAGGGGAGCTGCGGGAGCGCCAGCGTGTCGGCCGGGGATCCGTCGGGAGCGCAGGCGACCATCCCGGTCCGCCACTGGCTGGAAGGGACCCCCGGATTGAGAACCGCTTCGGTCCAGGGCAGGCCCCGGAAGACCACCAGAGGACTCAGGAAGGCACGGGCCCAGGGCGTGCGCCGGGTTTCCAGGGTCCGCCCTTCGAGGTCGTAGACGTTGATGCGGGCTCCGGCACCGTCCCGTACGAAGACCCGGCTTCCAGTCGTATCCAGCGCCAGTCCGCTGGGTCGTTGCAGTTCGCCCGGCCCATCGCCAGCGAGGCCGAAGGCGCCCCGCCGGCTCCCGTCGAAACCGAAGATGCGAACCATGGGCGCCTGCAGGTCCAAGATATAGAGCCGCTCGCCGGTGGCAGCGATCCCGCGGACATCCGTGAACAGCTCCGAATCGATCCCTTCCTCCCGGCCGATCACGAGAAACTCGTCCAGGCGGGCGGGGCCTTCCCAGACCTGACCCCCCAGGTTGCTCACGGTGGTCCGGCCGTCCAGTCGGGCGATCTCCCCCTGCCAGCTTCCCTCCCCTTTCCGATCACCCTGGGCGCAGCCGGCCGGGATTATCAGGAGCAGGAGGATCGAGCGGGAGAAGAATCGGGAGAGATAGGAACGGATATCGGACATGCTGTTACGCTCCGTGTCGAACTGCAGGAACTAGCCGGAAAGCACCGCCACCGGCTCGCTGGATTCAGCGCCCCCCCTCGACGTAGACGCTCTCACCCAGACGCCCGCCGATGCCGGCATAACTCACGAACATCCTCCCGCAACCCTTCGGGAGGACGATACGTATTTAAACGAAGTATTGTTTCGACAGACCAAACAATGTGTCGACGCCTTCCACCGGAACGAACGGGCAGAAGGAGCCATCGATGGGTCGGATGGAGGCAGGATACCTCTATGGGATGCTGGAACTGCTGATCCTGAAGATGTTGAGTGAAGGGGGGCCGATGCACGGCCTGGCCATCGCCCAGCAGATCACCCGGCGTTCCGGCGACAGCCTGCGCATCGGGGAGGGTTCGCTCTACCCCGCGCTCTATCGACTGCAGGGGAGGGGGCTGGTGGAATCGGAGTGGCTCATCTCCGAAAAAAAGAAGCGCGCCAAGTACTATGCCCTGACCCCCCGCGGCGAGCGCTGGCTGCAGAAGGCGATGAAGAGCTGGGTGAGCAACACCCGGGCCGTCCTGCGAGTACTCGACCTAGCCTGGCTGGATCTCCAATGATTCGGGTCGCTGGATGGAAACGGCTCTTCCGCCTCGACCGGGGTCTGGACGGCAGCATGCAGGAGGAACTGCGCTTTCATCTCGAAGAGAGGATCGAGCAGCTCGTCGACCAGGGCCTGGGGGAGGAAGAGGCAAGGGCCGAGGCGCTCCGAATCTTCGGTGATCTGGAAGCGGTGCGCAGCGACTGCCGCGATGTCACGCGCCGGGAGAACAGGCTCTGCCGGCGGAGCCTGCGCTTCAGGGATCTCCTGAGGGACTTCCGCCTGGCCCTGCGGGGGCTGCGGCGGGTTCCCGTCTTCACCGCCGTGGCGGCGCTGACCCTGGCCCTCGGTATCGGAGGCGTGGCCACCGTCTTCAGCCTGATCAACGCCCTGCTGATCCGGCCCTTGCCGTACGATTCACCGGATGAGCTGATCAGCCTCTGGAGCCGTCTCCCCGATTTCGAGAATGGCGGCGTCTCCTACCCCGATTTCCTGGATTGGCGCGAGCGCAACGATTCGTTCGTGGACCTCGCCGGGGTCAATTTCGACCGAATGATCCTGACCGGACGGGGTGAGCCGGTCGAACTGAGAGCCGCGCGGGTCTCGGCCGCGACCTTCCGGCTGCTTGGTCCTGCACCGATCCTGGGGCGGACCTTTCTGGATGAGGAAGACCGGGTCGGGGGGGAGCGCGTAGTCGTACTCACGCACCGGCTGTGGCTGGAGCGCCTGGGAGGGGACCCGGGTGTGGTCGGAGATACGGTGGTGCTCAATGATGAACCCTACAGCGTGGTCGGGATCATGCCGCCGGGGTTCACCTTCCCGCCCTATATGAACGACATCGACTTCTACGTGCCCCTGGGGCAGTTCGCCGAGCAGTGGAGAAACCAGCGCGGCAACCACATCGTCCTGCTGGTCCTGGGACGCCTGAAGCCGGGGCGGACCGTGGCGCAGGCCCGCGCCGACATGGAGCGGGTGGCGATCGGCCTGGAGCAGGAATATCCGCAGTACGATACGGGCACGGGCGTGCACGTCGTGCCCCTGCGGGAGCGTCTGACGCGGGGATACCGCGGGCTGCTCTTCCTGTTGCTGGCCGCTGTCGGCCTGGTTTTGCTCATCGCCTGTGCCAACGTCGCCGGCATGCTGCTCTCCCGGGGGACCTGCCGTCGCCGGGAGATCGCGGTCCGGACGGTGCTGGGAGCGGGGCGGGGCCACATCATGCGCCTGCTGCTCGCCGAGAGCCTCTCGCTCTGGTTGCTGGGCGGACTCATCGGGTTGCTGCTGGCGGTGGGGGCGACCTCGGTGCTGAGTATCCGGTTCGCCCTCTTCCTGCCGGTGGTCTTCCCGGTCGGGATCGATGGCCGGGTGGTCGTCGTGGCCCTGCTCCTCACCCTGCTCACTGGGAGCCTCTTCGGACTCTTCCCGGCTCTGCAACTGATGAAGACCGATACCAACGAATGGCTCAAGGAATCGGGTCGGACCTCCGTAGGGGTCAGGCAGAAACGTCTCCAGAGCGGGTTCATGATTGCCGAGACCGCCGTGGCCGTTCTGCTGCTCTTCGGAGCAGGGCTGATGATCCGGAGTTTCTCGAAGATCGTGACCGCCGATCTCGGGATGGATACCGGGAACGTACTGACCCTGAAGGTCAATCTTCCACCGGCCCGCTATCCCCAGGAGGCTCAGCGGAGGGCGTTCTTCTTCGGGCTGCTGGATCGGATACGCGGCCTGCCCGGGGTGGAGTCGGCCGCCACGACCTTCATCCTCCCCCTGAGCGACAGCGCCTGGCAGAACGACTTCCACGTCGAAGGGCAGCCGTCCGAAGAGCCGGGACGGTCCACCTGGGCCGAGGTCAGCGCCGTGAGTCCCGGCTACTTCCGGACCATGGGCATCCCGTTGGTACGGGGACGCGACTTCACGTTCGAGGACCCACCCGACGGTGAACGGCAGGTCGTCGTCAGCCGCTCGCTGGCCGAGCGGTACTGGCCAGCGGAGAATCCCGTCGGGAAGCGGCTGAAGTTCGGGAAATCCTCCTACGACAATCCCTGGATGCAGGTGATCGGGGTAACCGAAGACGTCCGGTGGCGCGGTCCGCTGGTCGAATCCGAACTGCAGCTCTACATCCCCCACCAGCAGGATAACGACTACGGCTACTTCCTGGTCGTGCGTACCGCGGGGGATCCGACGACGTTGGCCGAGCCGATCCGTCGCGAGGTCCTGGCCGCGGATCCGGACCAGCCGATCTCCACGGTCCGGACGATGGACGACTACCGGGGGAGGTCGACTTCCCGAAACCGCCTGCTGGCCCTGCTGCTCGGGGCCTTCGCATCCCTGGCGCTGATGCTGGCGGGGGTGGGCATCTACGGGGTGGTGTCCTATGCCACCGCGGAACGCGCCCGGGAAATCGGCATCCGGATGGCGCTGGGAGCGGACAACCACCAGGTACTTGCGCTCGTGCTGCGCCAGGGTCTGGCGAAGGTGCTGCTGGGCATGATACTCGGACTGCTCTCCGCCGCCTTCCTCGCCCGGCTCCTTTCCAGCAGCCTGTACGGTGTTACAACCCTCGACCCGCCCGCCATCGCCCTCGCGCTGCTGTTTTTCCTGGTCGCGGCGTTGCCCGCGCTGCTGGTCCCGGCCCGGCGGGCAATCTCGGTCGATCCGGTGCGAACCCTGAGACGGGAGTGAAGCAGTGAAGCCGATAACGATGCAAGGCACGCTACTGCCGATCCTGGCCCTCGCCGGCATGGGACTCCTGCTCCCATCCCCTATCCACCAGGGGCACATCGGTAGAATGACTTCGCTGAAAGAGGCCTTCGACGACTACGTCCGGGCGGTGCAGGCGGGGGACCTGGAAGGGCTGTTCCGTACGGTCACAAGAGAGGAGGACATGTTCTTCCTCACCTCGACCGGACAGATGATCGAAGGGCGGGAGGGCTATCGCCGCTTCCACGAGGAGTGGTTCGGCGAGAGCGGGTGGGAGATGCCGGTGGAGCTCCTGCGCGTTGAGGAGGGGGTGGACTTCGGCTGGACCCTGGCCGTCTTCCACTACCGGCAGCCGACCGCTCAGGGACCGGTCTACCGGCTGGACTCCTACTTCACCCTGTTGTGGCATCGGGAAGACGGTTCCTGGCGGGTGGTCGGGGATGTGTGCACTCCCATCCAGCGCCGCTTCGACTCAATGGATGGGGGGGTCCTGTACACCCAATCGCAGCAGGAGGCGCTGCAGAACTTCCTCCAGCGGCGCACGGTGCGCAGGTTCCGGGCGGACCCGGTGCCCCGCAAACACCTGGAGGCCATCCTGGAAACCGCCCGCCACGCTCCCACCGCCGGGAACCAGCAGCCGTGGAAGTTCCTGGTGGTCGACGACCGCCGGCGCCTCGACGAGCTGAAGGAAGCGGCGCTCGACGGCTACCTGGCCCGCTACCGGCGTTCCCCGCGGGCGGCCGGAACCGATACCAGCGAGGTCCGCCGGCGCGTGCGTCAGGCGCTGGAGGGTGCGCTCTCCGCTCCCGTCTACGTGGCCGTGCTGGCCGACCGGGAGTGCCCCTATCCCGACTACGCCGTCCAGGACGCGACGCTGGCCGCGGGGAACTTGATGAACGCCGCCCGGGTCCTGGGTTACGGCACCGGCTTCTTCACCACTTACTTCCCCGATGAGGTCATGCGGCCTCTTTTCGGGATCCCGGAACGTTACACAGTGGTGTGCTTCACTCCCATCGGTGTTCCGGAGGAGTGGCCGGATGCGCCGCCGAAGAAATCCTTGGAGGAACTCGTCGTCTACGGGCGCTTCCCGGGACGTTGAGACTCCGGTTTCCCCGGTCTCTGCGCACGTCGAATGCCGGCTGCCGGAGATTCCGGAGCCGTACAGTCCGGCTGATTTCTCAGCTGCTCCTGATATCTGAAACCCGAGCGAACCCCACCCCGTATGTATCATATGGGTATGTATCATATGTATGCGGGTGGGACGTCCGTGCCTGTCCTCCACCCCTTCCGGTTCCGGGAGGTGAAGATGGCTCCGAACACGCTGCCGTTTCTGAGAGGAACCCTCGATGTGCTGATCCTGCGGACGCTCAGCGGCGGAACGCTGCACGGGTACGACCTGAGCCGCCGGATCGGTGCCCTGAGCCAGGCCGCGTTCCAGGTGGAGGAAGGGGTCCTCTATCCGGCCCTGAGGCGACTGGAGAACAAGGGGTGGCTGCAGGCCGCCTGGGGGCAGACCGAAACGGGACGTGAAGCGCGGTTCTACGAGATCACACCCGCGGGCCGGCGTCACCTGACGGACCAGTTGGCCATGTGGAAACGTTACGTGTACGCCATGTCCCTGGTCCTCTACCCGGAGACCGCGGAGCCATGAACAAGCCCCGGAAGATCCGGAACCACATCACCGGCCGGCGTCCGAACGTACGGGCGCTGCCGGTCGAGGAGAGTGTGGACCGTGAGATCTCGGCCCACATTGAAATGGCGATCCAGGATCTGGTCGCCTCGGGCCGGTCTCCGGATGATGCCCGGGCCGAGGTGCTAAGGCGCTTTGGTGACGCCGAGGGTGTGCGCCAAGCCTGCCGCCGGGAGGTCCGGGCGGGCGACCGCAGGCTCCGGTGGCGTGAGTTCCTTTCCGGCTGGCGCCAGGATCTGAGCTACGCGAGTCGCCTGCTGCGTCGCTCCCCCGGCTTCACCATCATCGCCATAAGCATCCTGGCCCTGGGGATCGGTGCGAACACGGCGGTGTTCAGTTTCTCCCGCTCGCTGCTGGTCCGGATGCCTCCCGTGCGGGAGCCAGAGAGGCTGGTGTCTGTCTTCCCCCGATGGGAAGGCGGCATCCAGTACGGGAATCTGTCCCCCCCCGAGTACCGGTCGCTGAAGGAAGCCACGGCCGTGTTCTCCGATTTCATCACCGAAACCCCGCTTCCATTGAATCTCAGCATCGAGGGACAGAATGAGCGAGTGTGGGGGGCGATCGTGAGTGCGGACTATTTCACCGGATTGGGTGTGAAGCTGAGTCTCGGTGGTGGTTTCACTCCCGCGGAGGAGTCCGAGACGGGTGAGCCGATAGTGGTCCTGGGAAACGGATTCTGGCGTCGCAGGTTCTTATCGGATCCTGGTGTCATCGGGCGATCGATCCTCATCAACGGTCGCACCTTTTCCGTGGCCGGTGTCGCACCGATGGAGTTCCGGGATCTGAACGGAGGGATGGAGCCGGCGCTGTGGGCGCCCTTTGGCCAGCGGTTCGCCCTGATGCCCGGCAACCCGTATCTGGATGCGCGCGGGCAACGCTGGATGGCGCTCAATGTGGGGCGGCTGGCCACTGATGTCACGCTGGAGAAGGCCCAGGTGGCCGGGGATGCGATCATCGCCCGACTCCGCCGGGAGATGCCTGAGATTTATGCCGACCAGCGGTTCGTGCTGTTGCCGTTCGCCGAAGCCATGCCGCAACCGGAATTCCGGCGTGAGGTGGGAAGCTTCATGGGTGTCATGTGGGTGGTCGTCGGCCTGATCCTCCTGCTGGCCTGTGCCAACATCGCCGGACTGCTGCTGGCACAGACCGCCTCCCGACGCCAGGAAATCGGCATCCGGCTGGCGCTGGGTGTGAGCCGGTCCCGCTTGGGACGACAGTTCGTGACGGAAGGGCTGCTGCTGGCCGGGCTGGCGGCAGCGGCGGGACTCCTCGTCGGTATCCTGTTTCGCGATGCGATCCAGCGTATCCCCTTGCCGGGCGATCTGCCTCTGGTGATTCGGGGATCGCTCGACCTGCCCGTTCTGCTGTTCACGCTCACGGTCGCAGTATTGACCGGGATCCTCTTCAGTGTGACGCCGGTGTTCTTCGCCATGCACCAGGATCCGATGACGAGCTTGAAAGAGAATCGCCGCTTCGATCGGATCGGTGGGTTGGGGCTGCGCCGCCTGCTGGTGACGGGACAGGTGGCCCTCTCGTTGGTACTGCTCCTGGCGGCGGGGCTGGTCCTCCGCAGCCTCTACAACCTGAATCGGGCCGACCCGGGATTCGAGCCGGACCGCCACGTGGTGGCCTCGATCGATCTCGATCTGCAGGGGTATCGGGCGGATGAGGGCAGGATCTTCATCCGGCGGCTCCGGGAGAAGCTGCAGGCGCTGCCGGGGGTGGCCTCGGTGGGCTTCGGGCGAACGCTGCCGCTCTACGGCGTGGGGGGGAACCGGACCGGCTTCCGGCCCGAGGGAGGGGAGTTGCCGCCCGACTTCCGGAATCCTGCCGTGGAGTTCAATTACGTGGATTCCGGGTACTTCCCGGCGATGGGTTTGGCGGTGCAACGAGGACGCACCTTCACTCCGGCGGAAGACGACCAGCCTTCCCGGGGCATCGTCATCAACGAGTCGCTGGCACGGCTGTTCTGGCCGGGACGCGATCCGGTCGGTCAGCGGGCTTGGATCGGGATCGGAGGTTCCGGATTCGAGATCATCGGGGTGGTGCGGGATATCAAGTATGCCAGCCTGGGGGAGTCGGGACGCCTGGGGATGTACCTGCCCTTCGGAACATTCTACAGCGGTGAAACCTGCATCCACCTGCGTACGCACGAGCGACCGGAACC